>NZ_JARBDB010000069.1:0-122903 GCF_036577605.1 Paenibacillus sp. GYB004
GAAAAACTATCCGTTTTCCCTACCTATGCTTTGTGCACTAGGTTGTTTTCCTGTTATTTACAGATTGTATTCTACTGATGAACTACTCAGTTCTAAGATTATGGGCTTTCGAAATTCAGGATTATATATCTTAAACTGCCCCTCTAGGGATTGTCCATAAATTCGTTCCAATAACGTGGCCAATTGATTCATGGTTGGGTCAGGAATAACTTGGCCATGTGCCTTTCCATCTGCTAATAAACGAGAGTATAGTTCAGGAGCGACTTTTTCCAACGTGGCTGACCCCGGGTTAAGTAGTACACAACATCCTAAAGATTTCGTTGAGTCTCCCCACTGAAGATGGGCGGATGTACGATATATATGTTCACCTCGTTTGAGAAACTGGCCATAAGCCCGGAATTTATCCATATTCCTCACTCCTTGGGGTTAATGTGCCGCGACTAAGATGGCTTTAAGCTCCCTTTATCCGAATGATTTTCGTAAATGGTTGATTACCAATAAGGCCCCAGCCTTGTGCAGCGGCTCATTCTGTTTTTCACAATGAAATAACTGAATGCACGACGGACAGCCGTCCGAACAACCACAGCTGCTGATGATCTGTCGTGCTTTTTCCAAGAGAACCCCGAACTTTTCAGCGACGACCTCGACTATACCCGAACCGCCTCCCGCTTGGCTGTCATAGAAGAACATTCCAGGCATTCCAAACAAGGCTGAGCCAGAATAAAAAGAAGTGTGCTGAAAATCAGCCATACTGCACCTTACAACAGCCGGTATCGCCGAAGCTATTGCATGTTCAACGGCATGAAGGCTTCCCTCAACCAAGTTCTCCAAGTCAATGGATTCGCAATTCTGCACATCCTTGAGCAGACCTCTAAGTTCATCCCTTCCTTGGTGGTCCCACATCAGCCAAAATGCCTCTGTTTGGAAACTGACAGGGTATGTGTTTGTTAATTGTACGGTTTCGAGAGGCATTGCGCCGTGATTATAGATTTTTTTATAGCCAAATGTGCTTCGTTTTACGATGATGCTTCCAAGATTGGATTTGATCGCCGCGTCACTTATCAGAGGATTGGTAACATCATGGATTTCAATGCTATCACGAACAATTCCGCGAGTATGATAATCCGTTCTTACTGGCTCTACAACCACTTTGCGTTGCCTGTTATTGACCCACTTGACCTTATAGAAGGTACGATTGTCAGGTCCCAGAAATACGGCATCTACGTGATAATCTCGAATCAAGGAACGTCCGTCCACACTTTGAAATAGGATGTCCTCATTCCACCCGTTCTTGGTTACAACCGTATAGGTATCGCCCATAGTGAACAAAGTTTGATACCGGGGTGTTTCTCCTTGATAGTGTAGTTTCCCTTCAAGCTGCTGCCACTGGTCGCTTGCTTCCGCAACCACCTTGCGAAGCGCCGAAGAGCGAACATAATTCATAGCATTCGTCAACGTTCCTCCCAGTTCGTGAGCTGCGTATGCGAGATGCTCCTTTAATAGCTTGGGATTCGTTGTATTGATCGCCGCTGATTCAGGCGAAAGCGTAAAGAATTCTTCAGGGTTGCGGGCAAAGTATTGCTGCAATGGCTCTTCCTGAACCATCATAATCACCACACCGTCTCTGCTGCGCCCCACACGACCAGCCTGCTGCCAAAAGGAGGCCTGAGAACCTGGATACCCCAACAATATACATACATCCAGACACTTCACATCAATTCCGACCTCTAGGGCGCTAGTAGTGACCACTCCAAGGATCTCGCCTTGCTCAAGTTTTTGTATGGTTCGTTCTTTAACTTCTTGCGTGAGGTATGCATGGTACGGCAGAAAAAACTCATGTGGTTCGTCTGCCGAAAGCCCGCCATGATCATGAAGATGGCTGCGCAATATCATGTTTAATTCACGACTTAAAAGCTGGGCTTGCTGGCGGTTGCTTGTGAAAATGATACTTCTTGGCCATCTTCCATCCTTGTAGATCGTGCGCAGAATTTCATAGAGATCGGAAACAACAGCCCTTTTCTTCTGTTCATCGTCTGATAAGCCAGGATTCCACATCAAAATCGCTTTCTTCTTTACTGGCGCTTGTACACCCGATATTTCATGAAATCCTTTCAGTCCACGCATTCCTGTTAATTCTTCAGCTAGATACTTTGGATTAGCAATGGTAGCCGAGCAGGCAATAAACTGGACGTTTTTATTCCCCAACCTGTCACATAACATTCTTAATCTGCGAAGGACCAAAGAAACCTTTGAACCTAACAAGCCTGAGTATTGATGAAGCTCATCAATAACAACAAACCGAAGATTTTGCAGAAAGCGCAACAGTCCAGGGCCTTTCCCCTTAGGTGAACTTGCACCTTGAAGAATTAAGTGCAGATAGTGAACGTTGGTCAGCCAATAGCGCCCCTCAGAGAACACGAAGCTAGACGCCTGATCTTTTCTCATATGCTCTGGAACGTTCCGTTGCCCATGAAGAAGTCCAACAGATATTTGTTGTGCATTCACAGTGAATCGCGAAAATCCATTAAGCGAAATTTTATTTCCCTGCTCTTCTATATCATCGGCCCATTCTTTCAAATGGGTAAACTGATCTTCGACCAATGCTTTGAACGGAGCCAAATATAGCGCACACGCATCCGGATCAGATACCAATTTTTCCATGATGGGAACATTGTAAGCCAATGATTTTCCAGATGCGGTTTTCGTACAGAGAACTACATTGCGTCCTTCCCGGATGTTCTGTATGGCTTCTCCTTGATGCTCATACAGCTTATTGATCCCCAGAGAATGAAGCTTCCGTTGCAGCCAACTGGGCATAAGGATTTGTTCAGCATAAGCGCCTTGATTGGCGTCAATTTGATGCACATGCACTTCGCTTCGGACACGAGTTCCTACTTCAAGCAAGTTCTGGACGAGCACATCACTATCGAATGCTTGTTGCACGGGAAGTCTTCGGTCTGAGATCATTTCCATTTCTTCCGGTGTCAACATCCCGTCCAAGATCAAACATCCATCATGCGTACAATAAACGCCGGCTTGTTTATTTATATAGGACTCCATATCGGGTGCAAGGGAATGCCACTCCGAAATTCGAATCCCGTTTGCCCGTTGATGAATCTTACGGTAATAGCCCTCCGAATCTGCTTTATAACTGACTTGAACGAAGTCCCCGTAAGGTCTTTGGCCTCCGCAAGCGGAACAAATTACTGGCATTCTTAATCGATCCCTTCAATCAAAATCTTCAGCAGCATTTTGGCTCCAGGTTTGAATAATTCAATATTTCCTTTACCTGGGAGCTGCACGCAGCTAGGACATCCTTCAGCACAAGGGCAGCTCTCAATAAGCTCAAGCGCTTTTCGTAGCACATGAGGGAGTTTTTCGTAAATCGCCTCGATGGTTCCGAGACCAGACCCGTTCTCGCCATAGAAGCCGATAACAGGTCTATTCGCAAAAGCCGTCATCCCGCTCGCCGAAAAACCTGTAAAGTCATTCGCGTCACAAATAATGAGGTCAGGAATAACGGAAGTCATAGCGTGACCTGCAGCGTGAAGAGAGCCTTCGGCCAACAGATCAACGGGTCTGCCTTCATCTACCCATTCCTGGATGTTATTCTTCAAGTGACCCCATTGGGAATCCGCTAATGTAACCCACATTCCTTCGGGAGTAAATCGGGTGACGGACGGATGATCCAATTGAACCTGCTCCGATTCATGCTTCTGTCCGAAGTAAACTTTTTTATAACCGAAGACACTCCGCTTGATCTCCAGTTCACCATAGGCCATATCGATTCCTTCGATATTTTGCTTCTGATAAGTCTGCATAATATCGATGGCATCACGATAAGTAGATTGAGTGTAATAGGTTAGTTCTTGAATGGGCAATAGAATGATTTCGCCTTTTCTGCGATTGATAGAGTCTACCCGATAGCCTTTTTCTCCAGGAGTCCAATAAATCGCGCCTTCATGAAAGTCACGAAGAGCACTCCATTCATCCAGACCATCAACTATCGTTTGATTCTGTCCACGAATAGTGACGCTGTAGTTTTGCCCGGAGATGGATCGAAGACTAAACTTTTTATCAACAACTTCCTCCTGATTCGCTGATGCGGCAACTTGGAGAACAGTCTCGATATAGTCTTCAACTAACCCGGGGAACATGTTCTGCAAGTCTTCCTTCGTAACTTCTCTCCCGAGCTCTTCTCTCAGTAGAGGAATATGCAAAGCCAACAACTTGTAATTTGTTGGATTAATTCGAACTACTTCCGGAGCCTTGTGAATGAACTCCAGTGGGTTTCGCATGTAATACTGCTGAAGCGGTTCGTCCTGCAGGATCAAGACAGCGACTCCCTCGCCTTTGCGGCCTACGCGCCCAATCTGTTGGGAGAATGCCGCTTTCGATCCGGGATAACCAACAAGAACGGCGAGACTTAAATCACCGATATCAATCCCGACTTCAAGGGCATTGGTCGTAATAATGACATGAATATCATGGGACTTGAGCCGCTCAATAATCCTTTTCCGGGTATCATTCGGTAAGATTCCAGTATAAAAAGCCGCGAGTTTTTCTCCATCCACTTTCTCTTTAGGTAACCGGAGAGGCTGGCGCAATACGTCTTTGATATAGCGGGTAAAGACCATCGTCTGGCTGCGAGAAGGCTGGAAAATGATACTCTTAATCACCTTCTGATCCACAGTCATAATTTGTTTCGCCATCGTAATGGCATCAGTAGAAGGCGCGCGGCGGACTTGTTCGTCGGCTGACATGCCAGGATTCCAGAGGACGATCCCCTTCTTCTGATGGGCGGAACCATCTGTATTGATGAGGGTAAATCCGCTAAAGCCCGTAAGATCCTCTGCTAATCTAGTAGGATTTTCAATCGTTGCTGAGCTCGTGATAATCTGGATATTTTGTGCATTACCAAGTTCTCGGCAAACCTTAAGCAGACGTCTGAGTACTAATGCGACATGACTTCCGAATGTGCCGCGGTACATATGCATCTCATCAAGCACGATAAATTTGAGGTTCCGCAGATAATTCCGAATGTGGTGGGCGGTCGCGTACTTCACCTTCTGAACTTGCCCGAGAATGGAATAATGAATCATATCCGGATTCGTCATCCATACCTGTGCTTTTTCCATGATTCGCTGCCGCGGCCCATTCTCGGTATCCCCATCCAGCCGACCAATATGAATCAGACGATCTCCCAAATGCAACTGGGTCTCAAACCACTCATCCAAGGAAGAATAATTCTCCGCCTGTTGCAAGCCAAAACGCCTAATTTGATCCAACTGATCATTTGCTAACGCTTTTGTTGGAAATATGTATAATGCACGTTCTTCGGGATAGTTATATAAATGACTAAGAATTGGCAGGTTATAGGACAACGTCTTTCCGGATGACGTCGAAGTAACCAAGACAACATTCGACCCAGAATGGACTGCATCGGCCGTTTCTGCTTGGTGAGAATATAACCACTTAATTCCCATTCGATGTAAAGCATCCTTAATGGGTTCTGGTGTAGACTCAGGGATATCTGCAAAAGTTGCTTCCTTCGCAGGAAGTTTATGTACATAAATCTCGGCGGCTTCTTCCTCGGCCAACTTCTTAAGCTTATCCAGTACATCTTCTGATGAAAATTCATGACTTACTACGCCAGGAATTCGGTTATCTTCACAAAGTACAAATTCTTCTTTCTCCAGAGGAACGATAGTAAAACAAGACGGACAGTAGATTCCTTCTGCGAATCCTCGGAGGTTTTCAATTACGGGAGTCCAGTCTGAGCATTTAATTCCAGTTGGCGAATATTCAAGCCATCGTTGCTCCCCGACTTGGCTGATTTTGTTGGAAATTTGAATTGCCTTTAGCATATTGGTGCATTCCGAGCATTTCAGAAATGCCATTACCTAATCCCTCCATCGCTAATGTCTGTTGATCATATTTAAACATAATGATTAGACAATAGGTTGTCATCGAATATACGTTCCTATGGAATAAAATCCCTTTACTGATAATTCGACAATATAGGCAGTAAGTCCTGTGAAAATACGAAAAAACCCAAACAAAGCAATAAATAACCGCTTTGTTTGGGTAAGTTGTAGTATAGAAAATAGGTCTTTATTGAATTATTCATCTCGCAACTTTATATTATAAGTTGATATGTAGATAACCCGGCTTCTTTGATGAATCAGTCATCAGACTTTAAATACATCTGGATACATTTCATATAATCCTTAATTTCATTACCAGGCAGGTAATCAAAGTACTTGGAGGGTTATCCAAAAGGAGCAAACTGGATCAGCGCTACGACATAAGCAATATTTTTTCTAGCACAGTCGGCAAAGCATCATCCTCTTCTACTCCCTGTAAAGCTTCCAATACAGCTTTTTTAACAAACTTATGATCTTGCATTTGGGGTTTACATGCCTTTATTTCTGCATTTAAAGCGTGCTCAAAATCAACACCGTAATTCCTCATTGCTTCTGAAATATTTGATACCCAACCATTCAAGTTAAAATCGGCAAAATTATTTATCCTATTCTTTATATCTAACAAACTATTCCAAGTTTCTATCTCCTCTTGAAAATAATTACTATTTATTTCTGTTTCTTCAATCTTTCCAGAAATTATTTCAAATGATAACTTGCAATCATTGAACTGTGCAGTAAAGGGATAGAATGACTTTCCATAATCATTAGGGTTTTTATCGTTTTTATACAATGAATTACACGTGTTACAAATAGGAAAGAGATTTTCTCTTAAAAATGAAACAAATGGGTATTTTGACTTGGGAAGATAGTGATCAAATGCTTCTCTATACAAGTCTTTGGAGGTCAACATATTATCAAGTCCGCAAAATGGACAAACATACTCAATCGTTTCCTTATAAAAATTTTCATAATAATTTTTAAATGTCATTGCTTTATCACTAAAATGTTTAAGCTTAAGCAAATTTTCATAAAGATACTCTTGAATTAACTTTATATTTTCAATACATTTAATAAAATCAGTTGATGCATTTCTTAATAATTCTTCATACGATATGGGACTAATCTCATTTTTGCAAATTCTCTCAATTTGGGTATTCATGTTAAAAGAATCAATTAGTTTAGTCTTTTCTTCATCCAAACTTAATCTATAATGGCTTTTTAAGTTTTTAAAATACTCTTTTAGAATAATTGGTTCCATCCAATCAGGAAAAACAAATTCGTGTTCATCAAGAATTTTAATAAATAAGTCATTAACTTGCGCTACAATACTAGTTATTTCTTCACTGTCGAACTTCCTATAAAAGTACCACATTTATTTCATCCTCTTTTTAATCTCAAGTAGTAGCATTAAGCGTTCAGATGAATCTCCTAGTTCACTTTCAATTTCCTTCTGCAGACACTCTAGACCCATTGTGTCCTTGTTTTCATTTAATTGGTTAATCTTATTTCTGAACTCACTAATTTTTTGGTTAGCTATTTCAGATACAGTGTTTTTCTTATCAAATAAATTTGCACTAATAATATTGGGGTTAGCGCCAAAAGTCTCAATTAATAAGCTATTTTGAAATCCTCTTTTCATATTGATTACATTTTCTTTTTTTAGGTCCGTAATGACTTCAGGGTTATGTGAAGTAAAAATAACAAATGAATTTCTATCAGCTACTTTTGTGAGATAAGAAACAAAAAATGATTTCCAACTTGGATTAAAATGTGTCTCCGGCTCATCCAATAAAAACAAGTTATTGCTTCCACTAAAAATGTTCAGAATACTAATAAGTTGCAATAACTGGTATTCGCCATCAGAAAATGCTCTTAAATCAAATACATCACCACTATTTGTTCTCATTATAATATCAAGCAGCTCAAATACTCTATTATTTGCAATATTCCAATCAATTAACAAGTTTTTATTTTTTTCAAAACTATGAACTATCCTTTTTCTAGTTCTTTTCTTAATCTTATATACATTATATTCATATAACCTGTGAAAACCTTCAAAGACGGCTAACAACGCACTTTTTTCTTTAGTCACATTATCATGCAATAAGTATTGGTAATACTCAAGTCCATTTTCATTTGTGTGTTTGGTACTATGAATACCATAAAGTTCTTTTAATAAGTAAGCTACTTTTTCATCAAAATAAATTTTATTACCATAAATATCACTTTCGTCAAACCTTAATTTAAATGATTCTACGTATACTTCATCAATAAATTGCTTTATAAAATCTTGATTTATTGACTTATAAAGAAATGCTGTTAGGATCGCTAATTTACTAATCTTATCGTCAAAATAATAAAATATCTCATTATATCTCTCTAAAACACCTTCATTAATTATTTCTCCAGCATTGTTCCTTTTAACAGCTAAATTATCTCTTTCTATAAAAGAATACAATTTATAATTATATATTTCATTGCTAATATTTTCATTGTGTCCAGATGAATATACAATAATTCTCCGAGGGAAGAAGACAAAATAGAGGTTTAAGTTTTCAATTTTCACTTCTTCTCTATCATTCAAAATCCACATTCCGAATTCATTCTCACGATTAGAAATCTTTATATTTAAACGGTCTATATTTCCCCAGTTTCCTCTAATATTATAAAGGGCACTATTGAACATATGATCTTTGACCATTGAATATATAATCTCAAACTCAATCTTGCTTGTATGATTCACTTTTGTTATTTGATTTACAGCCTCAATGAAAATATTAGAAATCAATTCTAGTAGAATTGATTTTCCACTTCCATTCACCCCCACTATCCCCTGTACAAAATCGTCTCCGAATAAGAAAACTTGACCTGGGTTAAAAATTTTATATTTGCTCAATATAATGATTTTATGAATTCTCAATTTTTATCATCTTCTCTTTATTAAAAGTTGTAATTTGAAATGCTGCAACCAATATTCCGTATCATTCTAAGTTCACAAACAATACGATAATATATACATAAGTTCCATTTTGATATCTATAGCTTATTGAATGGCTAACTGGGTTTCTTATCCTGAAGTAGTTCATCAATGTAGTGATTAACCACTCCGTTACTAAACATATACTGAGTCAATTGATTTTCGATACTTTTACTGTTAATGAGACCTGTTAACGCTAAAAGTATTGCTTCAAGATATGCTTTGTAAATATTCTCCAAACAAGAAGTGATAACCTGCAAGATTCTCGTTTTTTCTACAAAATGTTCATTCCAACTGAAGGATCACAATATATTCTTCAAGCTCAAGTTGACCAGTAGGGTTGAAACAATGGATCTGGCCTTCCTTAAAAGAAAAAGACGACAAATCGTCGTCTCAATTCAAAGTATTATCTAAGCTCCAACAAACTCTGCGTTCTTATTAATCGCATCAATAATACCGATAATTGCCCGCGCATCGTCCAGATTACTACTGAACAGTTCCGTGATACTGCCTACCGTGCGGAACGGCTCCTCTTGAAGAACTGACTTTTCAATAATGCCATTTTTAACTACATATTCGATAATCAACTTCACAAACCGTAGTTGATTGACATTCAAACGATTTTCTTGAAGAAATATCATGAATGCTTCATTCGCGGCCTCTTGATCAAGCCCCACTATCGTTCGAACAAGCTTAGTTACCGGTAAATCTTTATATTCCCGTTCATAATCTTCTTTGGTTCCAAGCTCTGCCCACAGGATATGTTCAAGAGTCTCCAAGTCTTGTTTTGTGATGGGTTTGTTGTTGCGTAGTTTATAGATAGCTAGTTGATCCTTGTTAGTTTGCAAATATTGGCTAACCTTTTTACGATAATTTTGCAGGTCATTGGTGTTATAGAAGCCGCGGCTCTCTTCTATGGCAAGCCACTCATCTTTAAAATTCGTATAATAAATTTGCTGCGTTTCACGTTCCAGGAACTTAATAAGATCCCGTAAAGCTTCACGTACTTTCTCCATTTCGAAGATATCCGCTTCTTCCCAAAAATCTGCCGTCATGACCTTCTCTATTACATTTCGCTGGGCGACGATTTGAGGAATCGTCCCCAACTTGGATAGCTTTTCAGCCGTCTCAATGACTTTGCGAATCGGCTTCACCGATTGCGTTCCCTGAAGTTTAGCCAATTCGATGATTAGCATCATATAGTCAAACCGTTTCGCTAATTCGTCATTGCCTAAAGAAACGGCAAGAGGAGCAATATACTCCTTCAAATCCCCCATATCGGTATCACTTAAGGAGCGCCATGCAGCGTCACTTTTATATTTATGGACATATTGGATATGCTGTCGAATGCGAAAATGTTCTTCATTCAGAGCCTTCACGCTATCCTTTAGCAATTCCACCAAATCAGTGCGGTGAGCGATATACTCCGGTTCCTGAAAACGCAGTTGCTGGAGCTCACGCACAATCTGCGTACGAACATTGAACAGCTTCTCCGATAAAGTTTCGGTTATATCGCTATCCTTTCCTTTCGGATTGGCCCGGAAATACTCAAAGTTTCGGCAAAAGTCAAAGATCAAGAACTCCTTCTTATCCTCGCCAATACCATGCAGGTCTTTACACAACCGCGTCCCTCGACCCACCATCTGCCAAAACTTTGACTTCGAGCGAACCTTCTTGAAAAATACCAAGTTGACAACCTCAGGTATGTCTACACCAGTATCCAGCATATCAACAGAAACAGCCATTTGAGGAAGCTTGCTCCATATGGAAAAATCATCAATCAAAGATTGATAATATTTCGTTTTGATATCAATGACCCGCGCAAAATGCCCCTTTAATGCCGGATACAGGCTATCGAATCGATCCACGATCGCAACCGCGTGCCGATGGTTTTTGGCAAAAATGATGGTCTTGCCCAGCTTGTCTCCGCCTTCAACCTTCAGGCCACGCTCCATAACAAACTGCAGAACCCGGTCTATCGTATCCTGGTTAAACAGCCACTCATTAATCGCTGCACTGTCAATATCCAGTGGTTCCTCTTCTTCATCCTCTAGCAGCACTTCTTCGTATTGCTCTTTTTCTTCTTCCGAGAGGTCGTCGTAGCGGATCCCATCATCCATAATCTTTGTCGTAGTTTCCACCGTACGATAATCCACTAAGTGTCCTTCTTTGACTGCTTGCTCCAATTCGTAGGCATAGGTCGGAACACCATTCTCTAAATGGAATACATCGTATGTATTTTTGTCGACTTCATCCTTAGGTGTTGCCGTCAAGCCCATTAGAATGGCATCAAAATAATCGAATATGGCCTTATATTTCTTATAGACGCTGCGGTGCGATTCATCGATAATAATTAAGTCGAAATGACCAACAGTAAACAGCTTTTTGCCATCCTTGCGCTTGGCCTCGTCGATTGCATTCATCAGCGTTGGGTAAGTAGAGAATACGATCCTTGCCGTCTCTGGATTGTCCTTGCTGTCCAGTAGGTTACACAGTGTCATATCAGGCAAATACTGGCTGAAGCTGTTTTTTGCTTGACGGACAAGCGTTGTACGATCCGCAAGAAATAACACATTCTTAACCCAGTTATATCGGCTCAGCACATCAACAATGGCACTCGCGGTGCGTGTTTTCCCGCTTCCTGTTGCCATAACGAGCAATGTGGTCCTCTGCCCCTTGTTTAAAGCGTCGCAAACCGAAAGGACTGCTTCATGCTGATACGGGCGATTCACAATGGAGTTGTTGATTTGTACTTCCTCTAACGGTTTACGAATCGAACGCCGGTTCATGAGCAATTGCAGCTCATCCTGACTTGCGAACCCAGATACCAGCCGACTAACATAATGAAGATCATCCCAGAAGTTCGTTACAAATCCATTCGTATAATAAATTACAGGACGCTGTCCATATCGCTGCTCCAAACAATCCGCATAGAGCTTCGCTTGCTGCTTGCCCACATTAGGATCCGCGCTGGTCCGTTTCGCTTCCACGACCGCAAGCGGCTTCCCGTTCTCACCGAATAACACATAATCGACATAACCGATACCTTGTCTGTTTGGCATACCTTGTACTTCAAACTCTTCCAGCACATTTCTTTGAAACATCCATCCGGCTAGCTTCAGCTCCAGATCAATGTAACGTTTACGGGTCTCGTATTCACTGATTTCATCCGGTACAAAGTCGTAGTCCTGAATATTCTCTGCCTTACGTGCTGTCAGCAGCTTCCGGAGCTCTTCATTTTCTTTGACCAGATCCTCCAGCTTGCGATCCTTCGAACCCAAGCGATCGTACAAATCCTGCAGCTCCTGAGGTCTAACTTTTTCTTGCTGCTTGTTATCTTCCAAAAGGATTTGTTCATCAAAGCTTCTCGCCGTATACTCGACCGAGTAACAGTAATCGATCCAGCTTATGAAGTTATGCAGGTTGCGAAGGGATAGAATCGCTTCGCCGCGGCTGATCGTTGCATTCGAATGAACTGCTACATTACCCAGCTTTGTAATATATTTCAGCTGAGGTAACATCGATTGATCTATTACGCGGAGAAAAGATACATCATGAATAAGGCTCGACAAATTATCTTGATAGGGAATTACCAAATCACTATCGTAGGTAAACAACCATTTTACAGCAAGTTCCAACGCCCGCCGACAAAGGATAGCGCTGGTCGCAGGACTGACAACCAGAGCTTTCTCCGCCTCGATACTTGCGCCAGCAAAACTAGTATAGGTCTTTATTTCACTGAGAAATCCAAAGTTAGATAGTTGCATATCACTCATCTAAACCACTACACCGTCCTTCACTTTCAATTCGCCCTTAAAGGCTTTTTGTAAAAGTGCCTGGAAGTTGGATTCTAGGTATTTCAACCCTTGCTGCATCTTGGACTTCGATTTGTCGACTTGGCGCACGCAGTCGGCGAAGCGTTGCTGGAGATCAATCGGAGGCATTATAATGGGAAACTCCTCCAAATGCTCCTTGTTAATTTGCCTTTTGTCTATTCCTCCAACACACACTTCCCTTATATAATCCCTATATTCATCCGTAATCAGGATATAAAGAACAAATTCATGTATATATCCTTTTTTCAGCCTTACTAAATAAACATGTCCATTTATATTTGCGCTATCATCCTCACCTAAGAATAGGGCCGCTCGCCCCAGACTGCTATTCTCAGTATTAATACGACCAGTTTTTGTTATTAATATGTCCCTGTTTTTTAAAATTGTCTGACTCATCTTCCAATGGGTCTGTTCATCGATATAAGCAACATCATCTGTCTCAATTCTATTTTTCCAGATATTCTGGCTTCTGAAAAAAATAATACCCTTATCGACATATACTTGACTTCCACCTTTTGGAGTATTGCCACTTAAGATCTTTGTCGATAAACTTTTTAATTTTTGTACTTCCCATCCCATAGGGTTCGTCACCGGATTCCCAAACATATCCATAAACACAGCTTGAACTAATTCATCAAGTTTAGCTATTGCTTTTTTACGCTGTTCAATCAGAGATTGAGCTTTATCTAATATTTTTACAATATGTTCTTGTTTCTCGAGCATAGGAATAGAAATAGTGCTGTTTCTTAAGTAATTATTTAACTTCAGATTAATAATACCTGTAGTCTGATCCTGAAATTTCAAAACTGCTTTACATCTATAAAGATAAAATAAAAAATAGAAAAGAAATTTTGGGTTTACAAGTTCGGTATTTGGACGCAACACCGATGTGAAGTTGTTACAAAGATAAGCAGTAGTATTGTCACGAAGATCGTAAAAAACAACTCTGCCAACAGGTTGATCAATACTACCGCCTGATTTCTCAATAATTATATCACCATAATTTAACTTTTTAGCGTCTACTTTTTTTTCATCGATATTTCGTTTAACAACTTCCTTGCTATAATCTATCTTTCCATTATTTGAAAAATTTGTTGTCCGCAGAACAAAGACATCTTGTTCACCGCTAGGTTCATTACCCCATTCACCACTTATTACACTTTCTAGAAGATCGATTACCTGATATTCCTTCACCCCAACAACGCCTCCAGTTCCCCAAGCCCTTCAACTATTTCCTTCTCGAGCTGCTTGAGTGAAGCGAGTATGACCTTCGGATCCTCGTATTGGACTTCCTCATACTCCGTTTCCTTGTAGCGGTTAATACTGAGATCATAGGCATTATTACGGATCTCGTCTATCGGAACCAGGAAAGACTTCTCTGTACGTTTACGCTCCAGATCAGCATCCTTATTACCAAACCGCTCAACAATGTCCGGAATATCGTTAGTCTCAATCGGATTCCGCTTGTCATCAAGCGAATATCCGTCCGCCTTCATGTCATAGAACCAAACGTGATCCGTACCGCCTGCACCGGTTTTGGTGAAGATCATAATGGCTGTAGACACCCCAGCATACGGCTTGAATACCCCACTTGGCATCGAGATAATCGCTTCCAGCTTATGATTTTCTACAATCTCCTTACGAATATCTTTATGTGCCGTACTGTTGCCGAATAAGACACCATCCGGCACGATGGAAGCACAGCGCCCACCCACTTTAAGCATTCGAAGAAACAGCGCAAGGAACAACAACTCTGTCTTCTTCGTGCGAGTCACACGCAGCAGATCCGCTGCTACCGCATCCGCATCAAGCGACCCTTTAAACGGCGGATTGGCTAAGATTAACGTATATTTGTCTTTGTCCGTATTGTTTTCATTCAAGGAATCGCGGTATTCGATATTCGGGTTATCCACACCATGAAGCAGCATATTCATAGCGCCGATACGCAGCATTGTACGGTCCATATCGAAACCAAAGAACATATAATTGTTGAAATGCTCTTTCAATCCCTGAACCAAGAATAAATCGGCATGATGGTCTCGTAAATATTCTCCTGCGGCAACCAGAAAACCCGCCGAACCCGCAGCCGGGTCACAAATGATATCTTCCGGTGTCGGCTTCATTAAAGCGACCATCATTTCGATAATGTGTCTTGGCGTACGGAATTGTCCGTTCGTTCCAGCTGTAGCTACTTTGGATAATAGATACTCGTACAAATCCCCTTTGGTATCCCTATCCTTCATATCAATCGTATCAATGCCCTCGACAATGCGTACAAGCATATTAGGAGTCGGAATCATAAAGATGGCATCGCCCATGTATTTGGCATAGGCTGAATCCTTGTCACCATGAAGTGACTTAATAAACGGAAATACTTCATTGGAAGCAACATCATACATTCGCTGCGGATCAAAATCCTTAAATTGACTCCAACGAAGATGCTGCTTGTCACTTGGAAACAGCCCTGTAAATGGAACAGACAGCAGCATCGATTCATTTTCCTTACGTGTTTCCGTTTCATCCAGGCCCTTAATGAACAACAAATATGTAAACTGTTCGATTACGCTTAATGGATTGGTTATGCCGCCGGTCCAGAACGTCTCCCAAATCCGGTCTACTTTTTGTCTTAATTCTCCTGTAATCATAGCGATCTCCTTTGCAAGTAGGTTCTTGTCTAATTATACAACGGACTGTCCTAATATGACATACATCTAATCATTACCAAGAGCCGTATTCAGTAATTCAACAGATAAGGCATCCACACATGCTTTTCCAAGGCTCAAATCCAAAAAGGTAACGTGAACTTCCACACCGTCCCCGCTTTCATACCCGACAGGCTGTTTAATCATTGAAAGCTGAGGTAACCAGGGATAGAGCAGGTAAACCTTAGTAGCTCCATACTTTTTGCCGTAAGCATATGCTTGATACATATCCGATTGTGAAATGCCGTAATCCGGGGCAGTAGAGAGCAGCTTCCACTTCGTATCCAATATTACAACCCCAGATGGACCTTGAACGACAATATCCGGTTTTAGTTGAAATCTCGCCGGGTTATGGAACAAACGGTAGGTTCGATCCTGTGCCTTAATCTGCACATGACGATGTACCAGCACCTTTTTTATAAGTCCAGCCACATATCCTTCGAAAACCTTCTCCATCGGGAACAGAAGGGCATAAGCTAGACTTTCGCCTTTAAACGGTGTGAAACTCTGGCCTGACAGGAATAAGCGACACCATTCCAGAATCGTCTGATAGTCCTTCATGGATCGATCCGTTGAAATACTAGCCCAATCCTGTTCTAGTTGACCCGATGTCTCGATGTTGTCGAAAGCAGCCAGTAACGAGTATAGGTCCTTCTGATTATCCGCACTCCCACTGATCCGCAGCAATAACTCTATCGTGGTCTTGATCAGCCGATTCTCCGGTCGATTGACGCTATACTCGTCATATTCAATATAGAAGCGTTCCTTGTGAGCTGCGTTATGTTTAATGTGCTGGGCAACTTGTAGCTTACCCTTATAAAAGAATTCGTTGTCACGATGCTCCCGATAATCCGATTTAAGTCCGCGCTTGACTAATGTTATCGTTTCTTCTATAAACATGCGAATGAAGATGTTGAGTATATTATTTTTCTCCGCTTGAAGGCTCGTTGGACTGAATTGTTTATTCGGAATATCCTGAATGGACCGAAGCATTTGGATGAAGATGCTCTTCGTTTGTGTATTGGAGCTTTCCTCGTCCCGGGAGTATAATTTCGGAAGAATTTCAATTTGGGTGCCATCCTGCATAGCAATTACACCTACATGGTTTTTGGCACTGATGACCTTGCCGATTCCTCTCCTACTTGACAGCGTCATGAATTCAAGAGGTTCTGCCGCGTCCTTTCCCCCTCTATTTTCCAGAATAAATTGCTCCAAGCGGTCGAAGGTTGACTCCGCCAGACATTGATAACCAAGAGATATTCCGTCTGCATTCTTGCACAGGGAACCATATTCTTTCATCGTAACTGTAGTACACTTGCCGTTCTTGTTACTCATTCGCATCTTCATCTGCACACCTATTCAAAGCTATTGTGGTCGTAGATTTTCCGATAAGAGTCGATCTGACTGAACGCAGCGTGATTGATCTTATAAGTAAAAGTATCCTCCAGATCAAGATCGCCCAGATTACCAAATAGCTCATTCACATTAACCTTGTTCAGTACAATAAACTGCTCTGACTCTGGCTTATTATTATCACTCAATACAAGGCGAATTTTTTCATAATTATCATAAAAATACTCCTGCAGCAGTGGAATGATCTTATGCTCAAACAGATGCCCCAATCTCTCCAACGTTGGCTCTTTGTATATTTCAAAAAAGTATGTGTGTCCGACGGTATGCTCCCGATCGTACAAGGCCTCGATTCGCCGATTTATTGTCTCCAGCATCTTCGGTAGATTCAACAGTTTACCACTAATCTCAATTGATGCGAGACAACCGGGATCTGGCATCATTTCGGCAAATGAAAACCTCCGGCGCAGCGCCGTATCCAGACGGGCTATTGAACGATCCGCCGTATTCATGGTGGCCAACAGGTAGACATTACTAGGAACGCCAAATAGCTCTTGGGAATACGGTAGTTTCAACATGATTTCTTCCGGCATGCCTATTCGTTTAGTAGGCTCTATTAAGGTGATAAGTTCACCAAATATTTTGGAAATGTTCCCACGATTGATTTCGTCAATGATGAACACATAGTTTTTGTTGTTCTTTTGGATGACGGAGTTGACGTGACCAGTCTTTTGTTTCTGTAGAATGGTAAGTACATCCGACAGCGTAATTCGGTTCAGCCTATAGACTGACCCGAGGGTCATAACCGTGTTATCGTTCAGTTCCATGATGTTCTCCCGAATGTCCTTAACTAACCAGTTTACATCTCGGGAACGCTTATAATCGTCTAATTCTTCAAGCCACTCATAGTCTCCTGTCACCACACCGATAGCATCAATGGTTTCTTCATCGTAGAGAACCAGGACGATATCCCCGTTTCGCATCTCGTTCATAAAGCGGGAAAGAATCATCTTTCCTCCATACTGGCTATAATCGGTTTCATCAGTGACGGTTGCACCATAAGAATCCCATCCTATGCGAATTCTGTTGTTGTTGAAACAGTCTCTTTTGACTGGATTCTCTTTGGACCCTCCCAAGGATACCTTCCAAATTGTTGGTTCTTTACGGATTCCGTAATTGTTGCTGGCTTGCACAATTGGTTTTTGAGCTTCCACGCAGAACCGTTTAAATAATCCAGGTACAATCTCGTAAGCTACTTCACCAATCTCAGAATCCGCTTTTTCTTCGGATACTAGCCTGGGCTTGATCCCTTCGATAAATTCCTCATAACCATAGGATTGATGAAAAGTGGTAAATGCAATCTGTCCAGAGGCTTTATACGATTCAAAGCGCCCCTTAATCTGATCATATCCGTCTGTCTCAGCTTCTTGAAGAATGATATTTAATGGCTTATCTTCAATAATGGAAACCGCATATAGAACAGTATGATAAGTTTTACCGGTTCCTGGGGGACCATATAGGATGTTATTCTTGTCTAACATCTGATTATTGAATGAATGCACAACTAAATCCCCCGCCGCGGAAATAGATTGTTCGCTTTGTTGGCTAGACGCATTTCCAGAACCGAGCCCACTCTCTCGCTCCCTTAGGAAATCCTCATAATAAACAAGACTGTATTGAAAAGCTTTATTACCAGTTCTTTCGTTCACTAAGTCAAAATTCTTCGCTTGCTCCATGGCTTTTCTCATGTTCTCATACTGACTTGCATTTGCGATTTCGAACACATTGGTCGTCTCAAGTTCGATATTCGACAGCTTTGCAGGTGAAGTGGATAAAGCTGAAACATATTGCATGACAGTGCCTTCCGAATATGGTTGTCCGTTTGCTTTCTTCTTTCGCCTTAACCAGTCGGTATATTCTTTTTTTAGTATTTTGTTCTGATCAACCATTAGGGTTCACCTTTCAAACTATAATTTGACATATTTCATTACACTAACAAAATATAAACCCGATTCCTTTACCGAATACCCGAACGTACTCGACCATGCTTCGGTGTAAGCCTGCACCTGTGACGCATAGAATTTGACAAACTGCTGCAGGTTTCCATCGTCTAATTGATCCGTCTTGAAGTCGACGATCACCCAGCCATCTTCTTCCTCGAATGCAAAATCTACAACACCTTTTATTAAATGAAATCCTTTATCGGATTGAGTTTCAGACTCAGAAGCAGCAGTCTCGGAAACCGTTTGTTCGTTTGCAAACTGGTTTGTTGTATTCTGATTACTTTGAAACATCATTATCGGGATTTCAAACAACCGTTGCTTCGCCAGTAGACTACGCTGCCAGAGTTCACTACCTAAAACTTCATTGAGAATAGGCAGAGCATCCGCCGCGTCCTTCTCTGCAACCTCTTCGATCTGGCAGAGGTATTGAACGTACTCGGGCAAATCGGTCATCGAGAGACCTTTTCCAACTGCCTCAATTCCCTTATGAATCATGCTACCAAAGGATTGTCCCCTTCCCGTAGCTGACCATTCCGGCGTGTCGCCAAGGTTCTTCGTCAGTCTCGTAACGGTTGCTTCCGCATAAGTCGGTTGGCGCAACTGATGGAACACCCGCTCTCTTTGGGCCAAGTAAACTCCTAGATCAATGGATGCTGGTTCTGATTCAGATACACCAGATGAAGCTGTCCCAACTACGATATCTCGTTCATTTTCTCGATCACACTCACCAGTCCTGACATCCACTTCCGGAACATCCAGCTCCCGGATGTGATCCATCCCATCCATTAGCGTGCTCCACGGGCACTTCGCCGGCTGCTCGGGATAGAGGCTGACAACCAACATTTGCTTCGCTCGCGTCGCCGCGACATAGAGAAGCCGATCCCGCTCCGCATGCATGAAGGCTCGTTCCCGCACGCTCATCGCATCCCAGCCAACCGGCTGGGAAATCGTTTCCTTCTGAAATCCTTTCGCTTGCTGGATCAAGAAATTTCCAGCTGCCTCAGCCTCCGAACGATCAACAAACTGGTCAGCGTCATGATCCTTGTCACCGCAAGGACAGGCGAGAAAAACGATAGGCGCTTCCAGCCCTTTAGCCTTATGCACATTCATGATCCGCACCGCATGCCCCTTACCCGTGTAGAGACTGGCGGTTTCCATTCCTTGTCTCTCCCGAATGGCCGATATCGCATGCGCCAGTTCATGCCAATCCGATGCAAGCAAGGTGTCACGCTGCAAGAGCTCCAGCATCTTAAGCAAAGTTCCCGACCGGTTGGCCCCTGCTTCCTGCACCGTGGAATAAGGTAAAAGACCGGTGTCTTCTATAATGCGGTGTAGGGTTGCCCATGCAGGCATTTCCTTGACCCAGCCGGCATATTCCCGCAATTTCCGGCATGCAGCGGCAACTTGACTGCCCAGTTCTGCTACTTCCTCCGGCAGCCGATAAATTGACCATGCATTTCCTTGAGCACGATACGCCATCAGTTCCTTGTCGCTAATACCGAATAGAGGCCCGCGCAAGACGCTCAGCATCGCCACTTGGTCAGACGGATCGGCCAGATAGAGAGCTAATTGTCCAAGTGTATGAAGCTCGGGATATAAGGCGGAGCTTCCAACTGTTTCCGCAGCCACGCCTCTCTTCTCGAGCTCTTCCGCATATAGGTGCAAATAATGCCTTGTTCTTGTCAAAATCAGAAAATCACTGGGCCGCGCCTCTCTAAACACCCAAGATGCGCCATCCCGCTCCTGAATGTGCAAATTCCCATCGCGGCAAGCCCACGCTATGGTTGAGGCAATGCGCTCGGCGTCAACCGCCGCTACTGCTTCCTTGCCTCCCGGAATTTTCGGATACGTAAGCGCATATATCCCGTGGTTCGCTTTCTTGCTTGCTTTGGGATTGGGTATATTCGTTTCCATCCGGACATACGCCGCTTGAACATCGCTTTCCCGAATGGGCAACTTGCCGACGAATTGCCCATTCACAAAAGCGCCTATCGCATCGACGGAACGGAAATTGCTGTTCAAGTGAAGCACATCTCCACATGCATGAATCCGCGTCTTCACCTCGTTATAGATGGAAATATCCGCACGGCGAAAACGATAGATGGACTGTTTGGGATCGCCCACGACGAACAAGGAACCAGGCTTAGGCGTAAACTTTCGCCAGTTCCGTTCATTCGGGTCGTCGCTCTCTCCCGTTAAGAGAAACATCATTTCCGCTTGGACCGGGTCGGTATCCTGGAACTCATCGACCATGAGCCGTTGGTAGCGTCCTGCGAAAAACGCGCGAACCTCCGGGTAATCACGCAGCAGACAGCATGCATACATCAAAAGATCCTGGAAGTTCAGCTGTCCAGCCTGCAATCGCCGTTTCCTGCAATAATCCAACGCAGGTAAGACAAATTGAATGACCTTCGGATACAAGTATTCCCGCCACGATTGAAGAAAAGGGTAGAGGACCGTGATCTGCCAATCGTGAAATTGTTCGGAGATGGCTTTGGCTTGCTTCTTCTCCGTCCACTTGTACTGCTTCACATCCAGTTTGAAGTCAAACATCTTGGCAAGCGTATGCATCAGCCTATCGTCCTGCTCCTTCGACAAGAGCAGCATGCGATTCGCAGCACGCAGTTTAGCCTGAAGATTATCCCACCCCTTCTCCGGTTCAGCCATCGGCATAAAACTGCTTGCTTCTTCAATCATGGGAAGCAGGGAGAGCCGGATCAGGTTGAACTCAGGACGCTGAACCGGTTCGCAAGGGATCTGGAGGTCCGTAAAAAGAGATACCCGATCATAGACATTTTTCAGAATGCTGACATCGATGTCCACCTCGCCAAAGGAAGCAAGAGCCTCACTATCTTCCTCCTGCAGTCGAATCAGATATTCGTCCCAGCATTGATCGTGGAACGCACGATTCATCTCTTCGTCCATTTCTTCAAAAGTAGGGTCCAATCCGGCCTCAATCGGACGCTCGCGAAGCATGGAGGAGCAGAACGCATGGATCGTTCCGATGAAGATTTGGTCTAAATTGGATAAAGCTTCTTCCAATCGATCTCTAATTTCGCCTTCAACAACATCAGCCGCTTTCCGTTCCAAAGCCATGCGGAAACGCTCCTTCATCTCATCCGCCGCTTTATTCGTAAAGGTGATCGCAGCAATCTGCTCGATTTTAGCCGTGCCGGTCTCGATGAGCGCCAGCAATCGGCCTACCAAGCTGGTTGTCTTGCCCGATCCTGCACCAGCTTCTACCAGAAAAGTAGTATCAAGCTCCTCCAATATCCTCGTTCTAGCGTGTTGATCGGACGGTTCATTCAAGGTTCTCCACCTCCAGCAGCGTGAGCAGCAGCTCCGTATTCACTTCATCCTCTCGTTTATGGACCATCATCTCTGCGTGATCCCCGCATACAGCCGCATAGTCGCAATAGCGACAGGCCCCCATACCCGATGCAGGAATAAATACTCCTTGTTCCATCGACGAAAGAATTCTCCGGATCACCTCGGTAACCCGGTGACGCTCACTTTGTGACCGTGCAATCACTTGCCCTTGTCCCCGTTCGCTCGGAAAGACATAAGCCGCTTCAAGCACTTTTGCATCAGAATCCAAACCCGTTTGCTGCATCCAAAGCTCTGTACCCCAAGCATAAAGCGCGTGCTGAAGCTGTGTACCTCCGACGAACACACCATTTTCCTTGTAAGGGCGGGGGCTGCCGGTCTTGTAATCGATAATGCGATATTGATGAGGCCCAACTTGATCGATTCGGTCGACGATGCCGCGCAACGAAATGGTCATGCCGTCTTCAAGCTCAAGGCGCAGTGGCTGTCCGTCCACGATGAGCTCTTGTTCGAAAAACCGCGGAGTTGTCTTACCCTGCACTTCCATTCGAAAGAACACTTCCACATCCTTGAGCATCGCTTGCCGCTCCTTCTCAAACACATGAGGGCTCGGTGCCGGAATCCGCTCAGCATACGCAAGAATGGTTTCCTCCGCGATCCGAAGCAGTAGGGTATAATCGTGCGTAATCGGCATGTCATGACTTGCACAGACTTCTGTCATATAACGCCGATAAACCTCGTGCAACAGCGAGCCTCTTTCATTCGGCTTCAGCCAGGAGGTACGATCAAAGGTCACCTGATCTTTCACGCGAATCCCCAATACATATTGAAAAAAATAACGCATCGGACATTCCGCATACTTTTCCAACTGACTGGCACTAAGCGTCCGTTCGGACAGGCCTCTCCAATAAGCAATCCATTCTTTCCCCGCTATATATCCGTCATGCTCCGTCACTTGTGTGCGGCCGCGTGCTTCAAGGGCCGTTCTGCCTTGATGGAGCAAAGGATAGACCGATTCAATGACGGCCTGCCTGTCTCTCTGAAGGCTTGCATGTGCTTGGATATGCCCAAAAACGTAATGAGCTCCGTCCAATGGCAATTTATTTGGTTCAGCAGAGGAAGGCTTTTCTACATCCAAATATCCGACCGGTTCCCCTAAACTACGGTGAAACATCTCATAGTCCGCATTCGGCTCCCCCGTTGCTTTGCGGAATACCTGTAGAAGCTGAAAAGCCGGACTTACAGTCGTTCCTTCGGCCAGGTCATACGACGAGAAGCTCAATGTAAGCTCACCGCTCATCATCCCAAGCCGTCCATCGCGATGGCGCTGCCGTTCCCTTTGTCTCTGCACCGCTGTTTGCAGCTCAGGGCCGATCCGTCTGCATTCCTCATCGAGCAGCATGGGATTTTGCCGGATATTCCCGGACCACGAATGTTCATCCATCCCGAGCAGAAACGTGTGTTTTCTCCCGCTGATCCCCCCATTTGCCAAACTCGATACGTACAAGGAGCCTGGCTTGGGCAGCGGTTGCACCCCGACTCGAAGCTCCTGCAGCATGTCCCTGACATATAAGAACCCATGTTGTAACGGCATCGAGTCCGGTACGGGACATTCCTGCAGCTCCTTGCCTATATCTTTCATCTCCTGCCGAACGATCGCATCCTCTTCCACTCTGCACACGCCGAATCGATCCAGAATTTTAACGAGCCATCCCCAAATGCTTGCAGGAGAGCAGAGCGCCGCCTCGTCTGGAAACAGTTCTTCTAAGAGGTTGGTAAGATGGTTCTTGATCTCGTCATCCCGCTGTTGTTGTTCCGTTCGCTCGAGTTCTTCGGGTCTTTCATCTGAATCCCCTTGGGAACGAACATGTACTGACCCCAGTATTTTGATATACCGTTCTTTTCCCCAGCCAATGCCGCTTTTCTCCAGGGCCCGAATACAATCCGCATTCGTTATTCCTTTGTCACGATCGGAGAACGTGATCAATTGCTGCTGCAGCATGGATACGAGCTGCCGCACCTGGTAACCGGACTCCAACCAGTTCAGCAGAAAATGTGCGGCTCTTCCTATCCCGGATGTTGTCACAGGCAACCCGTCTGCGAAGGAACAGGGAAGACCTAGAGAAGCACACATGGTCGAAATGGCCAGCGCATATTCCGCGCCCGGTACGATCATCTCGACTTCATCCAACGGAATCTGCCCCTGAATGATTCGTCTTAATGCTTTACGAACCTCCGCCAGCTTCCCTGTCGCATGATAGAACTGAACCTCGCCGAACGGCAATGAGGAGTTAGTGTCAGTGAAGGAAGCATCCGTTTTTATTTTCGTCATCCGGCCATTGGACAACCGCTCCAACATCTTGGTGGAAACCAGTGGAAGCGGCATAGGGTTTGGCAGGATAAGTTCCACGTTTTCAGGCAATGGGGCTGATAGATACGACAAAAGGCCGGGAAAATCGGTCCATTTTCGCTGCTTCAGGAAAAGCTCATACGCTGACAATACCTTTCGGACATAGCAGCCTTTTTGCTGGCTCAAAAAATGATCGTCTCGAAGCTCCTCCGCTCTCACTCCAGCACGGCGCAAATCCATAATCGCTTTGTGAACATGCATAGCAATACCGGGCTTTACTTGATCCATGGAGATGTAGGAATCAGGCTCGGAAGCCATTTGTTCCATGACATAGTGGATGATCCAAAAGGAGCGCTGATCTCTAATTAAGGTCATCTCCTGTTTATACAGGGAGAACTCAACCTGACTTTTAACGAAGGATTGGACGGTATGGACCTCGACGTTCATAACCGGCCCTAATTCTCGGCTTATCCGGATGAGCCAGGACTGCCCCTCCATATAGGAGGGGGCGATGACAATCTTGCGGCGAAATGGCTCTTTACGGATTGCATCATACAAACGCCATAGAAACGTTCCTTCTACGTTCAAAACAGATACCTCCCTCTCGTTTTTCGCTCGACATTGGCACCTTACTTCCCGTACAACTGTCCCCAACGTATGAGTTGTTCCTTGAACTTTTCCCGGACAGATGCAGGCTCGATGATCTCCGCCGATGGTCCATAGTGAACCACCCAATTCATAAACTCCCGTTCGTGGTTGACGGTGACCTCGAATAATAAGCTTCCGTCCGGCAGGTCGGTCATTTTCG
Source organism: Paenibacillus sp. GYB004 (assembly GCF_036577605.1). Taxonomy (NCBI): domain Bacteria; kingdom Bacillati; phylum Bacillota; class Bacilli; order Caryophanales; family Paenibacillaceae; genus Paenibacillus; species Paenibacillus sp. GYB004. The sequence continues at coordinate 25,281 of NZ_JARBDB010000069.1, forward strand.
GTCTCACGAACAATTCTTCTTCCTTCACATACCGTACGACATCCGGATGAAATTTGATCTTGAAGGTGATTAAGGAATCCCCGCGTTCAATGGACCAAGTGTGCTTCATATAATGAGCGATGCTAAAATCACCTTTATCGAAACGATTACCAGTCAACTCTACATGACGGAAACGGCTGATCCGAAACGTGCGAATTTCCCGCTTGGCACGACAATAGCCGATCAAGTAAAACTGTTGATCACGCGGAACTAGGCAGTACGGATCAATTTCGCGCTCCGTTAATTCATTCCGGCTTTGTGTATGGTAAACAGCCCTGATCGTTTTGCTGGCGATGATCGCTTCCATGATGAGTAGCAAGAAGTTGGTATGGTTCTCCCGATAAGCTGGAGTCCCCTTTTGAATCATATCCGCGACATTTTCCAATGTATCGTAGTGTTTCCGGGTTTCTTTTACATGGGTCGCCATCACCTTGTCATAGGCGGATTCAAATCCTGGAGGCAATTTGCTGGTGTCGAGCACGGAGGGCAAGACAGAAAATACCAACGCTTCCTGCTCCGTGAAATTAAGCGGGTACATGGCGAAATTCCCAACAAAACGGTATCCTTTTCCATAACCTTCATTCGTAATTGGTGCAATCAAATCCAAAATTCTCATATCTCTGTAAATCGTTCGATCCGTGGTCTCGCATTTATCCGCCAGCTCCTTGGCCGAAATTCCCGGGTTAGCTTGTATAGCAAGCAGCATTTTATGGAGCCGTATCACTTTATCTGACATATCGCGTCTCCTGTCATGGCATATGTAATGTAAATCCTTATCATAAATGGAAATTCGACATTCTTCCTAGTTCTTCCTGCCTATAGGCAGGGGGAAAACGAAACATCCTCAGTCGTTTTGATGATGTACACTTCCTCTAGGCCCAGCGTAAGTTCAACAATTGCCGTTTCCTTCACGACAAATCGCACCATGCCACAAGCATGATGCTCAAACCTATCATAAATACGCCCGGCACTGCGGCATCCTTTCGGTACGGTATGCGGACTGTTGGCGACATAGCCGATTTTGCCTAGTGGGATCATATCTACTTTTATCGCCTCATGGTCATGGGGATTATCAGGATCTTTGATTAAGTGAACAATCTGCCCCGGTTTCAGAAATGCAGCCCCAAAATAGTGCTGTGTGCCTGTTATGGCTATGTATATTGATTGATCCAATGTAATCACTCCCGTATGTCTTTCCTTCATTATGACGGATCACAACGACCATAGATTGTCAGCGAATGTACGTTCTGCCAATTAAAAAAGCACTGAGGTATCTCAGATGGAGATCGCAGTGCTGCATTCATTTTAGAAAATGGGCAAATTTATCCGGGGCATCTCGAATGTCTTGAGCCAGCTTCTCGTATTCAATGTATAATTTGACCGAACGAACTCTTTTGGCGTCTTGGTCGCGCGGCTCAATGAATTCTTCTTCTCTCCAATGACTTACCTTTTCCCTTATTGAACGATCCGACAAACGAAGCAGGTCCCTCATTTCGCTTATCGTTAGGGTGTCTTGTTTGAAGGTTAATTGAGCGAACACCATTCTTTGCTGGGGATCTAACTTGCGAATCAGATCGGGTTCGATTTTCGTCATTTGGGTGGATTTCTCTGTTACGATGGCTGCGGCTTCTTGATATACCTCCGCCAAGCCATCAATAAAGAATTCCAACCAGGGCGTTAAGTCAGCCTCATTCCGCCCAAAATAATAGTTGTGATGGAGACCCAACTGGAGTCGGCGATAATATTCAGCCAAGTTGCGGTCATAGAAATTCTCGAGTACAAATAACCCCTTTAAGCCATATCCGCCGCGGCGATATGTCGTGATCATCCGGGCCGTTCGGCCATTCCCGTCCATATACGGATGGATCGTCAGAAATTGCCACATGAAAATCCCCGCTTTAATAGGAACCGGAACCGAATAGGTTTCCGGCGAATTCACCCAAGCCACCATAACCTCCATTAATACAGGGACATCTTTCCATTCCGGCGGCAAATAAAAACCGGAAGCATTGCGGCTGCCTGCTTGATTTTGTTCTTCGCGATAGTCGCTATTACGCGGTCTTCGTCCGTGCGATATTCGGATAATGGCATGCAGCTTTTTAATAAATTCCTCTGTGACCGGAACCTGCCTTTTTTCGGCTTCATCCAGGTATTCCAAAGCTTTCATTAAGTTATAAACTTCCTGCTCTTCATTGTCATTGCTGGTTTGGTACAAGACTTTTCTCTTCGTCGCCTCGTCAAGCGTGTTTCCTTCAATTTTCGTTGAAAGAATGACCGTCTTTTCCATTGATTCTTTCTTAAGCAAATCCAGAATAGATGCGGGCAATGGAAGCAAATCCACTACAACACTGGCGCGTTGTATATCCATTAGTCTGCGGGCAATAGCGTCCGTTATTGAATATTTGGGTGTGAACATAACATCACCTTCCTCAATAACATACAAAGTCATTGTTTGAATGAGTCATGCGACTTTTATTGGCTACTGTTTTTTTCTCTAAGGATTAAATCGATCCATTCCTTATGTTCACGCCAACCATTCAAGACACGGATGCCTTGATATGCAAGCTTTTTTACCCATTCGGTTTCTGAACGCAGGGAATCTGCTTTTGTTGGCTGGGTATCAACGATCTGGAATTCCGGTTCGAGGCCATCCTTCCGAATACTTGCAATCCACTTTTTGTAGGCTCTATGTTTGTAAGAATCACGTAAATGGCTGGTTTTTCGATGTTCCATATCATGGGTTTGTCCAACATAAAAGGGCATCTGTGTTCGAGGATCAATAATTACGTAGGTGGAATAAGGCCCTTGTTCTTCCTCTACCTCAGTAGGCTGAATCTCCGAGGCAACCTCTTTTTGATCAAAATGATACTTAGGGTTTTGTTGATCTGGCGACATCTGCTTCCACCAAATTTTTGCCAGTTCTAACGTTGAGAACGATTTATACACAGCCCCTTTATATCCTTCAACGTTTTGTTTGGCTCCTCCATCCCATTTGTTATATATTCCTGGATTTTCACCCTTTACTACGACGTAGAATTTACTTTTCATGGAGTCTCCTCCCCACTGGTCTTTATTCCAGGTCTCTTCGACTTTTTCTCGAGTAGGGCGCGGTTGAACTCCTCATCGGTAATTTCTTCATTATGCCGCTTCCATAGGAGTTCTTTTTCTTTGTCATTCAGTTCAGCATCTTCGTAGGACCAGGAAGCATTTGTCCTCCTAAAGATCTTCTCAAATTCTTGCCGTGTTATTTTCATAGGAGTGGCGTCCGATACAACGCTTTATTCTCCAGTCCTCGGATCGGTTGTGTCCATAACTCTTTGTCCGAAGTGGCTCTCAACGCGTCCTCCGCCATCTGCAGCTTAGCATCCATTGCGTCGATATGATGTAGAGCTACCGCTTCCGCCGTTTGCGGTTGTACCGGGCTTCCCCATTCCCCGAGATTATGGTGGGAAAGAATAAGATGCTGCAATCCGATTACTTGTTCCGAATCGAGCGGAAGCTCCAGCCGCAATGCGGCTTCTGTAATCCAACTAGCTGCCATTGCAATATGACCGATCAACTTTCCCTGGATGCTGTAGTCTGACACGACTCCGAGATGAGCGATCATTTCCTCTGGCTTTGCTATATCATGTAGGATGATCCCGGCTTTGATCATGTCTGCATTCAGGAATGACCGCTGCTTGCATAGGAATTCACCAATTTCTAGCATACGAACGATATGGTAGGCCAAGCCCGCAAAGTAAGCATGGTGGTGCATTTTGGCCGCCGGATAATGAGCCAGTTTCTCTCTCACCTTATCGACGCAAAAGCCTACAATATCACGAATGACCGGGTCCGAAATACTCTCAATGACTTTGTTTATGACTTCTAATAATTCCGTAGATCCCATTGGTGCAGCTCGAACAAAATCGGTTAGAGACACGCCATCCTCGTCCCTTACATTGCGAATCCGGGAGATCTTAACTTGCGGTTTTTCCCGATATAACTGAACGATTCCTTGAACCTTGACAAGCGTCATCGGAGAAAAGTTGTCTCTTTCCGTTTCCTTCACATCCCAATACTTGGCAGGTAGCTGGCCGCTGGCATCACACAGCACCAAATCGAAGTAATCCTTTGCAGGGGAAGTGTTAGTTTGCTTCAATTCCAGTTCTTTCAGCAAATAGAAGCCGACGAATTCATCGTTCGTAATCAGTTCTTTAATCATTGTCATTCTTTGCACCCCCGCTTACAACTCCAAAAAATCTGCCTCTGCTTCAGTAACCTCATACTCCTTAAATTTTAAGTATTTCTTTATCGTACTCGTCATTTTCAAAGGATAAGGCTGTGCCGATGTCGATTCCAAGGTAATGCACACTTCACGTAAGCGATGTACCATCCAAGCCAAGCGCTCTCGATCTTGCCTATCCATCGGACCTAATGGCATATATTCCACAACTCGGGGTTGTTGAAAAGCCGTTTCTGGGTTATCATACTTGGTCATGGCTTTTGCAATATTCATCTGGGTCTTGGGTTTGGTTCCGACACCATAATACAGTCCTGACTCGTTATCGGAATAGACACCAATAGAGAAAGACATGGGGCGAAAACCGTAAGCTGGTACATCCTCATTGGAATTGACACGAATAACGGTTATCCCCTGATCGTCCTGTTTCAATCCAGGCAAGTCAGGGTTCTTGTCACAGACAATTTTGTTGTTTTGAATGCCCTCCAACCCTTTATATCGAAGCTCCGCTTCAACTAAAACGATCGGCTCCTTGCCATTCATTCGTTCCATTCTTAACTGCTCTCCGAACCAGCGTGCTATTTCTTTCTTTTGTGCATCCGGGGCTTTGGGAAGCGGATCAAATTGATCTGTTTGTAACACAGCTTCCGATAAAGTCAACCATTCCTCAAGGCCCCGGCTCTTTACCGTTAGTACACCGTCTTCAAATTTCGTAAGAAACGCATAAATTCCTTTATCACCCGAAACCAGATCATAGGCTATGATTGGGCGTTGTTCATTTACATCCATATGTGCCTTGTAATCGATAACTCCTGCATCCCCCAATAAATCCAAAATACAGTTGAAGACTTTGTGAATATAGCTTGACTCAGGTTTATCCTTCTTACGTTTAGACTTTTTTGCACCTTTCTCTGGATAGACGAATTGAGTGATTCTCCCCGTTAATTGAAACCCTTTGCGTACGGCTTGCTTGGGATCTGTTCCTTCGCCGAGCTTTTTCCAGTCGTCTTTAGGTAATATCTCGATCAAGGAGCACGTTATGAACTGACTCCCTTTAACATGTTCGACGCTTCGGACGATTTTGTTGGTTCGATGTTCATCCGCTAGGTCTTTAAGTGTTCCGCGATCCAAGCCATCTACATAGTCCCTTCTGTCGCACCTGTCAATAACGATGCGATTTCCAGAGGAAGCGTTCAAGCTAAAAACTTCTCCGTCAACTTGTTCAGCCAGCAACTTTCCTTTATATTTTTTAGTCTTCAATGCTTCGACGACACATTGATAAAGGGAGTCCGGTCCCCACACTTCAAGCACGAAATCTTTATCGTGACCGCAGTATACAGGTGAGATCTGCTCTCTCACTCGCCTTAATGTCCCATCTCGCTTCGGCTTCGGCACAAGTGGCAACGGCGTAAGCGATCTCCAGTCGGATAAATTCTCCCTTACCATCTCGTAAAATCTCATTTTCTCCTGAATACTGATTCCCGCTTCAATATAAAGGGAATTATTAAAGACTCGATTATTATGAACTATCCATATCTTAGGGGAGCCATCTGAGTGATACTTGACTGGATTTGTTAAGATATCCTCAGTCGATAATGAATTGCCCCATAAGACATCGCAAAACAATTCGTCGAGCCCTTCAGACCAACGTGTATAAGGCTCGGTTCCACCCTCTCTGCGGAAGGATAAACTCGCGTACGAACGTAATCCCATTCCCTGACCCTTTATAAGAGGATTGTCCATGGAAACCAATAACGTGCTATTAATGCCGCCCTTCAGAAATTTGGTTTCCTGAGATTTCGTAATAAACCGCCTTACTCCAGCCGAAACCATCAAAAGAAGGCGTTCCGGCTCCCCAGCTCGATATTGTAATCGAAATCGAACGACATAAGAAAAGGTACCGGATCTTGTGGATATGGGTTGTGACATGCACTCTGCCTTTTGCGTGGCATATACCTGTGAGAACATAAGCTCAACTGGCTCATCCCATTTCTCTAGCAGTAGTTGCTTCGGACTCAAGCAAAATTGATGGGCAACAAGAGCTGGTAGCAATTCATATTTCAATCTTGAGTCACGATGCACAATGGAATCCACCTTCTCGCTTCGCCAGCCTATTGTACTTGTTTCCAAAATATCCGGTGCAGCAACTCCTTGCCTCGTTGCTATTTGGTTCATCCATCCCTTAGCGAGTAAAAGGATCATTTCAACTGGGACAGGTTGCGTTGCAATGAGCCACGGACGATTTTCATTCAGATAAAATTGGTTATTTACCGAGACAATCTGCGGAAATATACTTTGCAGTTTTTTACTTAATGGCTTGATCGCAAAGGGTAGCTTTACGCCATTATAAAATTGAAGAATAAATTCTCGCCAAACCGTTGGAATATCCAATAGATAGATCAGCTCATTCTTCCAGGCATTTTGATCACTCTCGAAAGCATACAGCTGCAGTAATTTACCAGTCCGACTCATGGGTCTCATTCCTTTCCATCATGACTTTCATACTGTCTATAAATGGTCCATATAAACTGCGAAATGCTGGATTTGATTCATGATCCAACATGATCTTAAGCCAGTAATCCAGCATCGATTCGCCAACATCCGTACGCATAGGCTGAGCTAGAAATTTACCATCACAGTAAAACACTCTGGCCGGTGTACCTTTGCGAAGAAGTCTTCCAATCGTTTGCCAGACTGGGATAAACGTATACCAGGCTATGGTCTTTCTCTCAACAGGATTTAGTACGGACCAATAGTCTGGTTTACGGTACATCCGATGAAGCAAGCTATTACTTTCACTGCGAATTAAATCCAGAGCCTGTTTATAAAGCTTGCCTTCAAAATCGGCACGTTCAATTAAGTCAGGCAGTCTGGCATGCAAAAGTTGGATTAGATAAGTCATGTCCTGCGGAATCGGATATGGACGTATCATGAAAAACACCGATCCAAATAATGAACCTTTCGTATCATCCAGAATGTTGTAACCGCGACTTATTGCAAGTAAAGGGGCGATCAGCACATCAGCGTTTTCGTTAGCAAACCGCTCTAACTCTGCTCTTGAAAACTCGGCTTCATGAAAAGGATCCGGGTCCCTCGTTAACTGGCGGTATCTATTTTTCCAAGAAGAATGGGATGCAAATACGGCTCCGACATCAGCAACGTCTTCATAAGAGTTGACAATCAACAGCACTTTACGATTTGCTCCCGAGTAACGCCACTCCATCAACTCTTGATCAATCTTGGACGTCAACTTAGCGGTTAGCGCACGTAGATTTCGTTCTCTTCTATCCTCAACCTCGCCGGATATTTGAATAGGCTTTTCCTTTCCGTGCTCATAGACCGGATAATATTCTTGGTGAATGACTGGAACACCCAGGCTGGATTCCAACAGCCACCCGGGTAACGAGGCAACATGATAATGCGCCGATCCAGGAGCCAGACTTGTACCGGAAAGCAGAACAACCGCAGGCCCTTCGTATCCATCAATTCCAGCATAGATTGATTGCCAGTCTTCAAGGAGAAGACGACCGACACTTGAATATTGAACAGCTTTGAAAGTACCTGTTTCATTTCCAGGTTTTACTTCGTACAGATACCCGGTCATACGTCCGGTCATTGCTTCCTTCATAATCGCTGTAAATTCACGTTTGATTGAGTAAAGTCCTTCGAATTCAGATAATTTCCCCAACTTGGCTTGAACTAGCGGATAAAGATCCATGAACACTTGTATATCATGATCGATAAGTGCAAGACAAAGATATAATTCCAAGGAATGAACCGGGAACTTTAATCTTCCAATGGGGGTTGTCTCACCGCCCAACTTATGGAGGATGGCAGTTAAAGCTTGTTCCCGCTCCTTCATTGTTCGAGCTTGCACCATTTTGGTTACATCTGCATAGATATGGTGCTCCAGTGGATGGTCCGCATAGTTACGTAACTCCTGTTCGATTCTCTCCCGATCTTGTTCATCCTTGGCGAAAGCACCACTGATGCGATATGCTTCGGTTGAGAGCCGTAATAACTTCCGATACAAAAACTGAGCGAATTCTGGTGATAAATTTAATGTACGATATACGCCGCGACGGATGGTGCTTTCAAGGCGATTCAGGACATCCATCCAATCTTGTACAACCTCGTCATGGGCATACTTGCCATAATGGCCTATCGTTTTACGGAAAGATTCTAACAAGGTCTTCTCAAAGAGGTGCTGGGAGTTTCCAAACAAAGCAATCTCGGAGACGAAGGAATCGTCGAATTGCTTCTGTACCGAATCGGCTTCATCAACGAAAATGATATCAAGCAAGTCATACATCGCTTCATAGATTGTTCTTTCATAAGGATCCAGCATAACCGGTAGTTTTGTTTTCAATATGCTTGCTGAGGTTGTAACCCATACTTCCGCATGGATCAGGGCTGCGAAATCGCGATAGATTCCGCAAATGGCAGCATAAGGGCATACGCACTTTTTCTCCTGCTGTATTAACTGACGGCATGGATAATCCGTCGTTTCTTCGTGATCATTGGCAAGGGCATGGATGATGCAAAAATTAGATACATGCCGGAGTTCTAAATAAGAGTCCTGCCCCCAGTCCGTTACATCCCGAATCTGATGGCGACGGGCGGATATATAGTCTTTCTGATGTTTACGGCGGCCCGATCTTCCAATTACAGGAACAGCGTTAATACCCAATAAACGAAGTTCCTTAACCCGATTTAATACTTGGGGGACACTGCTCTCAATAAATCCGATACGAGCTCCCGCCCGGACTAATCGATCCGTCTCCAACACCATAAATGTCGATTTACCCGAACCCAGTCCCCCCACGATATGCTGTAAGCCCTTATACTCGAACTGTCGAATACTGGGGTTTGTCAATGATTTTAGTTTAAGACCAATTCCTGCCCGTTCCTTCCATTCCGAGGCTGCCGAAGCTTCCCGCATCCCTTCACTATGATACGTATGTTCATCCCCAAGTTGTAGTGTAAATTTCCCCTTGGTTCTGTAGCTCGGAAATGTTGGCGTATCAACCAACGGCGATGGAAGTTCTCCGCCATAACGAATAGACTCTTGCTCTTGGTTATATTTGTAGTAGTAGAACTTGCCTGATGTAGCAAAGTGTATGTCTTTAGACTGATGGGCAACGGCTTGTTCTAATAATTGGGAGTACCATTTCCTGCGATCGGAGAACAAGGCAGGAGTCCGGAGTCTCCAATGTCTACCGTCGATTTCATATAATCTATATTCATCCGAAACTTCTTCATATCGTTCGAATAAGTTGTCCCATGTCATCCTTGAGCGAATAGAACTATATAAAACTCTTAGACGGTGCGCAATCTCCTTCCGAGCACGCTTAGGAAGAATAGGAGAATCGTAACCTGATAAAATCGAATATCCCTCGCGGATATCCATGGAAGGATCGATCATCAAACATCCCGTTACGAACAATTCGACAGTATAAATGGTTTCAATGTTTTGCCGCGGCAATCCAGACGGCAAGAGACGTGGAAGGAACTGCTCAAAATAGGTCCAATACGCTACTCTCATCTCTTCGTTGCTCCCCCTGCCAGATGCTTCTGCACATCCTGCTCATTTATGACTTTCAGATGACTCGCATGGGCCATTAGCGCTTGTGTAACGAGCCTTGAATAACCGGGGTATATTTTCGTTCGGTATTTTGGAATGACAATATACACATGTGGGTCTCGATATTTCTCTAGTTGGTGGGGTTGCATTTTATTGAAGAAGTTAGCTAGATGTAGGGGATGCTTAAAATCTTTCATATCCAGATATAAGATATGCGTGTCCAATTCAACAGCCAGATCGAATCGATCAACTTGAGGAAAAAGTGTAACCTTGTAACCTTTCTTCGTTAACCAATCTTTAGTTGCAAGTTCCGCCAGCCCTGGCAGCATGGTGTAACGATAAATGCCGTAACGCAATCGATGCATGGGCTCCGGGGTTTCCCATCTCTTAAGCTCTCCGCGACTTGCGATTTTCCCGCAAAGGTCTTCGGTTCCACATTGCCAGTGATTATTTCGAAACTCCAGCGTCCATCCACATCGTGGACATATGCGATATCGTTCTAAATCGTCCGTTATTTCTACATAGCAGCGACTTAGCGATTTCATCAGTTCCGTATCCTTAAGCTCCGGCCCAAACTCCATTAAACGATAGGCAGATATCACCGGATTGGTGATAAGGAACGCTCGAAGTTTCCTGTACTTCTCCTCTAACATAGGCATTGTCCCCCGGCAGTAGCGCAATATCGCTACTATTTCTTGTGTCTGCGCTTCTTCAGGTGAATCGTACATGAATTTAAACTCACATGCATCTGGCGACAGGCCCAGGTCTGGAATCAAGAGCGGTGCTTCCTGCGGATAGATACCAGCTACTGAAATCCCCCATTCTTCTGCCGGTTTTTGCAATAATTGAATTAGCGAAGGCAAATCGATAGGCGCTTCTTTTCCCTCCAACATCAGTAGGCGAACAAACTGCATATGCCCTTGACGCAACAGAGCCGGCGGCTCTCCAAGTTCATTCCCCCATTGTTCCAACCCGGAGATTACATTCAGTAGACAATCTCTTACGGCTTGATCCATTTCCATTTGAACACCACCTCAAATAGACTAATATCACTTATTCTTATACCATCTTAGAATCTCGTCGCAGTATTGTTTCGTCATCCCGGCTATACGGTATTCCCGTACGTTCGCAGGGGAATCGATGTCCATTTCCAGCTGATAAACACGAAATAATCTCTGCCACCATGATTGTCTAAAACTTATGGATTCTATGGATTCACGCAAGAGGTACACAGTCGTCTGATTGAAGCCTGCTTTGCGTAACATGAACAAGTTCACGGCTATTTCCCATTTTGTATTAACATAGACGTAAGTCATATATTTGTAGACGGTGTAAAGAAGCGGAACGATTGTCAAATACAATAAGGTGAAGTAACAACCAACACTGATACCTGATACTAGCAACGAGATAACAGGAATAGCTGTAGTAAATTTCGCGTTTCGGTGTAAAGCTCGCTCGGGAGTTTGGAGTTGAAACTCGGGAAGCAACCGACCCAGCACTTCGACCAGTTCCGATGAACGGATGGAAGGAACGAGCAATTTGACTCTCCGCTCCCCTAAATATCCGACGCAATCCATGCATACGGAGGCATATCCGTACAAACGCCCAATCATCAGCTCCTTGATTCGAATGGATTGGATACGTTCCACCTGAATCTGTACCGATTTACGTTCCATCCAACCATGATGAATAGAAATCACATCTCCGGCTCTTGTGAGATGCCAACCTTTATAACGAAATTGTGCCATCCCTATAGAGAAAAGCCAAGTAACGATTACGCATATCCCCAAGAAAGCTACCAAATACAGTGCCACTTCTATACTGTCATCTAAGGTTATCCGGCTCCAAGTCTCTTTCTTGAATAGTTCCATGAAGCTGACTTGTTCCTCTTCCGGTGCAGGGAATAACCAACTCCACAAATGTTGAATGACAGCGATTGTGACAGGAAGTCCTAGCCAGAATGTATTTGAGCTCATGGACAGCATCATAATTTCTTTTCTGGTCACATGATGTTCTATGGTTAAAGGGATCACACTTTGGTTTTCGATAAGCCTTATTGATTTCTTGAGCAACTCCGCCATCTTTTGGGATGTAACCAGGCGAGCATCGGCATCAGCATTGGAATCACTCGTTTGAAGTTCAACATTGGCGATCCCGAGCAGCCGATACAACCAGCTTTGCTCGATTATTATGTTATTGATTTTCGTTAGCGGGATCGTTCTTTGTGTTACAGTAAATACACCTTTGGTAATATGCAGCACCTTGGAATCAAACTGATAGGTTTCTCTAAACCAAGAAAAAATCGACCAACAACCTGTCACAACGCCGTAAACCGTGGCTGCGAGATATACCCAATCAGGCTGTTGCCCGGTTCCTGCCCGAATCTCGTTATATAGAAACGCGGCAAGGGGAATAATCGAATACCGGATTTGACTGTATAACTTATAGATGACGGTAATTGGATGATGCCGTTTAATCATAATAAGCATCCTCGTTGTCTAATTTAGAAAGTTCTATGATTTGTCTGCGCAACCGAACAGCGTCCTCTTCAGTCAGTCCCACAATAAAGTGATGGTCCCCTGCCGTTGTAATGGTTAGCTCGGATAGGCCCAGCCGTTTGGCAAGCATGTCTTGTTCTTGATCCACATGCTGCACCCGGCTAAGCGGAATAATAGAGGAGTTATCCGACCAGACATTCCCCCATCGGATCATCAGCTCGTCGTCACCTAAGAGATAGCTTCTTCGAGAGTATTTTCTATAGGCACCGAAACAAATGAAGGTGAATCCCTTGATGAAGAAAAATGATATCGCCAGACAGGAAATCATGGTTAACCAGCCCCAGGCAGGTAACCAAAATGTCCGGATTATTAACGGGATGCAACTGATCAGGATCCATTTGAACGTATATAAGCCGTAATTAATTTGCCAATATCGAATGACATTCGGGTGAAGTTTTTGTTCCACTTAACCAACTCCTATGGCAGCTCTAATAACAATATATCAAAGCAAATTGACACTAGATTGTCAGCGAACGAATGTTCGAAAAACAAAAAAACGACTAATCAAACATAGTCGTTTTCATCTCTTGCTTGTTAGACGGATTGATTCCATTTTTCCTTAATGCTGTGAATCCAGGATGGAACAGATTCAATCAGACTAGAACACACACCGCGTTCTGCTTGCAAAACAATTTGACCGGAAGTTGTGCTATTGTCAATGACAACCAGTTGATCGATGAGATCAAAATGGGAAAGCAGATTGCGAATGGAAGTTGTATGCCTTCTAATTATGTCTTCAGTCGGAATGTCATGACCGCCGTTACGAACCCTTGCAGCAACACGCTCAATGTTTAGTCGGTAATCACCAACCCCCACGTAAAGCATGGTCACCCCGAAACCGTTCGCTCTTGCGTCCCGCATAAGCCTTATTACATTACCACCGGCCAATGTTGTTTCTACCGAGAAATCCCTTCTGTAATGTATACAATCACGAGCCAGCTTGATAGCTTCTTTCCCGGCAGATATCTTACGACGTTCGGGTTGGCCTGCATCAAGACCTCGGGCAATTACATCAGGATCAATATTCACACTAACTCCAAGCCTGTCTACGATCAAATTTCGTATCGTACTTTTTCCACTCCCGTTATTGCCGGCAAATACGTACATGCCAGGGGATGATTCATTCATGGGTCACCCCCGGGTTTTGAACGACCTCGATTTCGCCGTTTGTATATTCCTTCACAATCTGTCCTTTATCAGTTTTATATACAATGTACGTCCCATTCGCTTTCGCATCCAACTTCGCCCGTTCCCCGGTTAGTTTAATGTATTTTAATAAATCTGGAATGCGATCCATGACAATTTTCACCTTCCAATTCTTCCAATTCTATTAAGTGCTTTTCAAAAGTATAACACAGTAGTCTGGAATGCGTAATTTTGAAACGTTCTATGTAATTATTATATATTCTAAAAAATACAATTCCCTAACGGGAAGCCATTGACAACAAGTCCCTCAATCTTTTATAGTATGAAACATAAGCAGAGTCATAGGCAGAATTTTCCCCTGTTTTACAGGTATCGCGGAGAATTCCTCTGCTGAATTCTTAATAGTTCAACTGTTAATGAATATAAGTCTCTGGCATGCGCGAAAGGGATCCGAATTTCCACAGGTAACTGTGGTACTTTGGGTCCCTTTTTTTGTTTTTCTAATGCCTGTTCGAAAGAGGTAATATTTATGGGGCTTGTTTCACCTAAGCGAATCAAATGTATTAAAGGCGATCATTTTCAGCATAACGTTCAATCTGCAATTAAGGCTCTCGCAATAACAAAATCAAAGACAAGCGAAATGTATCATTCACAAACTAAACATGTTTCAAAACGTTAATCGGACTGTTGAGTGGAATTTTCAAATCGGCAGTCTCGATTGAAACTTTAGTCTTCAAGAGTTCGATTGCAGACCAGAGTGACTTTTTATGATTATCCCCATAAATGACTACAATTTTAGTCGGTTCTACCTTTGCCATGTTCTCACCTCTGTCTAACTAATTTTTTGAAAGTTTGAACCAAACCTAACGAGGAGGTCTCAATATGGATCAAGATTCAAAAAATGTAATTAATGAATTGAACAGTAGCAATATGCCACAAAACGATCAGTGGAAAAAAACAATATCTATTCTGTGGAATGCTTCTTCTATTCAAATTTTTGGTGATGGAATAAATCCTACTAACCTTGACCAAACTGAAGCTATATGGGATGTCAGTGAGGAGATGGTGAGGAGTCTTATGGAGGAAGTTCTACGTATTGAGGAAAACGGTTCGGTAGAGAGACTTGGCTCGAAAGGTATAAACGATTGGCTTTGGGAGCAAAAAGTAATTCCGAATATTAAGCTTCAAAAGATACGCGCCTTGCTGAAAGAAATAAAGATTTTTCGCACACCTTACCAACTTTATAGTTCTTACTTAATAGCTTTACATTTTCAATCTTCTCTTGCAGTTATCGTTAATAAATCCGCATGGCAAATATCCGATTCGGATGTGACGAAAGAAAATATTATTATTTATTGTAAAAGATATTTGGAAAAGAAAATCGATTTTAACTTCATAAAAAAGTTGGCTAAGGAATATTACCCAGAGAGTGTACTTCGGATGCCGGATAATTGGGGGAAAAAGTCTAGGCAGGAACAGGAACCTGAAATTCATCCGTACCTTGATCGTTTTGCGAAACACCTAACTCGTGAAGGCAACAGTACACCTTATGTTCAAAGAGTGACTCGCTATTCGCTGTTCTTCCTCTCTTGGCTGACAGAGGTGTTTGCCAGCTTTCAAGACCACACAGCGAGTACAATTCCAATCTGGTTGATCGAGCGTGAACATCTCATTCAATTTAAGGAGTATTTAGAGCGATGTGAGATATCCGGAAAGTATACCGATATTACTGCAAGTAACATTTTTTACGAAGTAATATCCTTTTTTAAGTACTTGTACGACGTACGAGCGATACGTAAAAACATTGGTTCCATCGACGGAATAAAAGCAAATCGTTACCGTTATCGGGACATACCGGACCAAGATCAGCTTTCTCGATTCTTTCAAACGCTCCAACAATATTCGGATGAACCCGAATACGATTCAGCATTCTTCGGATCATTGCTCCTTCTTGGGCTACGTTTTTGCGAATGCGAACGATTGGCTTGGAGTGATGTTAATCTAGAAGCTGGAATCATAAGGATCCGAGGGAAAGGGCGAAGAAACAAGTCTACACCAATGCTGATCCCACCCACATTACGATTGTATTTTAAACAACTAAATGCGGTAACAACTCATAAGTGTACGCGAATTTTTAATATTTATCTTGATACACAGAAGCTATATCGAGAAATGTTGAAAAAGTATAAATTGTACTCGATCATAGCGAACTGGAATTTCCCGGGAGGCTTCCACCTGTTTCGTCATACATTTATCACAACATTAAGTAAAAACAAACGTATTCACCCTGAACTACTGCAGCGGCTTGCACGGCATGAGCGTATTGACACGACTGCAAAATACTCTCATCGACAAGACTCTGTGTTACAAGAAGCAATGGAGAAAATCGATCAAATTTGGAGGGATTGACCCGATGTTAGTGAAATCCGGGAAATCGTCAGTCGCCAACATTATGGCGGAACTACAGAAACTCAGCGCCGCTCACTCTGAAGAGAATATAAGGAAAGCTTTGGAAATGAGTAATCTCGTAACTCCGGTTGAGCCGAAACCTATGAAAGAGATATCCTTTCAAGAGGCTGAGCAATGGTATCTTAACAGTGCAGACTTCGAACGAAAATCCGAGAGTACGAAGATCACTTACCGTTCCGAATTGAGACAATTCTCAAGATATATTCACACATTACCCAAAATCCCAAACTTGCTTGCATTTGAAGACGAGCCTCTCATTTTAGTTGAATATTTAAAATCTGCAGGCACTCAAAACACACGCTCGAAGAAGGCCTCCTTTTTGCGTGACTTCTTTACCCGCACGTTTACTAGGTTCTATGAACTAGATATAAAGAGAATTAAAGAAAACCTTGTAATAAAGATCCCCTTTAACAATGAGCTTCCTAAAGCTTTCACGAGGGTTCAAATCGAAGAGATAGTAAATCTCTCCAGGTTAACGAACGACGGGTTCCGTAACTATACCATGCTCTGGGTATTCCTAGGCAGTGGTGTAAGGCTAAACGCACTTACACAACTCCAAATAGGAGATGTGTTCTACAAGGAAAAATACATTATGGTCAGGGAGAAAGGAGATAAGTTGGAGAAAGTTCCCCGTTTCCTCACTCCGTCCTCCCTTAACACATTAAGAATGTATATAGCTTTTAAGTACGGCCATTTGAAAAATATAGATGGTTACTGCAATTTGTATGTATTTTCGGCAACAAAAGGCCAGAAACCTTTGAGCGACAATACCGTGCAAGCGATGTTTGATTCCTTGATTGAGGATGCACAAACTCTTTCAACAGAAGAGAAGCAGCGGCTTACGATACACTCTTTAAGACATTCATTTGCCTTATTTGCATTACAGGAAGGGATCGATATTGTTACAATTCAAAAGCTGCTTGGTCATAAGTCCTTAAAGACGACTATGATCTACTTGGAATTATTTAATAGCATGCTTCTTGAGGCCATTGAAAAGCACCCCTTTTCAAACTCTGCCGCTGCTGATCTCTTTTAAGGAGTCGCTGAAGAATGAATACTGTTGGTATCGTATTCGAATCCAACTACTTCTGCTTATGGAAGGAGTATTGCGGGCTTAAGCCCCGTGCAATGGAAGCAACGATCAACGTACTTCATATATTTCAAGACTTTCTTTACGATCTACAATTCGAAGGAACGCTTGATTTCAATCGTTTCTTTTATTATTCAGAGTCGGATGATTACCAGCCGATTGACCGCGAATTCATTGAAGAGTTTGTAACGTTCTTAGTGCTCCAAAATCCTGGGCTTTCGAATAAAACGATTTACAATAAACTTAGCTCGCTGAAGAGCTTCTTTGGGTTTCTTGAACGTATGAATCTCATACACCATAACCCGATGGCGAATTTCAAAAACACCTACTATGAGAGAAATATAAATATCAATTTCCTTTCAGAATTGGAATGCAAAAAGATATTGCGGTATGCATTAAAAATCGATCCCTTTTCTAAATACTATTTTTTGCTCATATGGACCGCGATCACCTCTGCTTTACGTAATCGCGAGCTGTGCTATCTAACTTTCGATCAAATTGACTTTACAACCGGAATGGTACGAGTGGATAAAGGTCAAAAAACCAACGCTAAGGGAATTGCACTTCCGAGGTTACTAACAAAAGAATTATTACACTTTAAGCAATACAAAGAAACTATAGACGGCGACATCAGCGGTTTTGTGTTCTCCGTAAACGGTCGCCGACTCTCTGGAGAAAAATTGCTAGAAATCGTTAAAACTATTTGCAAAAAAGCTGGAATTACGAGGAATGTTACCGTCCATGATTTAAGGCGAACAACAGGTTACTTATTGTTGGCTGCCGGCGTTAGCGTTCGCGCGATTCAACAGCAGTATCGACACCGTGAGCTTTCAACCACATATGGATATCTTTCGTTGCTCGATAGTATGTTTTTGTTTGACGAAAATACTTAGTTCTTTACTGTTTTTAATGTACGGTGAAAATTACGACGAGGATTAAACAATAAATGCCCTTCCAAAGTTAATTTGGACAGGGCATCCACACCATTTATTAGATTCAGTTAATAGTAGTTAAATGCCGCCACGCCGTCTCAATATGAGATTCTTTAAACACTTTCTTTTTTCTTTCATTCCATGCTTTAAAATGATCGACTGTACGTTTAACATTAGCACTAGCATCTGGTTGATGTTTAATTATCCAATCTGTTGTAGCCAGCAATTCAAGTCCGTATGGAGTTTCATATCCTTCAATAATTCGTTTGGTATCCTGAAGCCTTTTATCCGTACTTTCATCGTTTAGCTGTCTCAAATATTCTTCAGCTTCCTTTGCTACTTCAGGTAATAGATAAATCTCAGCATCCCGATTTCGATCACCATATCCTCTTATATAATGTCCCTCAAGTCTTTGAAGAACATGATTTAGATTATCTGCGTACGGTCCGTATTGAGCACTTACAAATCTTAGTCTTAAATCTTCACCACACTCTTGCAAAAAGTAGGCAAGTTTCTGTATTTCCAACATTGACAATTTGTAGCCCGGTGCAGCATATAGATTCATTAGTGTAATGAGCAGTGCCCTAGCACGAGTTAACTTTGGCTTTTCAGTTCCAACACGCATTTTATCAGGCTCTGGACTCCCAATAGGCGGGTATACCATAAATAGAACATCAGGAACCTTCAATGCCGATTCCTCAATCAGTGGCCGTACCTGATCCCATTCCAATCCGCCATTACCACAACCTAAAGGTGGGATTGCGACTGATTTGATACCATACTCTCGTATTTTCTCAACAAAATCGACCAATCCAGACTTTATGTCTTCAATCTTTGACTTTCCTTTCCAATGACGCTTTGTTGGAAAGTTAATTATATATTGAGGATTAAACATAGACCCTATATCAACAATAAACATTTTACCTGGCATAACCAAATTGTTTTTACATGCTTTTTCATACTCT
This sequence comes from Paenibacillus sp. GYB004, assembly GCF_036577605.1. Classification (NCBI taxonomy): domain Bacteria; kingdom Bacillati; phylum Bacillota; class Bacilli; order Caryophanales; family Paenibacillaceae; genus Paenibacillus; species Paenibacillus sp. GYB004. The sequence continues at coordinate 44,286 of NZ_JARBDB010000069.1, forward strand.
TTAAAATTGTCAGGAAAGGCTTGTTTAAATTGAAGCGCTATCCCCTTCCCCATAACTCCTACACAATTCACCGTGTTCACTAAAGCCTCGGCCTCGGACTCCAACAAGTTACCTTTTTTATACTCAATCACAATCTCACCACCTTAGTAATACCATTCTCGCCGTACATTAACGGGAATATTAATTGAGTTATTTTGTAAGATTTTAATTGCCTGATCTTGAAAAGCATCGTTAATTACACAAATTTCAAGTACAGAGTTCAACGGAAAAAACTCAAAAGCAAGGAATTCCGCCTGACGTTTCCGTTTTCTGTCAGGATATTCTGTAGTATCATTCCAAAAGCGGGAGCTCATTATTCCCCAATCAATTTGCTCCAAATCACCTGGATCATTAAAAAATTCAGAATAACTCATGATCGCATGGCCGTCAGTAAACACAAATGGAATTCTCTCTGAAAGCACTTGCTGTACAGTTGATACGAGGTATATAATTTGTTTTTGACCACCTTGATACTGCGTTACATTACCTTGATTAATTGTATATAACATAGGTGATCGCGGCGCAAAGTAAAAAGGAACATAATCGTGTAAATTACCGTACGGAGGCAAAGGAACTTGTTTTTCCGAGCGTCGAGATTGAATTTGCTCATAAGCGATATTTACGAAAGAGCTTCCATCTTCATGTAATTGATTAATACAAACGAGACCACTATTGTTAAGTATCGAATGCAAATTCTCAATATTCGTTATATGATAAATAAATGTTGGATTCGGCACCATTTAGCTACACTCCAAGTCTAATCACGTTAGAGTGTTAATTCGACAAAAGAAGAGGATTTCCTCCAAGTCAAAATTACAGAATACATGTTCTCATTTTGATTATATCCAATTTATTTAACTAAGTCAAAAAGCTACAAATAATAAATTGATGATGTGTGTAAAGATTTTAGCAATGACTTACTCGAGATCATCCGGTATATGAAGTTCGCGTTTACACACATCACACTTGACAATAATATAAGTGCCAAGTCCCGATGGTATAAAAGTAAAAGCAAACTTGGCCCCGCTAACATCGATTGCTTGACACTGATCCCACTGATTAATTCTCTTCATCATTTCTTCACTAATCGTAAATTCTAATGAATTCCTTAAAATCATTACAAAACTCCTCACTCTTCAAATGGGATCACATCATAAATCAAAACAATTATGATGTGATTTTATAATACTTCTTGCCCGAAAGCCAAACTGATCAATTTCTTTCAAATAGGTTCTTCATCTTGTGAAGTGCATGAAAAAAGCCACATGCCGCGATGTGGCTTAACCAATTCAATGCACACTTATGACATGAGAATCTCGTTCTCGATACAACGAGCCGCAAACGTAGCCAATTTGGTTCCTTTGTCAGGCGAGAACGACTCAATCGCCTTGATTAGGCCGATCGTCCCGATGGAGATCAAATCTTCGAGGTCTTCGCCGGTATTGTCGAACTTTTTGACGATATGGGCGACCAGCCGCAAATTATGTTCAATCAGCACATTGCGCGAATGCTGATTTCCTCCGGCCATCAGACGGAGATGCTTTTCCTCGTCCTCCTCGGCAAGCGGCTGCGGAAACGCATTATTTTTGACGTACGATACCAGCAACAGAAGCTGCTTGATGAAAATGGATACGGCACCGAAGAAACCAAGCACATGTGTCACCCCTTAGGAAAAGATCATTTTAATGTATGTGGGCGACTACCCAGTCGTGCCTGTACGTCAAAAAATAATGCAGCTTTTTTGGCCGGCCGCCTTACCGCTTACCGTGTCTGGATACGATATCGATCGTTTTGAACATCATCCGCAGCGCCTTCCCCGTAGAACGAAGCTGGTTGAAGCTGCCGAGCAAATAAAGGTCCAGCTCCGCCTGATAAAACAAAAACGAGCCGGTAGAGCCGAAATTGCCCCACACTTGATACCGTTTCGGAAGCAGCAGCGGAATGGGTTTGAACCGGACCAGCCCGTAGCCGTAGTCGATGCCGACCTGGAACTTCGACCAGACTTGCATCGCCTCGAGCCGCTGCTTGCTGATCAGCTCATGCTTCGCCAGCGCCTTCATGAAGATCAGCAAATCTTCCGACGTCGATACGATGGCGCCTCCTGCGTAATCCACGCTCAAGCTCTGATGATCCGTCATCCGATTGTCGCCGATATACACATCGGCGAGCGGATAGCCGCTATCCTCTTCCGGCTCCGAGTATAAATGCAGCGACGTATACTTCATGCCGAGCGGCCGGAACAAATACTGGTCGAACGCCTCATGCAGCGGCTTCCCGAGCGTTTGCTCGATGATCAAGCCGAGCAGATGGTAGCCGGTGTCCGAATAATGAAACCCTGCTCCCGGGGGAAAATGCGGCTCCAGATGCGCCTTCGACCATTCCACCACTTCCCGCGGGGTCCACAGCCGATCCGGCTCGTCCTGGATCAGCTCCAGCATCGGCTTGCCCTGCTTCGGCTTGTCTTCGAAAAAGTCGTGAAGACCGGAAGTATGGCCGAGCAAATGTTTGATCCGGATTTCGTTCGAATACTCGTTCCCCTTATACCGATGCAGCCCCTTCAGAAGATCCGCATCCAGGTATTTCGCCACCGTATCCTCGTAATCCAGCCTGTTCTCCTCGATCAGCATCGACGTCAGAACCGAGGTGAACAGCTTGCTGATGCTGGCAATCAGATAGCGCTGTCCGGGGTTCGCGGGGCTGCCGCCGGTCCTCCCCTCAGCCATACTCAGATGGATGCCGAGCCGGTCGGAGTGAACCAAATAATAGGCGTTGCGGACACTGGGATTGTCGCCCACCGTCTTTCTGAATTTTTCCTCTATACGGGACTGTACTTTATGAACCGGCATACTGTTTTCCCCTCACCCGACTAAATCGATAGTCCTTGTTTTCGCATCCGCGCCGCTGCAATCAGTTCCTTGGCGGTGCTGTCCAGCAGCCCTTGCTCCATCTCCTCGCCGAAGCCGTCCGGCAGCAAGCCGTTCGCCACCATGACGGAGAGGCCCAGCTGGAATATTCTCATTTTGAACAGCAGCCCCTTCAGCTCCTCCTCCGTGAACCCTTCAAGCTCCGGATCAGACTTCATATGGGCGACCAGAACGGTCAGTTCTTCCTCGTACCCGCTCATACGATCATTCGGCTTCAGCACCAGGTCGCGGAACAGCACGCTGTATTCTCTGGCGAATCGCAAACTGGCCGCACCGATATCGTGAAACGGGTTGCCGGTATCGTGCTCCTTCAGCAAACGCCGGGACAGCTCGAAGATGCTGCGGACGACCTCGCCGGTCAGCTCCTCGACGTCTTTGAAATTAACATAGATCGGCGCGATCGAGCTTCCCAGCTTATCGGCTACTTTCCGGATCGTAATCCCGCCTAGTCCTTCCGCTTTAGCGATTTCGAAGGCGGCGTCGATGATCGATTGTTTCGTAAATTTGGCTTTAGGCGGCATGAGCCTTCCCTTCTTTTGAATATCATTTGTTATATATCATTTGATACATAATGCAATCATACCGGAAATTCGTTCCTGTTTCAACCATCCATTTCCGCTCACCGTTTTCATTCCACACCAAAAAAGCCCTTCAACAAACGAAAGGCTTTTCCCGGCTCGCGCTATTCTCTTTACAATCGTAGTATTCCAAAATCCGGTTTCCCTGTTCCAGCGGTCATACTCACCATTTCATCCGGTAGATCGCCTTGTTCTCCAGCCCCCGGATCATCGGCGTCCATTCTTCATGCTCCGGCGTCGTTTGCAAGGCGTCCTCCACCATTTGCAGCTTGGCGTCCAACGCGTCGATATGGTGCAGCGCGACGGCCTCGGCGGTTTGCGGCTGCACGGGGCTGCCCCATTCTCCCAGATTGTGATGGGACAAGACGAGATGCTGCAAAGCAAGCACCCGCTCCGATTGCAGATCGATTCCTTCGACCAGGGCGGCCTCGGTAATCCAGTTGGAAGCCATCGAAATATGGCCGACCAGCTTGCCTTGGACGCTGTAGTCGGATACGATCCCCATCTGTGCGATCATCTCTTCCGGCTTCGCGATATCGTGCAGCACGATGCCCGCCTTGATCAGATCCGGATTAAGGAAAGGCCGCTGCTTGCAGACGAATTCCCCGAGCTCCAGCATTCTCGCGATATGATACGCCAGCCCTGCAAAATAGGCGTGATGATGCGTCTTGGCGGCCGGATAATGGGACAGCTTATCTTCCACCTTTTTCACGCAATAGGAAACGATCGTATGTATATCCCGATCCGTGATGGATTCCACCGTTTGCTTGATCGCAGCAAGCAGGTCCGCCGGACTGATCGGAGCCGAACGGATAAAATCGGTGAGCACGACACCGTCCTCCGGCGTCGTTTTGCGCATTCGCGTGATCTTGATCTGCAGCTTCTCCCGGTAAGTCTGAACGAGCCCTTGCACCTTGACGAGCCCCATCGGGAAAAACGTTTCCTTGTCGGTAGGCGAGACGTCCCAGTATTTAGCCGGCAGTTGACCGCTCGAATCGCACAGGACGATATCGAAATAGTCTTTGGCAGGCGTTGAATTCGTTTGTTTGACTTCCAGTTCCTTCAATAAGTAATAGCCGACAAACTCGTCTTGACTCGATAAGCTTTTAATTGCAGTCATTAGCTTCCCTCCAGTATGGTTACCTCCAGTATACTACCTAATCCGCCGCCGGTGTTCAGCTTTCTTTCCTTGAGCTTTACGATTTTGCGAAATGCCTGCACAAGGGTACGGCCCTGCGGATGACCCGGGATGGGCCGCTGCCAATGACTCGACGAAACCGGCCTATTCCCCGCGCGCTCTCGTAGGTCGGGATCGCCGCCGCTTGCCTGGCAGCCCCGAACGTCCCCCGTCGCGCACAAAAAAGCCGCCCGGCGGGAAACCCTCAGGCGGCAGCTTTCGTTTCTGAACAGGCGCGTTATTTCGCGTTTTTCTGTTTGATCTCCTCAATCGCTTTGTTCGCCGCCTCGTTCGCTTCGCGCAAAGCCGTATTGATATCTTTCTGGTTCAAAATAATTTTCGTGAACGCGCTCGAAAATTGAGATGCAGCCGCCGTATCCGCTGCCGTGTAATCGCCGATCGGCGCCCGTTTCTCCGGGAACATCGAGGTAATGTTTTTGCCCTTGAACTTGGCCATCGATTCGCCATACGTTTTAATAATTTCTTTATCGTTCAGTACGGTGGCGCGGCCCGCTTTCGTATTCAGCAGCTGATATTCTTTCGAGACGAGGTAATGAATGACGTCAAAGGCGAGCTCTTTGTTTTTGCTCAGCGTCGTCATCGACAAGTAGGCCGGATAGCTTTGCGGACCTACGCCGGGCGCCTGCTCGTACGAGGGCACTTTCACTACGTCCCAGTTCATATCCTCCGGAGGCGTGCCTCCGCTGTAGTTCGTATACATGGCTGCGGTCCGGTCCTTCTCGAACATCGCCCGCATCGCCGCTACCGTCGTATTCTCCGCCGTCCAGGTCATTCCGCTGATCTGGAAAAACGGCACGATGCTCTGCATGAACTTCGTCCAGTCTTCATTATCGATTTGCGCCTTGCCGGTTTTCGAATCGACGTATTTGAGCCCAAGCTGGTTCGTATTGGCCTGCGAGCCCGCCGCCGTCACATAACCGACGTATTGGATGTCGCCGTCTTTACGAGTCAACTTTTTGGCGATCTCGAGTATTTCCGACCAGGTCATATTGTCCTTCGGGTAACCGACTCCGAACTTGTCGAACAAATCTTTGTTGTAGAACAATCCGGCCGAAGCGGTCCATACCGGGAGCGAATGAATTTGCCCGTTGCCGATTTTCCGCTGGAACTCGATCGCGGTTTGTTCAAACTGGTTCAGATCCAATCCGCTTGCTTTGATGTAAGGCGTCATATCCATATGGATGCCGTAATTACGGAACGACTCCGCATAACCGATCGAGTCGAATATAATATCGATCGTCGTACCGGCCGCGATCAGATCAGGCAAGGTAGAGCCTTTTGTATTCGGAATAAATTTGACCGTCACATCCGGGAACTTTTTGCGAATCGCATCGCCGTACATCGAATCGAACGCTTTCTCGTCAATGGTGCCGCCTGCCGTGTACATCGTGATCTCTCTCGGTCCGGTATTGACCGGCTTGCTGGCAGTCGGAGGATTATCTTTCGCCTCCGGGCCGGCCGCTTGACCGCCCTGGCTCCCTCCGGCTCCGCCGCATGCTGCTAGCGCTGATGCCGTTAAAGCGGTTACAACCATTAAACTGATTCGTCTCTGATTCACGATCGTTCGACCTCCTCGTTTATGTGAAGCGCTTACAATCACATGTATATTATATGTATTAAGATGTGAATTTGGTGTGAATTGAATACAACTATGTAACAATTTATTAACAAGAAGTTTACAACATTTACTGCAACATAACGACTGGTGGATCACGTCTCCCCTTGCCCACACTCAAAAAAAGATTGTCATCTTATCGGAAACTGGTATGATGGTAGCTGTCGGATTTTTTTGACCGGCCGCGGTTCGTAACCATCCCGCGTTATCAAAACTAAGGAGGCATTATTCGATGTTCAATTTGGTTTGGGGCATCCTGTTTATGCTCGTTCATTTCGGGCTGTTTTTGCTGTGCTACCGGTTATTCGGCAAGAAGGGGCTGTATTCCTGGATCGGCTTTGCGACGGTTCTCGCCAACATCCAGGTGACGAAAACGATCGAGATGCCTTTGCTCGTGACAGGCGGAATCGTCATGACCCTCGGCAATACGATCTATACTTCGATTTACATGTCCACCGATCTGCTGAACGAAAAGTACGGTACGCAGGCGGCCAGGCAGGCGGTATGGTTCGGGTTTTTCAGCATGCTCGCTTCGCTTGTCATTATGCAGATGACGCTGGCGTTCGTTCCCCAGGAAGGCGATCTCGCCCAGGAGTCGCTGCAGACGATTTTCGGCCTGCTGCCGCAAATCGCGGCGGGCAGCTTGTGCGCCTACTTCGTCAGCCAGTTTCTCGATGTCCGCGTGTTCGCTTACCTGAAACGCAAGTTCCCGGTGCGCAACCAATTCTGGATTCGCATCAACGGCAGCACCCTGCTCAGCCAGCTGGTCGATTCGCTCGTCTTCTGCACGATCGCGTTTGCGACCGAATATCCGTTCGACATTTGGCTGCAAATTTTCATTACGACCTATTTGTTCAAAATGATCATATCGATAGCGTCGACCCCGGTTTTATACTGGGCCCGCAGCTTCAAAATCAAGGAAGACTAGTTCAAATTCAGAGCTAATGATGTGGCTTGAAAAGGAAAGCCGGCCGCTGGCTAACGTCTATTCATCCCATAAGATAAGCTCTGAAATTGTATTAGGCAGCGGCATGCCACAAGCCGCCTGGTAGGCAAACAAACAGGTAGAACCAATAAGCGGACACCAACAGGCGGCGCAAACAGACAGCCGCCAAAAAACAGTTGCCAGTCGGCAGACACCAACGGGCCGTTGCCAATAAGCGGACACCAACAAACCCTCCAACTCCGCCGTTCTGCGGATTTAGAGGGTTTGTCGTTTTCCGGCTATTCTCATTTTGCGATCGTTACGGTTTTGCTTCTCGAAGAAAGCCGTTCAGCTTCCCCATCATATCCCGATACTCTTTGGAATCAGTCATTTCCTTCACATGACGGTCCCAGTCGGCCAGTGACGCTTCGCCGGTTATGACTTTGACTTTCAACTCCTGAAGCTTGCGGTTCAACTCGCCGTATTCGCCTGTCGCGAACAAAGCGTTTGCCTGCGGCAGCGTTTTGCCGGCATACGACACGTCCTGCCAAGCGTACACCGCGTACCGGTACCCGTCCCGGGTCGAATCGGACAGCTGGTCGAACAGCGCCTTCTGTGGAAACAGCGACGTCGTGCCGAACACATTGTCCAGCACGGACCGGTCCGCTTCGCCGAGTCCGGATATGCCGCTCCAATCGTTTTCGCTTGCGGCGATTCCGCGGTCGAGCCAGTCCAGGATCGCTTCCGCTTTGTCCTTCGGCACCGTGCGCGGGATGATGTAAAGCCCGGATTCCTCCGTGCTCCAAGGCGCGATCGCGCCGCCTGTCCCCTTCAGCCCCGGAATCGGCATCCAGCGTGCGGAGAATTTGTCGGACGTGCCGGCTTCGACGGTCAGCTTCGCCGCCTGTTCAGCGGTGATCGCGGCAAGACCGGCCCGGCCTTGACTGAGCTTGGATACGACGCGCTCGCTGCCGGTTTGCGCAAACTCTTTATCGACCAAGCCGGCTTTGTAGGCGCGGGCGAGCCAGTCCAGCGCGGCCCGCTGTTCTTTCCCCGCCGCGTTATCGACGACTTTCCCGCCGGCCCCGGCAAACCGCACGGGACTTCCCGTGAACGCCTGCTCCACCCAGGACAAGGTGCCGAGCCCGTTGCCGTCCACACGCCCCGTGATGCCGATCGTATTATGCTTGCCGTCCCCATCCGGGTCGTTATGAACGAACTTATCCAACACCGCGAACAATTGGTCCATCGTCTCCGGCATGATAAGTCCGAGGCGGTCCAGCCAATCTTGGCGGATCGCGGGAAAAGCCGCAGCATTCGGATGACTCGGGCGCGGAATGCCGTACAGCCTTCCGCCGATGCTGCGTGCAGCCGCAGCATCGCCGGACGCCAGCGCTTTCAGCCGCGGATACTTCTCGAGCATATCCGTCAGATCGGCCGCGAACGACTGGAGCAGTTCATCCGAGTAGCGGTAAGGGTTGCCGAGCAGCATCAGATCGGTCGGATCTCCTGCCGCGATCCGGATATTGACCCGGTCGTTGTATTGTTCCGGCGCATAAATCGAGAAGCGGATATCGGACTTCCACTCCGTCTTGAAGTATTCGGTCAGCTTGTCCGGAGCGTCCAGAACGCCGTTGTCCGAACGGGTTCCTACGCTGAAGCGCACCGGCGCATCCGGGTCGCTCACCACGGCGGCTTGATCCAACGCGTTCCAGCTGACTTTCAAGCCGCTGGCCTCGGCCGGCATCCGCAGCGGAACCCACAAGAGGTCGCCTTCGATATACGGCGCAACCGGCAGTTCAACCGCCGCGCTTCCTTTGACGTTCATCTCTCCATGTCCGACGCGAAATACGAGAGTCTCGCCGCTTGCGCGGCTTGCCGTCAGCTCGAGTTGCCCGGAGTTCCACTCCAGGCTGTAGCCGATGCCCTCCAGCAGCGCTCTCGCCGGGACGACCGTAGTCCCGTCCTTCATCGCAGGAGCCGCCGGCCACATCACGACCGGTCCTTCGAAAACAATCCGCACCGCCCGGGAATCGGCCGCTGCCTCAACGCCTGGAGGCGCATCGCTCCAAGGCCAGCCGTTAGGCACATCGGCATAGGCCGGAGCCGCCCCCGCTAACGATAGTGCCGCTACGCACAACGCAGCCGGTATCGTCTTCCAGCTTTTTTTGCTTGATTCAGCTTTATCGTTAACCAAAAAGTCCCCCCGCCTTTCTATTCGTTACCCTTACAAAGTTAGACGTTATTCCCCATAGGAAAGTTTCCCTTCGGACAACATTTCGACATTTCCCCTTCCGGTTACGGACCTTTGGGCCACAGCCTGTATGAAGCTCCGCCGATCGAGTCTCCGCGGGCGCCGGACGCCCCGATATGGTATACTGGATTGCAGCGGACCCGCAGTGGAGCAAGGCTGCAATTTATTTCAGATCAGGGGGACAGGCAGGTTGAAAATCCACATCGTCGCCGGTATTCTCGTCGGTTACTTCAACGATATTTGGCAAATGGTGCTTGTAGCCTCGGTATTATGGGGCATCGTGTTTTGCGCATTTATGCTCAAATCGTACAAGGAGCGCAAAGAACGGTACTTGGCCCGATTAAAATCGCTGGACAAAGAGAAAGAATTCGGGCTGTCGCCGAAGATCGCTTATTACATCCGGGAGTTTATTATGGCGGTTGGCATGGCCTTCATGATCGGCACGATTACGTTGACGGTCAAATCGATGGCCGGTTGACGCGCTGCTCAAGGTTCAAAGATGCCGCTCCATTTGACGGCGGGACTGGAGCGGACGGCGTCTGTCGGCCGGGCAGGCCGCCGGCTGTTTACTAAGTTCACTTCAGTACGCGGGCCGGTTCCTCGGCGAACAGCGCCGTGCTTCCAGTCCCCGTTTGTCATTTCATAAACTCCGCTTCCTAGAGCAAAATTCGGCTTGAACATCCCATCGTTCACATAAATCGTCACGACTTGCTCGTTTTCGCACTCTTCGATCCGTGTTTCTCCACGACGAATCCTGAATCGGGAGATGCCGGTCCAGAACGCCCGCCAATTCGCCCCACCTGTCCATCCGTCCATCCGCTCCGATCGTCCAATCCGTCCCGACCGTCGCGTCGCTATTTTCGACAAAATGCCCATCCTCGCCATCCATAATGAAAGTCTGATTCGGCTCCCTTTCGCTCTCGCTGCGGTATAGTGAATCCGGAACAGCTCATCCCAGTGGCTTATACGGAACAGCAGCGGCCGATCCTGAGATGCTTGCCCACATGTAGACCGCATGCCACATAGTACTGCCCAACCTCTCTATCTCCTTCCAGTATTGACAAATTAGTAGGGTTATACGACATCTATTCCGGCATTTCCTGCTTCTTTCGACAGATTCAGTGACGACGCGAGCCTTTCATCCGGGTAGTTGAGGTTCCAGCCAGAAGGACTGCGGGCGGAAGAAGCATTGGAGCGGAATGTATATATACATGGAGGGCACATGGGCGTGTTCGCACGAGGAGTACGATGCAACGCGAGGCAGTGTGTGGTGTTATGAGGGACTTCCCAAATAACATTAGTTAGTTTGTGAGACGGTATTAGGTACTCCAAAGTAACATTAGGGGTATGTGAGAGGTATTAGGTACTTCAAAGTAACATTAGGAGTCTGTGAGACCGTATAAGGTACTTCAAAAAAATATTAAGGAGGTTGAGGCGATTTGAGGGACTTCCCAGGTAGCCAAGTTAACATTAGGGAGTATGAGGTACTACCAAGATAACTTGGGGAGATACGAGGTAATCAATAAGAAATGATTGCAGCTTCTATTTCGGACAAAACTTCCGTTTTTGGAAAATAAGAGTTGTTTGTACCCCTTATTTCAGACAATTGTGCGGATTTCACGGCTACGAGCAGGAAATAAGAGCCCCTAGAAGCTCTAAATATCGCATCTTTGGGCAAATCCCGCAAAATAAGAGGTGCAAACATCTGCTATCGCTTTCGGATCGCTACCGAATCGCTGATCGCTGCCCGGTCCCCTACCAGATAGCTCCCCGAAAGAGCCGCAGAGCGGTTGCTCCGAAATGCGCGCCGCAAACTCACACAAAGCGGAACAACCCAACCATCTGCCAGACAGCTCTGCGAGGCCTTGCAACAACTTGCAACAACTTGCAACAACTTTCACCAGCTTACAGCCGGTTACAGCCTACAGCCAGGTGCTGTCCGCATTCATCGGCATCGGCTCCGGAGATTCGCACGAGCTGTGCATCTCATAATGCTTCCCTTGATCGGAAGCGTCATGGAAGCCGTGCATCGCCTCCAGCACGTGGTAGGCGAGATCGCCGTTCGCGCGATGCGGCCGGTTTTCCGCAATCGCTCGGGCGATATCGAGCACGCCGACGCCGCGGCTGTTCTCGGCAAAGCCGTGCGACAGCGGAATCTCGGTCCAGTCCTTCGCCCCTTTGCGGCGGTACAGCACCGGTCCGCCGAACGTGTTCGGGTCGGGTACCTTCAGCGAGCCTTCGCTTCCGTAGATTTCGATGCGGGGCAAGCCCGAACCGCCCATCACGTCGAAGCTCGTGATGATCGTACCGATCGCGCCGGAAGCGAATTCTAGCAAGCCCGCGATATGCGTCGGGGTGTCGACCTGAATCATTTGGCCGTATTTCGGCTCGCTCGTAATGCGCCGTTCCGGGAAGCTCGTCTTCGTCATGCCCGCGATCCGGCTGATCGGACCAAGCGCCGCCACCAGCGCAGTCAAATAATAAGGTCCCATATCGAACATCGGGCCGCCGCCGGCTTTATAGAAAAATACCGGATCGGGATGCCAGTTCTCCGGACCGCGGCTCAGCATGAACGCCGTAGCGGCGACCGGCTGGCCGATCCAGCCGTCGCGGATCAGCTTGATGCTCGTCTGGATGCCGCCCCCGAGGAACGTATCCGGCGCACAGCCGACACGCAGCCCTTTCTCCTTCGCCAGCTCGACGATTTTGCGGCCGTCTTCGCGCGTAACCGCAAGCGGTTTCTCGACATACACATGCTTGCCGGCATTCAGCGCCCGCAAGCATACTTCCGCATGAGCGGCCGGAATCGTCAAATTGATCACAAGATCGATCGCCGGATCGGCCAGCAGCTCTTCGACGGAGCAGGCTTTCGCCACGCCGAACTCCTCGGCCCGGGCCTGGGCGCGGCTGACGTCCAGATCAGCGCAGGCCACAACTTCGAGGGCCCGGTACGTTTTGCAGTTTTTGAAATAGATGGCGCTAATATTGCCGCACCCGATAATGCCTACGCGAACTTTCTCCATGGAACTTAACCCCTCCGCCTTCAATCGAGATGAACGGTTCCCCCGCTTATTCCATTCCGCAGCTGCGGTCCACTCTCATACTGCCGGACTACAGCTGGCTGTCTCCCATTCCCGTATACGCTGCGCCCTTCTCTACAGCCGATCCTTTCGCCGCTGACGCCGCCGCTTCCGCCGCAAGCCGCTTACCTTCCGCCGCCCATACGAAACCGCGGCGCATCATCAGCTTCACCTGCGGGATCTCCACGACGCTGGCGACGTGCCCGAGCGAACAGTAAAAGACACGCCCGACGCCCCATCGCTTCGTCCAGACGACCGGCATATCGACGGCCTTGTTCAGCGAGTGCGGACCCGCCGCCACCGGAAATCGCGTCGTAGCGAGCACTTCGACAGCCGGATCAACGTGCATGTAATACTGCTCGGTCTTGACGCCGAAATCGTCGATGCCTTCGAGCAGAGGACTGGAGCTGCTCTTGATGTTCACGGTATACTCGACGGAATCGTTTCCGGGATGCGCCACCCACTGCCCGCCGGTCATAAACTGCCAGTCGACGTTCGTGCGGAACGCGTCGCACATGCCGCCGTGGCAGCCTGCGATCCCTACGCCGCTCTGTACCGCTTTGGATACGCCGGCTACCTGCTCCTTCTCGATCTGTCCCATCGTCCATACCGGCACGATCAGATCGAGCGACTTCAGCTTCTCCTCGTCGGCAAACGTCTCCAGCGTGTCGGACAGCTCTACCCGGAACCCTTCCTCTTCGAGCACCGTCCGGAAAATGGCGGCCACTTCCTCCGGCTGGTGTCCGAGCCAGCCGCCCCAAACGATTAATGCTTGCTTGCTGCTCATATGTACCGGCGCCTCCTTCACATGTCGGCGATCGAGATCCAGCGTTTTTCGCCGATCGACCGCTCCACCGCTTCGAGAACCGCCTGGCACGACACTCCGTCATGAAAGTTCGGCACGGGTTGGCGGTTTTCCTGCAACGCTTGCATCATTTCTACCATTTCATGGATGAACGTATGTTCATAGCCGATCGTATGTCCCGGAGGCCACCATGCTTCGGAATAAGCATGAGCGGGATCGGTCGCGAGCACGCGGCGGAATCCTTGCACGTCGGCCGGATCGTCCTTGAAATACACCTGCAGCTCGTTCATCCGTTCAAAATCGAACTTGACGCTGCCGAGACTGCCGTTTATTTCGAAGCCGTTCGTACAGCGGTGCCCCGCGGCAAACCGGGTCGCCTCAAAGCTGCCGAGCGCGCCGCTTCCGAAGCGGGCCAGAAACAACGTCGCATCGTCGACCGTAACCTCGCCTTTTGGAGCGTCCTTGCTCCCTTGAGCGCTCAGTCCGGTCATCTCGCTCGGCATCGGACGTTCCTTGACGAACGTCTCGCTCATGCCGACGACCTCGGTCATCTCGCCTACCAAATACCGCGCCATATCGATCAGATGCGCCCCGAGATCCCCATGCGCGCCCGAACCCGCCACCCGTTTATCCAGCCGCCAGACGAGAGGGAAATCCGGATCGAGAATCCAGTCCTGCAAAAAGACGGCGCGGAAGTGGTAAACCCGGCCGAGCCGCCCTTCCTCGATCAGCTTCTTCGCCAGCCTTACGGCAGGCGCGAACCGGTAATTAAAGCCGACCATATGCTTGACGCCGGCTTCCTCGGCCGCCTGCAGCATCTCTCTCGCATCCGCAAGCGTCAGCGCCAGCGGCTTCTCGCAGAACAGATGCTTGCCGGCCTTTGCCGCCGCGAGGGCGATCTCCTTGTGCGCATCGCTCGGCGCATTGATGTCGATCAGGTCGATATCGTCTCTCCCGACGATCTCCCGCCAATCGGTCGAAAATTCCTCCCAGCCGAACTGCGCGGCCGCCCGGCGCACCGCTTCCTCGTTCCGCCCGCCGATCACCTTCATGACGGGCTTCGCCGTATCCGGGAAAAACATCGGGAGATCCCGGTAAGCGTGACTGTGCGCTTTCCCCATAAACTTATAACCGATCATGCCGATCCGAACCTGCTCCATCGTCTACTTCCCCCTTACCCTCGGATAATATAGCCGATCCTGCCGATTATGACATACGGAACGCGCTCAAAGCCGCTTGAAGCTCGCGCGTATCCGCATACACCCGCTTATATAGCGGATACAGCTCCGCGTATTTCGCCGCCTCCGCCGCGCGCGGCCGGTACTTCCTGCTCCGCTTGATGAATACCGAGGCGCATTTTGCGAGCGAACCGAACCAGCCGCAGCCGTACGCCGCCAGCATCGCGGCTCCGAGCGCCGGCCCTTGCTCGCTTTCCAGCTTATGAATATCAGCTTCGAACAGGTCCGCCTGCAGCTGCAGCCAGCTGTCGTTTTTGGCCCCTCCGCCGATCGAGACGAGCGAGTCGATACGCTGGCCCGATTCGCGAAGCAGCTCCAGCGACTCCTTCAAGGAAAACGTGATCCCTTCGACGACCGCCCTCGTGAAGTGCGCAAGCGTATGGGAGGCGTCCATCCCGATGAAGCTCGCCCGAATCAGCGCATCCGCATGCGGCGTCCGCTCCCCGACGAGATACGGCGTGAAGAGCAGCCCGCCCGCTCCGGGAGCGGTCTCGTCCAGCCCCTTCAGCAGCTCTCCGAACGGGACGTCCGGCGCAAACGTGTCCTTGAACCATTGCAGGCTGTAGCCGGCCGCGAGCGTAACGCCCATCGCATAAAAGCTGTCCGCTTTGCCGTGATTGAAAAAGTGCAGCTTCCCTTTATAGTCCGCCCCGCCGTCTCCGGCATAAGACAGGACGACTCCGGATGTCCCGATGCTGCAAAGCGTCTCGCCTTCGGATATAATCCCTGCGCCGATCGCCCCGCAAGCGTTGTCCGCGCCGCCTGCATAAACGTTCACCGTAACCGGCAAGCCGGTCTCGGCGGCAATGTCCGGCAGCAGGGCGCCGGTGTTCGCGTGAGATTCGACCAGCGGGGCGCACAGCGACAAATCGATTCCGCAGGCGGAAGCGATCTCGGAGCTCCACCGCTTGCCCGCCACATCGAGCAGCAGCGTGCCCGCCGCGTCGGAATATTCGGCGGCGATCTGCCCGGTCAGCCGGTAGCGCAAATAATCTTTGGGCAGCAGGAACAGGGCGGCTTGCGCATACAGCACCGGTTCATGCCGCTTCACCCATAGCAGCTTCGGCAGCGTGAAACCTTCCAGCGCCTTGTTTTTGGCGACAGTCAGCAGCCGATCGCCGAGTACGGCTTCAATCTCCCGGCATTCCTTCGTCGTGCGCGTATCGTTCCACAAGATCGCATGACGGAGCACCCGCCGGTCCGCATCCAGCAGAACGAGTCCGTGCATCTGCCCGGAGAAGCTCAGTCCTTCCACGTCCGCCGGATCGATGCCCGACACAGTTACGAGTTCCCGCAAGGCGCCGACCGTTCCGTCCACCCACAGTTCAGGGTCCTGCTCGTTATAGCCGGGCTTCTCCTGAATAAGCGGATAGGCTCGCGACGCCTCCCCGCATACGCGGCCTTCCTTGTCGATCAGCAGCGCCTTAACCGCGCTTGTACCGAGATCAACCCCAATGACATATCCCACTGGCAGCACTCCTTTCTCCACTACATTTCTACCCGAATTTATTGCTCCGCCAGCAAATATTGGTTCAGAACCGCCTTCAGCCTTTCCTGACGGCCGGAGCGGTTGCGGATCGTATCGTTTTGCAGCGCATACGCCTCGAGACTGGCCAGCGTGGCTTTGCCGGAGACAATGTCGAGCCCGATGCCTTCTTTAAATGTAGCGTACCGCCGGTCGATCGCATCCTCGAACACCCGGTCCTCCAGCAGCCGCGCCGCCACCTTAAGCCCTTTCGCATACGCGTCCATCCCGGCGATATGAGCGTGGAACAAATCGTCCGGCTCAAACGAGCCGCGCCGCACTTTTGCGTCGAAATTAATCCCGCCCCGGCCGATGCCGCCGTTTTGCAGCACCTCGTACATCGTCAGCGTCGCCGCATACAGATCGGTCGGGAACTCGTCGGTATCCCAGCCGAGCAGCAGATCGCCCTGATTCGCATCGAGCGAGCCGAGCATGCCGTGCATCCGGGCAACGCGCAACTCGTGCTCGAACGTATGACCCGCAAGCGTCGCATGATTCGCTTCGAGGTTCAGCTTAAAATGATCCTTCAGCCCGTAATGCTGGAGAAACGAGACCGTCGTCGCCGCATCGAAATCGTATTGGTGCTTGGTCGGCTCCTTCGGCTTCGGCTCGATCAGAAACTGGGCGTCGAATCCGATCTCGGACGCATAATCGATCGCCATCCGGTACAGCCGCGCGAGATTGTCCAGCTCCAGCTGCATATCCGTATTCAGCAGCGTCTCGTAGCCTTCCCGTCCGCCCCAGAACACGTAATTTTCCGCGCCGAGCGCTTTGCCGACTTCCAGCCCTTTCTTGACCTGGGCCGCTGCGTAAGCGTATACATCGGCGTTGCTCGTCGTTCCCGCTCCATGGACGAACCGCGGATGCGTGAACATATTGGCCGTATTCCACAGCAGCTTGACTCCGGTAGACTTCATAGACTCCTGAATGATTGCGACGATCGTGTCGAGGTTGCGGTTCGTCTCCCGCAGCGTATCCCCTTCCGGAGCGATATCGCGGTCATGGAAGCAAAAATAAGGAACGTTCAGCTTCACGATCAGCTCGAAGGCAGCCTCCACCCGGGCTTTCGCCAAATCCATGCCGGTGTACCGGTCCCACGGACGCTCCGCCGTACCCGCTCCGAACGGGTCGCTTCCCGTGCCCGTCAACGCATGCCAGTACGCTACCGCAAATCGCAGATGATCGCGCATCGGCTTGCCCGCTACGACCTCACCGGGATTGTAATGCTTAAATGCGAGCGGGTTGCCTGACGAAGCGCCTTCATACCCGATCCGCTCGATGCCGGAAAAATAAGACAAGACCGATCCCTCCATACTCGGATGTTTTTCATTACACATAAAACGGCTAACGTCCAATTACCGGAACAAACCAAAACCATTCATCATTTCAAAACCATCATAGCAAACAATCCAAACTTTGTACATCGATTAAACAAAGTTTTTGAGTACCAACCGGTTGTGTTTTCAGACAAACTAAAATAAACTGGATTCATTAGTTTAACGCTTGTACAAACGAGGGAGATCCATTGCAAACAACCGGAGATCAGCATTTAGTCAAAAAAATAAATAAAACGATCGTCCTGGAAGCGATCAAAAAAGAAAGCCCGCTGTCGCGGGCGCAGTTGTCGGAGATGACGGGCCTTAACAAAGGAACCGTATCGACCCTCGTGAGCGAGCTGATCGAAGAAAAGCTCGTCTATGAGATCGGACTCGGTCGCTCGAGCGGCGGCCGCAAGCCGGTCATGCTGCTGTTCAACAAAACGGCGGGATACGCAATCGGCGTCGATCTCGGCGTCCGTTATCTGCTTGCCGTGCTAACCGATCTGGACGGAAAAATCGTCAGCGAGCGCCAGGTCGAGCTGGAGCGGCGCGAGGCCGGCTATGTGCTGCCCGTTCTTGCGGATACCGTCCGCTCGCTGGCTGATGCCGCTCCGGACAGCCCTTACGGCGTCGTCGGCGTCGGGATCGGAGTCGCCGGCATCGTCGACGATAAAGGGACCGTGCTGTTCGCGCCGAATCTGGAGTGGCGGCAGGTCGAGCTACAGCGGCTGCTCGCGGAAGAGCTCGGGCTGCCCGTAACGATCGGCAACGAGGCGAACGCCGGAGCGCTCGGCGAGATGCAATACGGGGCGGGCCAAGAAGCGTCCGATCTCGTCTACTTAAGCGTCGGCACCGGCATCGGAGCGGGCATCGTCGTCGGCGGCCGGATCTTGCCGGGAACCGGCGGATTCGCCGGCGAGATCGGTCATACGACGATCGAGCAGAACGGCAGGAAATGCAGCTGCGGCAATAAAGGCTGCTGGGAGCAGTACGCTTCCGAGAAAGCGCTGCTGGAAGCGGCAAAGCCGCTCGGCGTCGAGCGGCTGGGTAAACTTGTGGAACTCGCGGAAAGCGGCTCTACGGAAGCGATCCGGCTGTTCCACGAGGTCGGCGAGAGCCTCGGGCTCGGCATCGCCAATATCGTCAATACGCTGAATCCCGATCTGATTCTGATCGGCAACCAGATGACCCGCGCCGAGCCGTGGATCCGCAGTTCGATCGAACGCGTCGTCACGTCCCGCTCGCTGCCGTTCCACCGGAAGCAGGCGCAGATCCGCTTCGCTTCATTAGATACGCATTCTACCGTGCTGGGCAGCGCATATGATGCGATATCCGCCTTTTTCTCCAAGGACCGGATCTCCTTGTAGCCGACCATTTCCGTCATGCCCGTCAGCTCCGCGGCTTACGCGGAACGCCGGCCCGGCGCGGCGGACCGGGAGCCCGGCTTCCGCAAGTAGACGAACCAGTACACCGTCCCTACGAACAACGAGCCGCCGACCGCGTTTCCGAGATATACCGGAATGAAATTGCGGATGTAGTCGCCCCAGGTCGCGTATCCTTCAAAGATGGCGGCCGGGATGACGAACATATTCGCAACCACGTGCTGAAAACCGATCGCCACGAACGCCATCGTAGGGAACCAGATGCCGGCGATTTTGCCGGCGATATCGTCAGCTCCGTACGCGAGCCATACCGCCAACGCGACCAGCCAGTTGCAGCCGATGCCGGAGACGAACGCCTGCAGGAACGTATCCTCCAGCTTATGCAGCGCGATCGCCGCCGTCTGGCTCATATAAGGTTCGGCCGCGGTCAGACCCGCCACATGGCCGAATAAGTATGCGACCAGCATCGCGCCGAGAAAATTGCCGGCCGTGACGCACGCCCAATTCACGAGCAGCTGCCGTGTCGAGATTTTCCCGGCCAGTCTGGCGACGGGAACGGCCATCATATTCCCGGTGAGCAGTTCGCCGCCCGCCAGCAAAGTCAGAATGAGACCGAGCGGAAACACCGCCGCCCCCGCCAGGGTGCCGACGCCGGACCATGCGTCCGGGAATACCGCCGCGATGCGGATATGGAGCAAAAAACCTAGTGCGATAAAAGCTCCGGCCATCACGCCTAACGCGGATGAGCGGGCCCAGCCGAGCGACGTCTTATATACGCCCGACTCCACGGCGATCGCCGCAATGTGGGGTGGCTTGTGATAAGGCATACGCATCCGACCTTCCGGTGCCTTACTTGGCAGTTATTCACTATATACAGAATAACAGCCGTCCGGACGATTCGGATGTGACTTATTTCACAGTACGATTACAACCCGAGCTTGAGACTCGCGCCTGCGGATTCCCGGTACAAACCCGACGCCTTCACCTCGCGGACGAACTCCTCGAATTCCTCGATATCGAGCTGCTGGTCCGCGTCGGACAGCGCCGCCGGCGGATTCGGATGCACCTCCGCCATGATGCCGTCCGCTCCGGCTGCGAGCGCCGCCTTGGCGCACGGGATCATAATATCTTTGCGGCCGGTCGAATGGCTCACATCGACAAGTACAGGCAGATGGCTTTCTTTCTTCAGAATCGGCACGGCCGAAATATCGAGCGTGTTGCGGGTCCATTTCTCGTAAGTGCGAATTCCCCGTTCAATCAGCATAACCTGCGTATTCCCTCTGGATACGATGTATTCGGCCGCATGCAGAAATTCGTCCAACGTCGCGGCGAGCCCCCGCTTCAGCAGCACCGGCTTGCGCAATTCGCCCGCCGCTTTCAGCAGCTCGAAATTATGCATGTTGCGCGCCCCGATCTGCACAATATCGATGTACTCGGCCGCTTGCTCCAGATGTCTCGGATCGACAATCTCGCTGATCGTCAGCAGACCGTACTCGTCGGCCGCTTCCTTCAGCAGACGCAGCCCTTCGAAGCCGAGCCCCTGAAAATCGTAAGGCGACGTACGCGGCTTAAACGCCCCGCCGCGCATAACCGGCACCCCCGCACGCTTCAGGCTGGCGGCGACCTCCATCACCTGCTCCCGGCTTTCCACCGAGCAAGGTCCTGCGACGAGCACCGAATTGGCACCTCCGATCGCCGTACCCCGGAGCCGGATCACCGTATCCGCCTGCTCCTTCCTGCGGCTGACAAGCAGCGGCTGCTTCTTGCGCTCGGGCTGCTGCAGCTGAAGCGTAGCTTTGAATATTTCTTTGAACAGATGACGGATCGTCTGATCGTCGAACGGCCCTTCGTTGCTTGCCGCAAGCCGGTCGAGCATCTGCTTCTCCCGCTGCGGGTCGTGAACCGGCACACCCAGACTTTGTTTGATTTCGCCGATTAACACGCCGATCCGCGCTCTTTCGTTTAGCAGCTCCAGCAGTTGCTCGTTAATGCCGTCCAAGCGGCCTCTAAGTTCATGCAGTTCCGTAGTTTTCATCGGGTTCTCTCCTACATCTATTTTATTTTGGTGAACGGGCGCTGTTCGGAGCCCGTTTGTTTCTGTGAACGCAAAAAAGCCCCACGTCCAAAAGGGACGGGGAACCGCGGTACCACCCTTATTAGAAAAACGACGGCTGCCGGCGTAGCCATGCGTAGTTCTCACTCGATGCACGTTAACGGCGTGCGTCCGGGGCGTCTCTACTGGGGCAACCGCTCGATCGGAATCAAGCGCAGTTTCCTCGTTCAAGGCCCGACTCGGGAGTGAATTTCGGCCGTCCGGTCCATTCGGGCGCTCTCAGTCTGTCGGCGCTCCGTCCCTGGTAAGAACCGTGATCGGCTTACTTGTCTCCGTCATCGTCTTGGAATGTTAAACCAGATTATAGAAGATTCAGACGATTTACGCAATAGACTGCTGGGAAGCTTTAACGCAGCACAAAGGTAAACGTCTGCCGGCGTCCTTGGCACTGGCGAGTTTTGTCTGGAATCCCCTACCTTACAATCCTTATTCAATCAAGGGATTCCGGACAACCTGTTTGAGCTCTCAATGAATCGACAGCCTCGATATTCGCGCGATTTCGGGATAATTCGGGCCGCCCCAACATTTTCCGATGCGGCTCGCGCGTCTCCCTGTTATACTTAGGAAAGTGCATAAATTTGGCAAGGGCCGGATTTTGAACCGGTCAAGGGGAGGCACCGTCTAATGAAAGAGGTGAAGCAAGTGGAAACCGGCGCCAGCGAAAATTTCGATTATTTGAGATACATAGCCGAGACGACTGATCAGAAGGCGATCTTGCGCGAACTGATGACCGCCTACGGCGACGATGTATGGAATTATGCATTCAGCATATGCCGCAAAACCGATTTGGCCGACGATATTACACAGGACGTCTTCTTGAAAGTATACCGGAGACTGACCTCGTTTCGCGGAGAATCGTCCGTCAAAACATGGCTGCTTACGATAACGCGCAATACAGCGCTTGATTATAAACGATCCGCGTTTTGGCGCAGGGTGACGTTAATGGACGTCATCTCCCCCCACGGCTCTCACCGTTCGGCGGAGAATGAAGCGATGGAAAATATGTCGGTTAACGGCATTTGGGCCCAAGTGTTGCAGTTACCGCCTAAATATAGAGAAGTACTCATTTTATTCGCCCACCATCAATTATCGATGAAAGAGATCGCCGACGTGCTTGGAATCAGCGTCGGAACGGTCAAATCGAGGCTGCACCATGCGCGGCTTAACATTTTGAAGGCGAAGGAGCGCGGAATACATGAAACAGATTGACGCCGATATGGAAGCCGAACTAGAACGAGAGCTGTCATCCGGCCCTTTGCCCCGCAAAGGATTTACGGACCAGCTTCGCATGAGGATCGAAGAGCGCGTGGACGAGAAAGAAAAAAGTTCCAGGTCGTGGTTTGCGATGGCCGGTTACGTATGCTCGATTATCGTTATGCTCGCCGTCTTCACCTCTGTCGTTCTGTACAGCGACAAAACGGCGGAAATCGCAATACCGAATACAGTCGAAATTCAGCAGCCGCAGCAGCAAGAGCTCTCTATGTTCAGCGCCGGCTACGATTTGCAGGAATCGTTCAAGTCCGGGCTGCTGATCGGCCTGCGCAACGACGACCGGGACGTGACTTACCGGACGTTGTATATCGCACCCAAAAACGACCGTCCGGCTGTAGTCGCTCAAGGCAGCGGCATATTGGTACCTTATAAGCGCGATTTCTGGAAAATCGATCAGCTTCGTTACGAGACCGTGACGGACCGCTTCGAGTTTTTTGCGGCGCGTCCGGCTTCCCAGCGCGCAGCGGAACCGCGGAGCATCGCTCCGACACTGTTCCGGGACAATCCGAACGAAAAGGTCGTACATGCCGAACGAATTTTGTTCGCCGGCAACGAATACGTCTCGATCGGCGAGACGAACGAAACGATCGCCGGAAACGTTTCCAGCCCCAGCAGCAAAATGTGGACCACGACGATCCCAAGCTTGGCGGGCAAACGCGAGCCGGTCTCGCTGAGCGAGGTGCTGCAAGTGAATACGACGGCGCCCGATTATACGACGCGCGAATGGTTCGTAGCCCGCAGCCAGGGCCGCTGGGTTCCGATGACCGCCGAGAAGGCGGCCGAGTCGGCCTCCTCCAAACCCGCCCTGCTCGAAACGTACCGGCAAATTAACGCGCAGCTCCCCAAAACGGTCGTCAATCACGACGAGCCGTGCTGCGCCTGGAGCGAGCTCGGCACCCGGTTTCCCGGCGCATCCGACTCGTTCTCTTCGCCGGCCAAAGATATGACTGTCGTATCGTCCGACGGGCTGCTGCTCGTATTCGGCAGTCCGGATCAGCTGTCCGGGGAGCCTGCGCTTACGATCAAGCTGAAGCCAAAGGAAACCGTCGTTATGGCGCAGTGGGCAACCGATCACTATGTGGAGGAATGGGCGGTCAAAACCTCCCAATTGCTCCGTTAAACCAAAAAGGCTCAAGCTTCCCGGCGGTTCGGGCAGGCTTGAGCCGTATTTTGGTTCCCCAGTATACCCGACCGCTTCATCCGGTCCACGGCGCAGCCGCAAGCCCGCTTATCGTTCGAACGCTTCGGGCATCGGCTACCGCTCGTTTTCCGGCTGTATCGGATTTACCCGTCCGATTCCGGCTTCTTGACGATCGTTAATCCTTCCACATGTTTGCGGCTCATCAGCTTTCGCTTCTTTCGGTCCTCCTTCGATTCGAAAACGATGTCCATGTCGTAATTGTCCGGGTACAGCTCGCTTTTGGCGATATGCAGCGCTAGCCGCTTCCGGTTAATTTTAAACCGCTGCTTCTGGATCATCACGCCGACATTCCCTCTCGCATCCTCCGCTTCGCAGACGATTCCGGTTTTGCCCAGATAGGAGATGAACACACAGTCGCCGATCTCCAGCTTTTTGTCTGCGTCGGCCGCTTCGCTCCGTTCCGCTTCCCCGGAAGGCTGTCCCGCTCCAGACACTTCTTGCCGTTCACCCGATGTCATCCGTCTATCCCGCCGCTCTTCCCGAGACGGTTCCTGCGGCTCTTCCGGCCGAACCTGTGCCGATTCCGGGTTTAGCACCTGCTCTAGCTCCGGACTATGCGGACAATCCGGCTCCGCGTGTCCGTCACCTTCAGCAAAGTCCGCGCCGCCGCCCCCTCGTGCCTGGGTTAACTGTTCCGAGCGCGAGATAATGTCCGCAGAGATTCCCAGCTTCTTGGCGATCAAAAATGCGTAGCTCTGCCCCGCCTCTCCGATGCGCAGACGGTACAGCGGCTGCAGCGTTTCGGCGTCGAATTCCATGCGGGCGTTCTGAAATCCCCGGGTCCGTGAGGCAAAATGTTTGATTTCGTTGAAGTGGGTCGTAGCGACAACCGTGGCGCCCCTTTCGTGCAGTGCCTCCAAGATGGCGATCGAGAGACCTACTCCTTCTCCGGGGTCCGTTCCGGAAGCCAGCTCGTCGAGCAAAACGAGCGTCGAGCCGTCCGCAATATCCAAAATCCCGACCATATTCCGGATATGCGCTGAAAACGTGCTGAGCGATTGCTCGATGCTTTGGCCGTCTCCGATATCTGCCGCCACATGACGGAAGACCGCAAGCTCGCTCCCCTCGTCGGCCGGCACGAGCAGGCCCGATTGAGCCATCAAGGTGAGCAGCCCCACCGTTTTTAATGCGATCGTTTTGCCCCCGGTGTTCGGACCGGTTATAACCAGCGACGAATGCGATCTTCCGATTGTAAAGTTAAGCGGAACCGTGCCGCCTCCAAGCAGCGGATGAACCGCGTTGCGCAAACGGATGACGCCGCTGTCGTTCAGCCCGACGTTTCTGCCGTTAACTGACAGCGCAAACTTCGCTTTGGCGAACAAGAAATCGTACGTTCCGATCGTCTCCACATTCAGCTTCAGCTCGTAATCGGCTTCTTCCACCAGTCCGGTCAAATGGGCGAGCACCTTTTCCTCCTCCTTCGCCTCTTCGGCGCGCAAACCGGCCAGCTCGTGCTGCAGGTGGGCGATCTCCTGGGGCTCGATATAGACGGTCTGACCGCTGGACGACTCGTCCAGCACGGATCCGGATACGAGCTTCCGGTGTTCTTTCTTAATCGGCAGCACATACCGGCCCGAACGGACGCTGAACAAATTTTCCTGCATGATGGAACGATGCCTGCTCATCAGCGCGTCCATCCGTGTTTTAATTTTTTCCGACACGGCGGCAATTTTTCGGCGAGCTTTCAGCAGATCCCGGCTCGCCCCGTCATCTACTTGCCCGTTCCGGATGCAGCGGTCGATCTCCCGCTTCAGCCCGGACAGCTCGTGCATCGATTCCGCATAACCGGCGATGCGCGGAGCGACGGACGATTTGGCCGCCATATACGTTTGAAGCTGTTCGCATCCCTGCAAAAACAGCCTGATATTGGTAAAGTCCTGTTCGCTGAACACATACCCTGTCCCCGACAGCTGAAGAACGGTTTCAATACCGCTCAGCGACGGGATCGGCACGCTGGCTCCGTTGTTCAGGACGGTCAGCGCTTCCGCCGTCTCATCCAGAGCCGTTCTCACCGTTTTAAGCTCCGTCATCGGGCGCAGCGCTTCCACATGGCGCTTCCCCAAATACGATACCGCATAATCCGCTACCCGGTTCGTAACCTTCTCGTATTCCAGTCTTTGTAAGGCGTAATGATTCATGTTGGATCCGCTCCTCTGGTTCTTTTGTATAGAAAACAAAAAAAAGGAAGGCAAAGAATGAGCTTAGTCATTCTTGCCTTCCTCAGTCCTTATCCGCGCATGCCAAATACAACTAAAAAAACGTGCTCAAAGACAGCACGGATTGGCTCGTAGATAAAGATATCTAGGGCAATGATGATATCCGCTGTTCTTAACTAAATTCCGAGGCTCGCTGACGGGCATAGAAAAATAAACGTCCTGTTACGGACAGTTCGTATTCCTCGTACCCCATCTGCCTCATTATGGAATTGGATTAGTTAAGAACGCACACCGACATCAAAATCTCTCCCAGTTCAAAGATAACCCGATTATATATGTCCGCTGCCCTGCCGTCAAGCTTTTTAGTGTATTCGGACTTCTCGCCCTCCCCCGGCGCTCCCGGATCGGTTACAATTAGAAAGGCTTCTAGACTTTCGTTTGCTTTACCCCTTTGATAGAGTGAACCAGCCTTTAACGTTAAAACAGGCACTCGCTCTTGACCTTAACATTGATGTCAAGGTTTATACCAACGGAGGTGCAATGATGAGAATCGGGGAACTTGCCGCCAAAACCGGAGCCAGTCTTCGCTCGCTGCGTTATTACGAGCAGCAAAAGCTGATAAGTCCGTTCCGTGCAGACAACGGATACCGGGAGTACAGCCCTTTCGCCGTCGAACAGGTCGAGACGATCCGGTTTTATATCAACCTCGGCTTCACAACCGAGCAAATCGCCGGATTTCTTCACAGTGTGATGCAAAATAAAGAAGCGTTCTGCCGGGACGTCCTGCCCGTATACGAAACGAAAATCGCCGAGCTGGAAGAGCAAATCCAGCTGTTATCACGGATTAAATCCAATCTGGAAGAGCGGGTTAGGGCGATGCTGGACGAACAGGAGAAGACCGCGGGCAGCTGCGCTAACGAATCGTTACTAGAAAACGGCCGCGATCCGGGCTGACGGATGAACAACCGGGAAAGCTGGTCCAAGATATCGAAACCTTCAATCCGCTTTAATTGTGGAATTGAAGGTTTTTTTGTCATTTCCCGGTTTTGTCAAAAGCAAAATCGTATACGTCGTATATTTTTCCTCCTATGGGAAACCTAATGGAACGAGGTGACCGCAGGATGAGCTACAAGTTTCGCCAACCGATTGCATTGTCGGACTTATTGAAGCGCCGTACCAAACGATTTCAGGCCGAGTTGGACAACCGGTACGAGAAAAGCGTATCCGCCTATGATCATATTCCTCTGACCGCCGATCTGGACACGAATGTGGAGGCGGTCCGTTCGATTTTTGGAAACAGCAGCGATTTGGTCATTCGCCGTTTTCTAGTCGCAAAAGGAAAGCTGCAGGCGGCTGTTATTTTCTTCGACGGGTTGACCAATACGGAAACCGTTAACGAAAACATTATTTTGCCGCTTATGTCTGCGGGCAGTCTGCCCGATTCGGATGGCCAGTCTCCGTCCTCGGCCGATTGGCTGTATAAGACCGGAATCCCCATCGGCGAAATCCATCATACGGACCGGCTGAACAGTGTGATCCGCACCATTTTGTCCGGCGATTCGGTTCTGCTGCTGGAAGGCTCGGAGACGGCGATCCTGCTTAATTCCAAAGGCTGGGAAAGGCGCGGGATCGACGAACCCCGCACCGAATCGGTCGTACGCGGCCCAAGGGACGGATTTACGGAGACGTTATGCATCAACACGGCGCAGATCCGCCGGAGATTGAAAGATCCGAATCTTCGCATCCAGTATATTACGGTGGGCCGTCGGTCGAACACCGATGTAGCCGTCGTCCATGTGGAAGGACTAACGAATCCGAAAATACTCGAAGAAGTGGTCGCCCGGATCCGGTCCATCGACATCGATGCCGCGCTGGAGAGCGGATATTTGGAGCAGGTGATCGAAGACAGCCACTGGACCCCTTTCCCTCTCATTCAAAATACGGAAAGACCGGACAAAGCGACGGCCAATCTGCTCGAAGGCAAAGTGATCGTCATCTGCGACGGAACCCCCTTCGTTCTGATCGCGCCGGCCGTATTCTCGCAATTTTATCACAGTCCGGAAGACTATTATGAGCGGTTTCTGATCGGCACGTTAATCCGGCTGATCCGCGTGGTCAGCATGGCGATGGCGCTGCTGCTGCCTTCGCTCTACATCGCCTTCAGCTCGTTCCATCCGGAAATGATCCCATCCCGGCTCGTTATCGCGATGGCGGCGGGAAGATCGACGGTCCCTTTCCCTTCGATCGTGGAAGCATTCCTGATGGAGGTTACGATGGAGATATTGCGGGAAGCGAGCGTCCGGCTCCCCGGACCGATCGGTCCGACCATCGGAATCGTGGGGGCGCTCGTTGTCGGACAAGCGGCCGTTCAAGCCGGTATCGTGAGCCCGATCATGGTCATCATCGTTGCGTTGACGACGATCGGCTCGTTCGCGGCTCCGAGCTACAGTGCGGCAATCGCACTGCGGATGCTCCGGTTTCCGATGATGGTCGCAGCGGCGCTTTTCGGATTATACGGCATCATGCTGCTGCTTATCCTGATCATCATTCACCTGTGCTCGCTGAAATCGTTCGGCGTCCCGTATTTGGCTCCTTTAACCCCCAGCCGGTTCGGGGATTTGAAAGACACCTTTCTGCGGGCACCGCTTCAGTGGATGACGAAAAGGCCGACTTTTTTCAAACCGCTTGATAAACGGCGCGCTTCGCACAAAGCCGGGCAGACGGGAGGCGGACAACATGGATCGGACAACAGACAGCAGAACGAACAGCGGACCGGAGACGGCAGCGGACCGGAACCAAGCGGATGAGCCTTTTCAGATTACGATCCGGCAATCCAGCGCCATTATCGCCAGCAGCCTGATTGGGATCGGGGTGTTGACTTTGCCCCGCCGAACGGCTGAAACATCCGGAGAAAGCGGCTGGATCGTAGCGATCGGAGGAGCGCTGCTGGCCATGCTTGCAATGACCGTTATCGTGAAGCTTTCCAACCGGCACCCGGGACAGACGATCGTCGAATTCACGGCCCGCATGCTCGGGCCGAGCCGTTATCCGTGGATCGGACGTATTGCCGGATTCCCGATTTTTTTGGCCTACTTCTTGTTTTGGGCAGCTTCGACAGCTTTAGTCGCCCGAACGTTCGGAGATGTCGTCGTTACGACGGTTTTGCCCAAGACGCCTCTGGAAGTAGTGATCGCCACGATGCTCATCACGGGTTTCATCTTCGTCATGTATGACGAGGAAGTAGTGGCCCGCGTCAATGAGATTTTACTGCCTATCATCGTCATACCGGTGCTTGTCATTGCCTTGTCGTCGTTCCAAAGCGCGAAGATCGACAACCTATTGCCGATTTTTAACGGAAACTGGACGGGTTTGCTTAAGGGTATCGTTTATACGGCAAGCTCTTATCTCGGCTTCGAGATGATGATGATTTTTTTTGCCGACACGGAGCAAGGCGGCAAACGGATGTCCGGCGGCATGATCGGCATCGCGATCCCCGGTCTGATCTATGTTCTGATCGTCATATCCGGTATCTCCGTATTCGGAGTGGGGGAACTTCGCCTTCTGGCTTGGCCGACTCTGGAGCTGGTTAAAACAAGCGAGGTTCCCGGCCTCATCCTGGAACGGCTGGAATCGGCGTTTCTCGGAGTATGGGTGGCGGCCGTGTTCACGTCGGTAGGCAACATGTATTATGCTACGGCGGCCATCGCCAGGCGCACGTTTAAGCTGAAAAGCCACCGGTGGGTAGCCGTCTGTTTGCTTCCGGCTTTTTACTGGTTCTCCCTGGTTCCCCCAAACGGCGAGAAGCTGTTGGAGTATTCGAAGTTCATCAGTAACAGCGGGATGATTATCGCCTATATCGTCCCCCTCTTGCTGCTGCTGCTGTCTTTGGCTAGAGGCAAGCAAAATCGGGACGACCGGGACCGTAATCAATCCGCCACAGAACAAAAGGAGACGTCGACGTGAACACATCATGCCGATTTTCGCTGAAGCTGCTGACCGTGCTTCTCATCGCGGCCTTTCTGACGTCCGGATGCTGGGATCGCCGCGAGATCGAGGAGCGCACTTCCGTCGTCGCAATCGCGATCGATAAGCCCAAAGAACATCCGGATATGGTATTGCTGACCGTGCAAATCCCGATCCCGATCCGCATCGCCGGTTCAAGTACGGGGGGCGGCGGGGCTGACGGCAAACACTCGGTGGAAGTCATGTCCGCAATGGGCCGCACGGTCGTCGACGCCTTTGAAAATTTGCAAAAACGGTTAAACCAGGAGTTGTTTTATGGACATACCCGCGTTATCGCAATCGGAGAGGAAGTTGCAAGATCAGGGCTCTCCCAGATTCTGGACCCGTTCCGGCGCGATCCGCAAATACGCCGGCTTTTGTGGCCGATCGTCGTAAAAGGAGAAGGCAGAGAGCTGCTGGCCGCCAAACCTACGCTCGAGCAAATTCCGACTGTATTTATTATGACGATGATCGAGAACGGGACCCGGAACGGACGTATTCCCGAAGTGAATCTGGGTACGTTTTTCGTTGATCTTTCTTCCGCGTCGAGGGAGCCGTATATGAACTATGTCGAGGTTAACGGCAACGATATCAAGTGGAGCGGCGTCGCCATATTCCGCGGCGACCGGATGGTCGGCAAGCTGAGCGAACGGGAAACGTGGCGGATGATGCGGATCCGGGAGCGAAGAGACGGAGGCAATATCGTTTTTCCTTTTGAAGGGAATCCGAAACAGCTTGCGACGATTAATACCGAATTTGTCAACAGCAAAAAGAAAGTTACATTTAACGGCGATCAAGTCATCGTACGGATTTATGTCTCGATCGAAAGCAATTTGCTGGAAAAGACGTTTGAGATCGATTTGTTCAACCCGGAGACGATTAAACAACTGGAACAGGACGCCACCGCCTATTTGGAGAAATATACGGCCGAACTCGTTCACAAATTGCAGCATCAGTATCAAACTGATGCATTCGGCATCGGCAGCTATATTAAGGCGCATCACAACAAGCAATGGAAAAATATGGACTGGAGTAAACAGTATCCCGAAGCGGACATCCGGGTGTTTTATGACGTGAAGCTGCGCAACAGCGGCATGGGGATGCGGTAACCGCCCGGCTTCGCGAAACGAACCTGTGGCCTGTCCTTCATCATCCCTGACGATATGTAACCAGCTAATGTTTGTCAAGCATCATGTCTTGGTACCCAAAAGATTTTTTGTTATAATGTTACTGGATATGACAAATAAACCTCCATTGGCGTGGAAGTTTATAGAATAAATTGGTTATGTGCGATAGGGCTCGCCTCGGGTGAGGATGGCATAGACGTGATGGAGAAGCTTGTTGGCGCAAGCGATCACGGCCTCCTTGTAGGGCTTGCCCTCTTTCTTTTTCTTGTCATAATAAGCCCCAATCATGTAAGTCTTCCGGCATAGGAAATTTTATGAATCACACGCCATCTCCCGTCAAGAAGAACAGACCTAAGGGAAGCCACGATGAAGGCATGACCATCGTTCTCAGGCGAAAATCGCGGTCCGCGCTGATCCGTACGGCCGTTTTCAGGTTGTAATGATAGCTTTGTGTTTTCCCATGATTCAATTGATAATGCACAAACCCCGGGTTGACTCCGATGCTCCCGTACAACGTTTGAACGATTGATTGTCGAGTATTGTTCGCGATATGGATATCTATCGTATATTCCGTGTACCAGTAAGCTTGCCTCAGCTTGTTCAGCTTACCCGGAATTATGAACCGTACCTCTCCCCGCTCTCTTGGGTTCCCCAGAACGTCCCAGCGGGATAATAAATTTTCTTGCTCCCCCGCATAACCGATTCCCGCAAGCTTGACACACTGCACCGGACAATCCTCCGTCAGCGTGATCCGGATCTCGCCCTTGCGACCCCAATGTTGTAGAATGCCTCTATAATCATCCGAGGTTGTAGCTGTCGCATTGGTACGCGCGATTCTGCCGGCGATCGCATACGGGGTTGGATCCTCCACTTCTGAGCGAGTCACTACATGGGATACCAATACTTTCGCAACCTCACCGGAAAGCAGACTTACCACACGAAATTCCGCAACGTATACAACACTGCACAACGGTTCAATCCCTCTTCCGGTATAGGCAAAATAAAACGAGTCGCGAGGGGGAATAACGGCCAATAATTGCCGTTCCGGCACGGCATTCATAAATCGTGTCGTCGCTGTGCAGGCGGCGCTTGTGGCTGAGCCGTCACCATATCCGTCCATTGTCTTAAATAAGGATACAGTATGGTCCGTTATGTTGCAGATATGAATCCAGAATTTGAGCTTTTGTGAAGACTTGTTATGATGGAACGCCCAGAACCGGAACGACCCTTCTACCTCATCCCGGTACAGCGTGCTGTTGATTTGTCCGGTAATGCAAGTTCCGTCGGCCCGCCGGGCTCCATCGTCGTAAATCGATTCCGGAGCATTGGACACCAATACTTGTCCGCCAGCCATTTGATACAAAATCTGATCGCTGTCATAATCGAGAGAACCGATCGGGGAAGGTATAGTTACTTCTTCCCCGATTTTCCCCAGGTGCGGCTTATGGCTCATCTCTCGTTCCCGGAAAGAATCAAATAGATGTGAACGACTCCTTTATCGTTAAATCCCGTAAGTTTGACAACTCCGTTCCGCAGCGTCCTCACATGTCCGTCTTGGGTAACTTCGGCTATGGAGCGATCGTGGGACAGCCAGCTTATACGATCGAGGGAGCCTAATGCGTCAACAATCTTCTCTTCTTGTTCAGACAGCAGCGAGATAACGGAGCCGGTGCCGAGCTTCATTCTGATATCGGCCTTTCCGTTTCCTTTTAGAGGCGGATCACCGGCGTCCTCAATCAGTTGCGACATGGAGCGGAGCCGGCCTTGCATCCCGTTTAGGGCGTCCATCCAGCTTTGTTTTCGAGAAGCCAGAACCGGCTGTTCGGTATGGATAGCAGATAACAACTCTTTCACTTCTTTGCTATTTTCATCCGCCGCTTGTACGGATTGTTGAAGCGTTTGGAGCAACTCGGTTCGTTGCTTCCCTTTTACAGAAAAGTCGCTGACGAGCAGCAGTTGTTCCGCTTCTCTCGTCTCGCGCTCCAATCGTTCGACTCGTTCGGAAGCTTCCTGCGCCTGCACAACGGCCGATAACCGGTCAAGCAGCGGGGCTCGTTCGGATTCGGGCACATGGGTGTTAATTAACTTTGTGGCGGTTGCAACATCCGCCGGAAACAACGTATGCTCCGCTTTGACAACAGCAAGGTCAAGGGGGACTTCCTTTTGATTCCCCGCCGCGATGTACAGACCGAACGGAAGATAGGCAGAAGGCATGACCATCGTTCTAAGCTCAAAATCATTTTCCGTATGTATCGGAACCGCCGTATTTCTGCTAAAATGAGTGTTTACTGTCCGGGAGCCGTTTATTTGGTAATTAATAAACCCGGGGTTCGACCCGTTACTGCCGTATAAGGTATGCGCAACCGGGAAGGATGAGCGGTTCGTAATCCGGATGCCGATCTGATAATCCGTATACCAGTACGCCAGCCTCAACTTGTTTAGTTGTCCCGGGATAATAAACCGGACTTCCCGCTGCTCCACCGGGTTTCCGTGCACATCCCACCGCGCCATCAAGCTTTCCTGTTCTCCGGCATAGCCCAGATCGGCCACCTTAATTCCGATCGCCGGGTTCTCGTCGGTTAAGGTCACATCTATTGTCCCTTCGCGCCCCCAATGAGCGAGGAGTCCCCGATAATCGTCCGATGTCGTTGCGGTTGCATTCGTTCGCGCAATCGTCCCCGTAGTCGCATACGGCGTCGGATCGGTTACCTGATCGTTCGTAACGACATTCGATACTCGCACTTCCGCGTCGGAACGATCCGCGAACTCCGCCCGAAACTCGGCAATATATATCATTGCATTTCCGGGTCGAACGTTATCCTCATCGGAATAAGCGAAATAGACCGACTGTCCGGCAGGAATCATGGCAATTAAAGCCGATTCCGGGACGCTGTCCATAAACTGCACGGTCGCTCGGCTTGCCGCCGTCGTCACACTGGTGTCGGAATATCCTTGCATGGTCTTGTACAGCGAAATATCCTGCTCGGAACGATTTTCTACGTGGAGCCAAAACTTTAATGTTTGCGAAGATTTGTTATAATGCGACGCCCATAATCGAAACGAGCCCAGTACGGTATCCCGGTATAAGGTGGAATTGACTTGGCCTGTAATGATACTGCCGTCTGCTCGTTGTGCACCGTCGTCGTAAATCGACTCGGGGGCGTTCGAGACGAATACCTGTCCTCCCGTCTTGGAATAGCGAACGCTTGCCGAATCGTACTTCAAAATTTCGGCCGGATAGGAGATCGGCACTTCCTCACCTGGCGAATAGGCAAATCCGGTTATCGGCGCCAAACTCATTAGTAGGGCAAGCGGTAATGATAGAACTGAACGTTTCATCGTAAATCCCTCCCTAACCTTTTTGTATTTGGAAACGTGTTCATTATACAAAACAAAGTTAGGGGCCATAAGTGGGATACGATGACTTCTTCCGTGTAATTTGATTACTTCATCGGGGAGACATTACCTCGTTGACTTGATCTCGCTCGGACTGATTCCCCAATATTTGCGAAATACCTTGGAAAAGTAACGATCGTCTTTAAATCCGACGAGCGAAGCGGTGTCATATACTTTGCATCCGTCGTGCAAAAGCTGTTTGGAACGCTCCATCCGCCGTTCGAGCACGTAATCGGAGAAGGGCTTGCCGACGTGTTGTTTAAACAATCGGCTGAGATAAGACCCGTTCATAAACAGGCGGTTCGCCAGTAAGGACAAGCTGAGCTCTTTATCGATCTCCTGCTCGATGATTTCTAATAGCAGTTGCACCGTGCGATTCATTGTGCTGTTTCGTTTCAGGAGCGAGTATTCGACATATCGCCTTGTAACGCGCTGCAGCCAATCGCTCACCTGGTCTTTCGCAGCCAGTCTGCCCAACCGGCGAATATACCGGTAATCGTCCTGCAACACTTGCTTTGGCGACCACCCTTGCCGGTGAATGAGCCGGACGAACAAACCGCTCATATACAACAGATGTTCGTGCAGTTCATCTGCGGTCCGGGCGGAATCGGCCAGGAGCCCCCAAAGCTTTTGCACGGCCGTAAGCGCCTTCGTTACGGCAGCCGTTTCCAGACTAATCTCAAGCTCCCGCTCCAGATCGAGCGGCAAGGAAGGTACATACTCTTCCAAGTCATGCTCCCCACGATACGGGATGACGATATCGCTCCCGTGTACGAAACGTTCCTGCAACGAATCACAAGCTTGTCTGTACAGCCTCGGAAGTGCTTCCGGAGTATTCGCCGTGCCGCTCACCCCGGCGCTTGCCGTCAGCTTCAGGCTGGCCTTCACCAGGCTGAGCCATTTCACCAGCATGGTGTGGGCATGGTTCTGGACCTCGTTTCGCTCATCTTCCCCAGACCCGATAAACAACACGATCGTCTTCCCGGCCGCATCCGAACATAGTCTGTATGCAATTGGGGTGTTGAAACCGTCCTCTCCCCCGCCATGCGCAGGGACGCTCGCAGTTATAATCGCATCGCGAATGACGGCATACAGCGAAAAATGAAGCTTCGACATACCGGCTGTCGAGATAGGCATCTCGCTCTCGGACAAGAAGTCAACATCCAGGACAGCAGCCGCAAAGGCGCCGTCGGCTGGAAATTCCATCCCCAGTTCCCTGGCTCGCCGGGCCATCTCTTCTGAGCCATACATTCCGGAAAAACAATGCTGCAAAAACTGCTCCTGCAGTTGGGGCAAGTGTTCCCTCCAATGTTCTTGCAGCGCCAGCCGGTTCAGCTTATCTTCTTGCCGAGCACTTATTTGCCCAGCCGCATCCAATACAGCTTGCAAAATTTGTTTTTCTCCTGCAGGCTTCAGCAAGTACCTGCTTACGCCTAGTTCTACAGCTTTCTGGGCAAATTCGAAATTGTCATAGCCGCTCAAAATAATCGTCTCTATTTCGGGATCGCAGCTTCTAATCTCAGCGATTAGCTCCAACCCGTTCATATGCGGCATCCGAACATCCAGCAGCACGATATCCGGCCGCCTGCGGCGAACCATCCCGAGCCCTGCCAAACCGTTGGCAGCTAAACCGGCCACTTCAATGCCATGATCTTCCCAAGGAATATCTTGCGATAAGCTTTCACGCAGTAACTGTTCGTCTTCAACAATCAATAGTTTCATACCGCCACCTCGCCAGTCGGAAGAGGAAGTCTTAGCACTGCCTCGGTGCCTTCGCCTACAGCACTCGTTATACCCAGCTCGGCGGCAGGTCCGTAATACAGCTTGATTCTGGCAAGCGTATTACGCAATCCGAACAGATCGTGAAATCCACGCCCTTCAAACATCGAAAGCTTCGAGGATGAACGGCTGATCTCGTTTAGTTCCGCCCGGATATAGTTCAGACGTTCCGGGGTAAGTCCGGCGCCGTTATCTTGCACACGCAGTACAAGCATCCCGTCTTCAAGTCTGCCCGATATGTTTAAGAGCCCGTGTTGCTCGCGGCTCTCCAAACCATGCAGCAACGCATTTTCTACCAATGGCTGAAGCAGAAGCTTCAGCACCGGAAAATCGGCCGCATCGTCCGGGATGTCGTAACTGACGGTAAACCGTCCCGAAAACCGGATTTGCTGGATCCGTACGTAATCGTGCAGATGATCGATCGTTTCCTTTAGCGAGTAAGTTTCAGATCCCTTATTCAGGCTGAGCCGGAAAAAACTCGACAGATGAAGCACCATCTCCTTAATCTCCTCCGCGTCATATCGATGCGCCATCCAATAAATCGAGTCCAGCGTATTGTATAAAAAATGGGGATTCATTTGCGACTGCAAAAATTTCAGTTCTGCTTTCGACAGGCGGAGCTCCTGTTCATAATAGCCTTGAATCCACTGTTGCTGTTCTTCGACCATCCGGTTGAATGAAGATGCGACAAATCCAAGCTCATCTTGTCGGAGAGCAGCGATCCGAACGTTCAGATCGCCGGATTGAACCTCCTTCATCGCCTGAACGAGTCGATTCAACGGTGATGAAATGCTGTGGTAAACGATCCAGGCGATCCATAACGCTAACAAAATGCTGATCCCGGCAATGAAATAGGTAAATAGCCGAAGCTGACCCGTTTCCCCTTGAAGCTCCCGTATGGGCTGGGCCATTTTGAGCGACCATTTGGAATAGCGTCCTTTCGCTTCCCATTCGATCATTCGTTCAGCGGGCGAAACCGTCTTATCCCCCCATTCGATGACCGGGATCGGGCCGTCCGGATATAACTCCATTTGGGATCGTTCGGAAGGAAGCAGCGGCTTGATCCACGAGGCGAACGTTTCCTTTCGAATCGACCATAGCAGCAAGCTTGTTTGCTGGTCCCGGTTATACGTGTCCATCATTCTTAGAAAATAAATCCGATCGGCGCTGAACATCCCGTTCAACGAATCGCCATAGCCGTCTGGAACATATAAGACTGCCGCCCCTCTTGCCGATAAAGTTCTTTGAACCGCTTCATGCTTTTCGGCGGCTTGCAGCCTCTTCCCCCCATAATTCGCTACCACTGCGTAATTGGAAGGGACATGGATGATGGAAATGGAATCCAGTGTTTGATGGATGGATGATATGTCCGTTATTTCCTCGGCCACTTGCCGGAAACGAAGCAGCGAATCTACATCCGGATTTGTGCCGATTTGATGGAGCAAATCGATCAGATGCGGATTCGTCGCGACCGAACTGGACACGTTGTCCGCATTTCTCAAAACGAGATCGATATATTCCATAGACGAAGATAACCCGGCCTGGGTCCGTTCGCTCGTTTTTCGCGTCAAAACGGTTTGGGATTTGGCGTTTGCAAATAAACTGACTGCAACAAGAGGAAGGAGAATCAACAAAAAATAACTGGTCAGTCTCCACCGAATTCGTTGTTCGAACTGGCGACGCAACAGTAAAATCGCTTTGTTCATTTCCGATTCAGCCTTTTCAAGTGATTTCTGTGTCTTAGGGAGTTACAGCAGGATGAAATGGTCGCTGATACCATACGTTTACTTCTTCCGTGATGGAGTCTCCGCCTCGCCGCTTCCATTCATATACGAATTCATCGAAAGCATCGATCGGCAGAAGACCGGTGACGAGCTTCATATACGTTTCGTGTTGCAGCTTCAGCAGACTGATATTGTGACGACCCATGGAAGGAGTCGGCGGACCGCCGTATGCCGACTCTATCAAATTCTCGTGAATCCGCCGCACATTGTCCCACAAGCGGAATCGCTCCCCCAGCAAGTCCAGCCTTTTGCGTGTAGCCTCCGGGTGCGCGGCATCGCAAAGGGAGCTGTATATGCCCCGATAGAGGTGAAGATTATGTTTCTCGAAGTCGATCGCTAGCCTGTCGTCCCGCTCGGTCCATACCTCATTCTTGAACCCAAGCTTCAACACTTCGCTTCCTTCACCAACGATAAAATTCAGCAGCCGTACGACTTCGCTGGCGTGATCGCTGTCTGCTGGCACCACATTATAAGAACGGACGACAGGCAGGCTGTACGTTCCGCTTTCTCCTCTCGGACCCGTCGGGTAATCGAGCGGAACCCATTGCGCATTCGGATCGTTTTTTATGCTTTCTTCGATCGGACCGCGGGTGTCGAACCATGCAGCGGAAAACAGCCCGGCCTTGCCGCTGGCTACTTTGTCCCGCAAGTTATCCGGTTTATTCAACAAAAAGTCCGGATCGATAAGCCCTTCTTTATACCACTTGTTCATTACGGCCAGCGTTTCTTTGGTTTGCGGCAAAATCCCGGAATACACCAGCTTCCCCTCTTGCTCCAGCCATGACTGCTGCTGAGTGCCGAACGCCCCGAAGATCGGTGCGGTTCTTCCGAGCTGCTCCGCAATTACCCAGCCAATCGTATCGTCCTGCCCGTTCTTATCCGGGTCGCCGTGTTTAAAGGCACGCATCACTTTTTCAAGCTGGACCAAAGTTGTCGGCAGCTTCAGCCCGACGTTGTCCAACCAGTCTTTGCGGATATACAGAATTTCCGTCCCGCGTACTTCATTCAAGCTTGGGATCGCATAGATCCGACCGTCATATGTTACTTGGTCCCACGCTTCTTGTGGAATCAGACGCTTCAAATCTTGTCCATTCCGGTCGATTGCATCATTCAATGGTTTGAGCAGTCCCCGCTTGACATGATCGGAGAAAAACGCTGAGCTGGCCGAGTTGATCATATCCGGCCCTTTTCCAGACGACATGATCAGGTTCAACGCATCGTCATAACTGTTCGGCGGCGGGGCAATGACCCGGATATCCAATCCGACTTCGCCACGGATGTAGTCGAGATACGGATTGCTGGTTTCATCCATACCCGGCGGAAAGTTGCTGGATTGCCCGTTGATAACGATTTCAATTTGGGCCACCGCCTCGCCCGCAACCGATCGTTCCAGTCGTTCAACCCGCATGTACGAGCAACCCGCCATAGCAACGCATACAAAGAGACCAAGCCAAACGTGTAAGTTCGGCCTTCTTAAGGCGTCCGGCTTCAACATCGCTCCTCCCCCTGTATTCATCCAGATTCATCCTGTATCTTACACGTTCGGATTCTGAAATGACAACTCTATTTTTGCCTCTTCGAGCACAAAAGAAGATAGTCATCAAAGTACACGATAAATGTCATCTCATTATCCTGTTAACGCTTCCTGCCGTTCCCTATACTGGAATCAGGAACAGAAAAAGCTTAAAAAGGCGGGGATAACGATGTTGAAACCGTTTTACCGGAATTCGTGTTTTTTTCTTCTCGCGAGCTCCATTTTTCTGGGCGCATGCGGAAACGAAAACTCATCGTCGAGCAGGGATGAGGGGAAATCACTTGACGAAACTAAGCAGGAATCCCCTAAGCCGGCTTCCTTGAATTTCTTCTACAACGGTTACTCCAAACAGCTCGTGGAAGAGCTGGAGCGTAAAATAGAAACTAAGTTTCCGCATTTATCGTTAAATATGATTTTACACGGTACCGGCAGCACGATTAACGACGTACTCGGCGCAGGTACGACTTTGGATATCGTTGCTTTTTCCGCCGGAGGATTATTTACTGTGATCGACCTGGAGCTGGCTACCGATCTGACGGAGCTGGCCAAAAAACATCAATTCGACTGGAACCGGCTGTCTCCGTCCGTACTCGAGACGATTCGCTCCTACTACGGGGGCAATAGATTGATGATTATGCCTTATGAACTAAACAACAATGTGCTGTGGTACAACAAAAACATATTCGACAAATTCGGAGTTTCATATCCGACGGATGGCATGACCTGGGATGAGACTTACGAACTCGCAAAAAAAGTGACGCGAATGGACAACGGAGTTCAATATAAAGGATTTCAGTTTAGCCACCTGAATCTCGTATATAAAAACCAGCTGGCTCTCCCGTTCACCGATCCGAAGACGAATAAAGCCGCTTTTCATACGAACGAATGGAAAAACTGGCTCGAGCAGATGACCCGTTTTTACAAAATCGATGGGAACCAAATTATTGGCCCGGGTGATGGTGTCTTTATTCGAAGACAGGAGTTAGCAATGTACACAGGGCCGAGCCTGCTCGACCAGCTTCCGGCTGCAGTTGAGAAAGGACTGGAGTTCGATCTGGCAACACTGCCCCGATTCAAAGATGGAAGCGCCGTAGGTTCGCAAATGAATGCTCCCTTCTACGCTATCCCTCCATCAAGCTCCAACAAAGACGAGGCGTTCCGCGTCATTGCTTATCTGCTATCGGATGAGATCCAAGCTTCAAACGCTAAAAAAGGCAGAGTACCTGTCGTAACAAGCGAGCAAGTCGTAAAAGAATTCGGCGCCGAGCTTCCGATCTTGAAAGGGAAAAACGTGGCATCCTTCTTTAAGGACACGGTCGGTAAACCGATAACCGTAACAAAGTATGACGGCATCGCCCGAAGTCAATTATCGAACGCGTTGGATCGTTTGTCCGAAGGACAATACCCGGATGCCAATACGGCATTGAGAGCGGCGGATGAAGAGGCCAACAAGCTGATCATGGAACAACAGAAAAAGTAGCTTGCCGCCAAATCAGATGCGATATTTTCGTTTGAATGTCCCCCATTTCGTAGTATATGTACGTTCATGAATCGGCTAACAAAAGCGTCCGATAACCGCGCCTGGACGCTTTTTTGGTTTACCAATCCTGCTAAACAAACCGTTTCCCATGTAATCGGAGTAAATAGAAGGACCAACTGGCCATAGACACGGAACAGGAGAAATCATGAATAAAATCGAGTAAGTGCTCGGCTCGGGAATGACTCCGCCGAATTGGGCTTGTCCAGACGGGCTGCGAAAGTGTCAATAGGCTTCCGCTTACATACATTGGAAATGTGCATTTATCCAGTGTGAAAGGAAGTCGGTACAATCATGTGGGTGTATATACCGGCACAATACGTGCAAGTTCCTGACGATGATGAGCGTTCTCTCGGATTTCCTCCTTCAGGTCCATGGGGACCCGGAGGTACGCAAGGCGGCGGCATGTGGCCGGGTGGCGGCGGTAGCGCGTGGCCCGGCAGTGGCGGCGGGTGGCCTGGCGGCGGTGGCGCGTGGCCTGGCAGTGGCGGCGGATGGCCCGGTGGCGGTGGCACGTGGCCTGGCGGTGGCGGCGGATGGCCCGGTGGCGGTGGCATGTGGCCTGGCGGCGGTGGCGGGTGGCCCGGCGGCAGCGGCGGAAGCAGCGGAGGGTGGCCGGGTGGCGGCGAAGGTTCCCCATTAGGCGAGAACGATCCGGCCCCAACTTCGGCTCCCCCTGCACAAATTCCGCAAAAACCGCTGTCGGCCGGAACCTTTGCCTTAGACCCCGGCGCTATTGCGCATTGCCGATTTAAGTTCACTTACATCTGGCAAAGGAACGGAGCCGAATACTGGATGTTTATTACGTTCGTCGGCCGTACCTCGATTTCCGGCTGGCGCTGGATGGGCGGCAGATGGATGAGATTTTCCGTCGATCTCCATTCGATCGAAGCGTCCGCCTGCTGAGAGGACTGTCCCTTCGCCTCCGAGTCGAGCCATCCCTCGTCCCCGGCCTTATGCCGGGATGCCGGTTGCCGGTTTTCGGCAACCATGCCCAATGCCTGCGTACCCGCAGGCATTCTCTTTTTTACAGCACACGTTCGATGAGTATCCCGATATGCAATGGGAGGGTATGCTGGGAAATCTTAACTATATCCAATCTATCGAGTACATTTCGGCCGGTTTGTCAGCAACGGACTAAACGATACATACTCGATCACGACAAATACCGGCACCTACTATGTGCGAATCTACAAAATCAACTGGCGCTCCGAATCCGACATTCGTTATGAGCTCGAATTGCTGCTCCATCTTCACCGGTTCGGCATTCCCGTTTCCATACCGCTGCCGAGACGGGACGGGGAATGGCTGACCGGGTTGGATGCGCCCGAAGGCAAACGCTACATGGCGTTGTTTACCGAAGCCGCCGGCAAGGAAAAGCGGGATGTAGAAGCGAGCGTGGCGTACGGAGCCGCCATAGCGGAACTGCACCGGGCGGCCGGTTTTTTTGCTCCACGCAGCGGCAGATTCGAGCTGGATTTGCACCATTTGCTCGACGAACCGCTTCAGCAGCTCCTGCCGTTTCTTTCACACCGACCGGAAGACCGCCGGTTTGTTCTGGATGCGGCCGACAAGCTCAAACGGCGGGTTGCCAGCCTGCAGGACGAGGGGCTGGACTGGGGAGTTTGCCACGGGGACCTGCACGGCTCCAACGTTCATTTAACCGGGGACGGTGAACTGACGCACTTTGATTTCGACTGCTGCGGTATGGGCTGGCGCTCCTACGATCTGGCGGTTTTTTGGTGGGATAGGGTTCAGTCCGCCGAGCTCGACAGCTTTAACAACAAGCAGTGGAACACTTTTCTGAACGCCTACTTGAGCAGCCGGACCTTGAACCGGCAAGATCTCGAAGCGATCCCTGCTTTTGTTGCGATCCGGCATATCTGGCTTCTGGGACTTCATACGGGGAACAGTGCGGTATGGGGTGCTTGGCAGGACGACTCCTATTTCGACCGGAAGCTGAAATTTCTCCGGGCTTGGATGGAAGCTCACAATCTCTAGCTAACGTACGCTGCAATCGCTGCAGCAATCAAGCATCGGGCAACAGCCGCCGGTGCTTTTTAGTTTTATTAAAAAACCGATATTTCTTGAAACCAAAAACGTTTTTTTTCGTATGAAAAGGGTATGCCATTCTTCTTATACAGAAAGGGGTCCAAACATTGTCAGAACCGAGAGCTGTCCGTCCGCCGAATCCAAGTACCGTATCGAAAGGGATTATCGGACTTGTTATTGTAGTCCTTGTAGCCGTTCTCGCCATCCAGTCCTTCACGATCGTTCAAGCGGGACATCGCGGCGTCGTGCTGCAGTTGGGTGCCGTCCAGCCGAAAGTGCTGGAAGAGGGGTTGCATTTTAAAATTCCGTTCATCCAGACCGTCCTGCCGATCGAGGTTCGCGTTCAGAAAGCCGAGTCCAGTCAAGTATCGGCCAGCCGCGACTTGCAGACCGTTACGACTACGCTTGCCGTGAACTATCATCTGGACGGGGCGACAATTAATAACTTGTATCAAAATGTAGGGATGGAGTACAGAGCCCGGATCGTCGACCCGGCGATCGGAGAATCGCTCAAGGCGGTCACCGCCCAATATACAGCCGAAGAGCTGATCTCCAAACGCTCGGAAGTCAGCGCCAAGGTGAAGGAAGTTTTGGCGACCAAGCTGAGCTTGTACAATGTCGTTCTCGACGATATCAATATTACCGAATTCAAGTTCTCCGAAGAGTTCAACCGCGCGATCGAGCAGAAACAGATCGCCGAGCAGCAGGCGCTCAAGTCGAAGTTGGACCTCGACCGGATCAAGATCGAGAAGGAGCAGGAGATTACCCGCGCTCAGGCGCAAGCGGAAGCGCTGCGTCTGCAGAAGCAGGAAGTCACTCAGGAGCTGATCGAATTGCGGCAGATCGAAGCCCAGTTGAAAGCAATCGAAAAGTGGGACGGCAAGCTGCCGAACGTAACCGGAGGCGCGACACCGTTCATCAACGTGCAGTAACGCAGTAAAAGACCGGAAAGGGACTTTCGTTGTCCCTGTCCGGTCTTTTCATTTGATCGATCTAGCTGGAGAAGAACCGAACCGAATAAGAGCGGTTTGGGAGGCTGTCGATTCAATGTGTAGAAGTGTTAGCAGGCCGTTCCAAGTGAAAAGTTACCTTCTTCTGCTCAAATAGGTTGTCCACAATGAATCGACAGCTTCACCAGAGACTCTTATTATGTTGAGCCTTCACTCTCATCCACGCTAACGATCAGGACGAGCCCGCACGACGGGCACTCCCTCGCATCCGATACGACCCGGTGTTCGCAGCCGGGACACAGCTCATACGACTGCGCCTGGTCTTCCCCGCCCGCTGTCTGACCGCGGCTTGGAGGAGAGGGCAAGCCTCCTTCGTCCGATTCCCGTTCCGTGACCGGTTCAGCCTCTTGCTCCAGCCAGACATGAGGCGGCTGTCCATCCACTTCCGCAACAACCAGTTCGTCGGTTAAAATCCACTCGATGTTCCCTGCCTTGTCGCTTACGGCGGCAAGCGGAATCTCGCCCGTTTCCTCACGGGGAAACAC
The DNA here is from genome assembly GCF_036577605.1 of Paenibacillus sp. GYB004. NCBI lineage: Bacteria > Bacillati > Bacillota > Bacilli > Caryophanales > Paenibacillaceae > Paenibacillus > Paenibacillus sp. GYB004. Next base: position 88,616 of record NZ_JARBDB010000069.1, read on the forward strand.
GCTTCCTCCAAATACGCTGGGCAGCTGTGATTTGTAGGCTCCGTATCCGGTTCCGATCAGAACATATCTGATGCCGCTTCTTTTATGAACGACGATCGTCGCCATCCGATTCCCTCCTCCGGTTATTCGCAGGCCGTATCCGTCCAAGGCGGGTTCGATTTTCTGCGGGATAAGGGCTTCCGGCCGCGATTCCTATAATCAGGCGTCGCCGCCTAAGCGTAGATGCAAGGGCTCCAGCACTTCGCCGATGCATTCGGCGAACAGATCCAGCCCGGCCGGCGTCGGATGAACGCCGTCGTCCGTCCCGCTGTTCTCTTCCGTGCGGAGCAGATCACCCAATGAACCGCCCTGCGCCAGATAACGTTCCCAGCGTCCGGCGACATCGGCGAGCGGCACCTCCAGCGAAGCGGCGACTTCGCGGACAATCCGATTGTACGAATCGATCCAGGCCTGCGCCCCTTCCGGGTTCCGGTACCATTCCTGCGGGTGACGCCGGTAATAATAACGCCCCGCGTCTCCTTCGATAATCGGGTTCATCGTACATAAAACAGGGATCACACGATGCGATCTTAACCGCTCGATGATCGTAATCAGATTGTCCCGATACGCTTCGGGCGGAACTTTCGCCGTGCCCGGCGCCGTGTGAACATGGTCGTTCATGCCGAACGCCACGATGCATACGTCATGCTGGTGCGCCAAGACGTCCCGCTCGAACCGGGCCAGCCCTTGCGCCGTCGTATTACCGGGTACGCCCGCATTGATCGTCTCGCACCCGAAGCGGACTTGCAGCTTATATAAGTACGTCTCCTGCTCCGCTACATATTGTCCTGCAGTTATGCTGTCCCCAAATGCGGCAAGTTTCATTTTTAATTCCCACCCTCTGACGATATTCGGTGTATGTGCACGTGTTGGTTGTACGTTGCTCTGCACCCGCATCATACGCTCTTAAGCCGGCTTGCGTCAACATTAAATGTTGCTGCGCCGGCCATTTTCCGCCGGCTCTCCCATCCATAACGGGACCGCTCAAGGCCAGCCCGCGTCCGGACCGCTCGGCGCACACGGAAAACGGCGCCCGAAGGCGCCGCTCGTCATACCATAAGTTAAGAAGTAAAAAGTAGAGCTTTATTTACGCTTTCAGTGCCGCCGCATCAATCATCGAGGCCGACTCGCTGTCGAGATACAACGTCCAGTCGGCATGTGTCTTCAGCATCGTGGAAGGGACGGTATTCGTCACGTTGTTGTCCATCGTCATCTTGATCGCATTGGCTTTCACCTTGTGCGGAACACAGGAAATAATCGTTTTAGCCTGCATGATCTGATACACGGTCATCGTGATCGCCTGCTTCGGCACGTCATCCACCGTCGCGAACCAGCCTTCTCCGACCTGCTGCCGCTTGCACGCTTCATCAAGGTCGACGACCATGTACGCTTCCTTCGTATCGAAATCGGCCGGAGGATCGTTGAAGGCGATATGGCTGTTCTCGCCGATCCCGATCAGCGCTACGTCGATCGGCTGTTTGCGGATCTCTTCGGTAAGCGCCGCGATATTCGCCGCTACGTCGCCTTCGCCGTTCACGTAATAAGCGCGGCCGAGCGGGATCAGATCGGCGAACCGCTCCTTCAAATATTTGCGGAAGCTGGCGATGTGGCTCTCCGGCAATGCTACATATTCGTCCAGGTGGAACATTTCGATTTTGTCCCACTCGAGCTGTTCTTTAATAAACGCTTGGAAAAATCCGAACTGGGACGCTCCGGTGGACAAAACGATGCGCGCCTTCCCGTTCGCCGTGATCGCGCGCCGTATGGCGTCCGCAGCCTGCACAGCCGCAGCCGCGCCCAGCTGTTCCGGGGTATCCGAAATATGAATGTTCATTGTGTCATCCTCCTCATGATTCTATAGTTGTCGTACCGGACTAAAGGTTCAGCCCCGCACGGTCTCTGACTCTTTCAGTAAATCTTCGATGACGATCCGCTCTCCGCTCGCGATCGACAAGTTGGCCGCCGCTCCGATCAGAAGCGACATCGCTCCGGCTCTCGATCCTGCCATTTGACCGAGCGGGTCCGCCACGTCTCCGACAAAAATCATCCGGCGAAGCCGCGCGTCGCCTCCGCCGTGGGCGCCTCCCGCCTTACGGCTTTGAAGCGTCATCAGTTCGTTGCGGCGATTGTAGATCCGGATCGTATTGTTCGGCTCGTCGTGTCCCGGACCGCTGTGGCTGTCTTCCGCTTCGATCCGCCCTTTCGTTCCGACGAAGGTCGCTTTCCAGCCTTCATACGGGCTGTAGGCGTTAAGCGAATACGTAAGCAGCGTGTTTTTCTTGTATTTGACGTTCAGCGACATCGTGTCATAGATGTCGATATCTTCTCCGAATACGCATTGATCGCGGAAATATCCGTCATGCTTCTCCGCTTCTTTATAGAACGAGTTCGTGAAAGAGTTGGCCGTGACGTCGTAATAAAAATCGCAGCTTTTCGTATGGTCGCAGGTCGAGCACGTGCGGCCGCGCTGCTCACGGGTTGCTCCGTAGAACAACCGGGAGCCGTTCGCATACACCGTCTCGGGCTCGTCGTCCAGCCACCAGTTGACCATATCGAAATGATGAGTCGATTTGTGAATAAGCAGACCGCCGCTGTTCTTCATCTGGCGGTGCCAACGCCGGAAATAATCAGCGCCGTGGCTCGTATCGAGCGACCAGTTCAGCGAGACGTGAAGAATGTCGCCTATCGTTCCTTCCTTGATGAGCTCCTTGATCCGAACGACGTAGGGCATGAACCGGCAGTTGAACGTAACGATGACCTTGCGGCCCGTCCGCTTCTCCGCCTCGAAGATCGCTCTCGTCTTCTCCGCATCCGTCGTCATCGGTTTCTCGGAGATCGCATCGCACCCGGCCTCCAGAGCCCGGATAATGTAATGATCGTGCAGATTGTCCGGCGTCGTCACGATAACGGCATCGGGCTTCACTTCCCGAATCATCGTATCGAAATCGCTGAATACCGGAATGTTACCCGATTGCTCGCTTAAAATGTTCGCCCGGATCGGATTGATGTCGCATACCCCGACGAGCTCCGCCGCACCCTTCAGTTCAGTCGCAAGCGGCTTGGCAAACATACCGAGCGCCCTTCCCCCGGCGCCGACGATGGCGTACTTTTTCATAAGTGTTCTCTCCCTTGTGGAAATTCGGCCTATAGCACTCGATTCCTGTGCCGGTTCCGACCGATATCGATTGTCTGTCACCGCTGGCTCTCCCCTGTATGCTGAACAGATATCGATTTACATACCCACCTGTAAAATCAATGAAAGGCAAAGAAAAAAAACAACTTTATAGAAATCGATTACTGCCTCAGTTTACCATACCTTTTGCGATTTGCCAACGGGGAAAATTACGGATCCCGCCTCCAATTTAATACTGGCGCTGCGATGTCCGAGGATTGAACCGCCCTGTCCGAATAAGGGGAATCCGCTTGCCTGAGGACAGCGGCGATTCAATCCCGCTTGCGTCTAGGTTGCTTGGCACCAAACTAACCTTTAAGCCCCGTGGAAGCGATCCCTTGAACGAACTGCTTCTGGGCGATCAAATAAACGATAACTACCGGGATCGTAACGATAACAGCGCCGGCCATCAGCAGAGCCGTGCTGACCTCGGTATCGTTTTTGAGATAAAGCAGTCCGACCGGCAGCGTATACAGCTTCTTATCCTGCAAATAAATGAGCGGGCCGAGCGTATTGTTCCAGGCGCCCATAAACGTAAACACGCCCAGTGCGGCAAGCGCCGGTTTGCACAGCGGAATGTAGATCCGCCAGAAAATGCCTAACGGGTTGTAGCCGTCGACGACCGCCGCTTCGTACAGTTCCTTCGGAAGTCCTTTAATAAACTGATGAAGCAAAAAGATGCCGAACGCTCCTCCGAGAAAACTCGGGATGATAAGCGGATAATACGAGTCTAGCATGCCGAACGTCTTCCAGATAAAGTAGCTCGGAATGAGCGTGACCTGGAACGGGATCATCAAGGTCGCCAGCATGGCGATATAAAGCGGTTTGCGCAGCTTGAAATCGAACATCGCGAGGCCGAATGCGATCAGCGCGCACGACAGCAGCGAACCGATCATCTCGATCGTAACAAGCAGCATGCTGTTGAATGTGTACCGGCCGAAGTTTACTTTCTCCCAGACGATTTTGTAATTTTCCCAGCTGATCGGATTCGGAATCAGCTGAGGCGGCAGCTGGCCTACCGCGCCTGTCGTCTTCAGCGAGGTGGACAACATCCAGATAAACGGAAACAGCATCGTCAGGGCGCCGACTACGAGTACGATATAAGTGAACATTCTGCCGATTGAGCTGAAATTAATCATAGTGCACCCACCTTTTCTCAAAATATCTTTGGAAAAGCGTGATGCCCAATATGATTACGAAGAGCGCCCAGGCGGCTGCCGAAGCCGGTCCCATTTTGAACAGCTGGAACGCATCCCGGTAGATGAGCATATTGGTCACCATATTCCGCTCCGGCACGTTGCTCATCTGCGAGCCGAACATGCTGAGGAATACGTCGAACGCCTGAAACGCGGCGATCGTAGACAAAATCATGACCATATAAATCATCGGAGAAACGAGCGGGAAAACGATCCGCGAGAAGTACATCCAGTTCGAAGCTCCGTCGATTTGCGACGCCTCCTTCATCTCCTTCGATATGTTCTGCATGCCGGCCAGCAGCAAAATCATCGATGAGCCTACCCCTTTCCAGACGTTGACAAGCGCGACGCTGCCGATGACGACCCACCAGTGCTTGCTGTCCAGCCACTTGACCGCAGGTAGATTGATCGTCTCCAGCAGCCAGTTTATCAGGCCGTACTTCGTATTGAACAGCCACGCCCACAACACCCCGCCTGCGATCCAAGGCGTTACGACCGGCAGGAAATAAAACAGCCTCAGCAGCGTCTGACCGCGAATCGCCTGGTTGAGCAAGTGGGCGATAATAAGTGCGGCGATCGTTTGCAGCGGAACGAAGACGAGCGCGAAATAAAACACGTTGCGGACCGAGATCCAGAACACCTTTTGCTCGAACAGCTGCTGCCAGTTTAGCAGCCCGACCCATTCCGGCGGGTTGAACAAGTCCCATTTGACGAACGAGACGTAAGCCGAGAATACGACCGGAAACGCTACGAATACGAGAATATTAATCGTAAAGGGAAGCGTGAACAAATATCCCCAGTGACCTTGCTTGTGCATCCGAACACCACCTTTCTACCAAATGCGGCTCTTGGGGTATTTGCCGAAACGACCCGGGAAAGCGGACCGGCGATTCACCGCCCCGCTTTTTCCTCCGGCCGCCCGGTACCCGGAATAACCGCGAGTTACTTGTTGTTGTCCAGTACGGTTTGCACTTTTTCGTGAATTTGCTTGGCGCCTTCCTCGGCGCTGATGTTGAAGTTCAGGACGATGTCGTTGATGATCGGCTGAGCCGCTCCGCGCCATTCGTTCCAGCTGGCGTTCTCGTCAAGCGTTACGCCGCCTTCGGCGATGCCGTCAGTGAACGCTTTTTTGTTCGCTGGTTTGCCGGTGATTTTCTCCACTGCCTGCAGGGCCGTTTTCTTAACCGGAAGTGATGCGCCGCTGTTGGCGAGAATCGTCTGCGCTTCCTCGCCCAGGTAGTACTTGAGGAACTCCCACGCTGCATCCTTCACTTCCTGCTTCGCCTTGGAGGAGATCAGCCACGAGTTCGTTACCATCGGCACGTAACGTTTGCCGTCTACCCCTTTTGGGATTTTGACTACGTCCCAATCGGCGTCCGGGAAGCTTTTGTTCATCGTCACCTGGTTGCTGTACTGCAGGAAGTACATGGCCGCTTTGCCGGTGGCAAACGTCTGCACCTCGCCGCCATTGGCTTTCAGGAAATCGTTGTTCGTAAAGTATCCTTCCTTAATGCCGTCGGCAAGCTGCTTCAGCCCGGTTATCGTCTTCGGATCGTTAAACATCGATTTCGTAAGCGTCGAATCGAGCGCTTGGCCTCCCGCCTGCTTGATCCACGGGAACCAGCCTTGCGTAATGCTCGACGATCCGATGAATCCGAAGGAAGCCGGTTTGCCGTCGCTGCCTGCTTTGGTCAGCTTTTTGGAAGCCTCGATCAGATCGTTATAGGTCCAGTTGTCGGTCGGCAGCTGAACGCCCGCATCCGTAAACGCTTTCTTGTTATACGCAAGCGCGATCGGGTTAATCCCGTGCGGAACGCCCCATACTTTCCCTTCCGGCGTCTTGGCCGCGAACAATCCCGGAATGTAGTCGGCCTCTTTCAGGTCGCGCTGAATGTACGCCGAAAGATCTTGAGCGACTCCGCGTTTGCCGTAGCCCAGAATAACCGCGTTTTCTTGAAGCCATACGTCCGGAGTCGTGTTGCCGGCAATTTGCGTAGCGATTTTGGCGACAAAGTCTCCCCACGGGGCATCCTGAACTTCTACTTTAATATTAGGATTTTTGGCGATAAAGCCGTCGATAATTTCTTTTTTCGTTACGTCGTAGGCACCGGGAAGTCCGATTTTGAGCGAAACCGTCTTGGCCGGACTTGTACCTCCGCCGTTATCCGGGTTTTCTGTTGAGGACGAGCAACCGGCAATTGAAAGCGCTAGCACAGAAGACAAAACAACGAACGATTTTTTGTTCACTTCAAACCCCTCCAAATGTTGTTGTATACTGCATGACCTGCATAATAATGCCGGCCATATAATCAAGAACAGCCGTATTGCTTCTATCCTTATAGGACTGTTCCTGTTACTGAGGTGTGTGCGCTTCCTGCATAAAACATAACATAGTTTATGCAGGAAGCGCCATAGTTATTAAGCAATTTTAATTGGAACCCTTTATATACCGCTGAATATCGAATATTTTGGAAATCCTAGAAATCGATTTCTCATGAGCAGATTATAACATATGTTATATTTCTTTAAAAGGGGGCTTCTTTAAAAATCGTCGGGAAAACTCCTTTCGCTATGCCGTCATTTTCACCGAACATGCTGAAACCCGTTGGCAGGAGCAGGTTTTATCGACTTTTGATTGACTATGGACGCCGGTTGACCGATAATATGAAATAACATAACATCATTTATTTACCCAAAGCCTGGAATTTTAAACGGAATGAGGATTCTGCATGGTTACCCAAAAAGACATCGCCGATTATGTAGGCGTTTCCCGGACTGCCGTTTCGCTCGTTTTGAACAACGCGCCGAACAGTACCGTCTCCGAGAAGACGAAGGAGCTTATCCTGAAGGCAGCCAAGGAGCTGGGCTACAAAGATACGGATGTCAAGCCTAAAATCTGTTATGTTTTTTATAGCCGCGACGCTAACGACCCCCGTTATTTCCAGCATTTGCGGGTGACGGAGGAAGCGGCTGCACGCTACGGTTACTCCATGCTGTTCATGAGCATCAAGCCGGACCCGAACGATCACCAGCGGCTTAAGGAGCTGGCCAGAAGCCAGGACACGGCAGGCATTCTGGTGTCGGGCTTACTGGACGATACGATTATTGAAATTCTCGAGGAAACGAAAGTCCCTCACATTTATTACGGAAGCACGGACCGGACCGACATTAACGTAGTCACGACCGATTACTCCAAAGTATGCTATGAGGCGGTACGCCACCTGATCGAGCTCGGGCACCGGAGAATCGCCTTTTACTCCGGAAGTCTCCGGCTGCTTATCAACAAGCGGGAGCTTGCCGGCTACAGCAAAGCGCTTGAGGAAGCCGGCATCGAAGTCGATAAGGCGCTGATCCAATCCGGCGCGGAAGAAGATGGCGACGAGCTGTGCAGCCGGCTCCATGAGCTGGATATCGACTACACGGCAGCGTATTGTACGAACACCGTCATCCAATTCGGCGTGCTTCAGGGGCTGAAACGGCACGGCATCGCCGTACCGGAGCAGATCAGCCTGATCGGTCACGGATATACCGAACTGGTTAAACTTAGTATTCCCCAATTAACAACAATGATTTTAAGCGGCGATCAAAAAGAAATTCCGGCTATCCGCCTCATCGAGATCATTCAGCGGAAAGCGCCGGATCCGATTTATGAATGTTTGACTGATTTCGAGCTGTTCCCCGGAGGTACGACGGCAAGGTGTCCCGCCACGTGACCCTCCGGCAATTGTGTGAAACGGGACTTTCTCACTAGTCATCATTTTGCGATTATTCGAGCCCCGCTTGGAACCGGTTTTCCTTTCCTTTCGAATAGGACCTCAGCCTCCACGTTACCGTGGAATTTGAGGTCCTTTCGTCTGGAAAGGGGGACGTTCCTTAACATGCGAACAATTTTGGGGCAGTTTCTTAACTGTGGGCATTAGTATCACGGGTACGAGACGCATGTTGCTGATGCTGAAAGGCGGGACGACATATTACTGGGTACGGTGCGGCATATTGTTGAAGGGCGTGACCGCATGTTACTGAGTGCGTGCGAATAAGAGCGCTTTGCATCTGCTATTGGGTCGGAGTCGTCCGGTTATTTCGGATAAGAGCGATTTGTACCTCTTAATTCGAGCAATTTGACGGAAAATCGCCATATGGAGGAGTTTAGCAGCTGGTAACCGCTCTTATTTTCACGTATAACCCGATTTATTCGAAAATAAGGGGTACAAACCGCTCTTACCGACAGAAGAAGTTTACTCTTGGGGCAGGGGATGATGCGGATTCCTGCGTAACTGCTGTAAAAGGAGCAATTTGGCGGCGTCATTTGGTCTATTATTGAGAAAGTTCCTTCATCTGAGCAGGCTTTGGCCCTTGGGGCAGGTTAATGAAGCGCAAGCACATTCCTGCGTACGCGCGTATGCGCAGGAGTTGCTCCGAGCCGAACAGCAGGTGTTCGGCTTAATGAAACTTCTCTTTTCTACACTCTTAAAAAAGACCGCCATGATCCGGTTAATTTAAGTTAATTTAAGTTAAGTTAAGTTAATTTAAGCTAACGGCCATATCGATCCTTGGCGTCCGGTGGCGCTCTTCCTGCAACAAAAGACCGTTTGGAGCGATATCGCTACAAACGGTCTTTCTCTCGTCGGCTTGCCGCCGGTTTCGCCGCCTGCGTCTTCCTCCGGCCTGGCAGGCTAGGCGCCATACGCCTCCAGCGGTCCAGCCCGAGAATCAGCCGCGCAGGTCGGCTACCGATTCGCGTTCAAGCAGCTTCGGCTGCAGCATAATGCCGATGTCCGGCTTTTTCCCGTCGATCAGCATATCCAGCAGCATGTTGCAAGCGAGCCGGCCCATCTCGTAAGTCGGCTGCAGCACCGTGGAGAGCGGCGGCGTAATCATTTGCCCGAAATCGATGCCGTCGAACCCCATGACGGACACATCGTCCGGAACTTTGAAGCCTTGGCCGTTCAGCTCGTTAACGACGCCGAAGGCCGTCATATCGTTACAGGCGAATACCGCGCTAGGGCGTTCGCCGCCGGCCAGCAATTTGCGCGTAAGCGCCTTGCCGTTCTCGAATTCGTAGGTGCCACTGTACGTCTCGTTGCCGGCCTCGACAACTACCGGCTCCAGACCGGCTTCCTTCATCGCGGACGCGTAGCCGTCATAGATGCTGACCCGGCTCGGCCGGTCGAGCGGAGCCGTCACGTAAGCGATCTTTTTATGCCCTTTGGAGATCAGGTGACGGGTAGCCATGACTCCGCCTTTGCGGTAGTCGAAGTCGACCTGGCACACTTCCTCCATCTCCACCTTCTGGTCGAGGGCGACGACATTTAAGCCCATATCGATAAAATGCTTCAGCTGCTTCTTGTCGCTCGATATCGAAGAAATGACGAGGCCGCGGACCTGCTTCTCGAACATTGCCTGGATATACTTGTCCTCGAGAACCGGGTCCTGGAACGAGTTGCAGAGCAGCACCTGATAATTATTTTTGCGGGCGATCTCCTCCACCCCCAAGATGACGGACGAATAAAAGGTGTTGGTAATCGTCGGAATAATAACCCCGATCGTCATGCTCGTCTTCGTCTTGAGCTGTTTGCCGAGCATATTCGGGACGTAGTTCGCTTCTTTGGCGATACGCAATATTTTGGAGCGAAGCTCGGGACTGACCGGGTAGCTGCTGTTGCTGAGCACTCGCGATACGGTTGCAGAAGAAACTTCCGCCATTTTCGCAATATCGTGGATCGTTAACGACTTTTTCATATTCACGCCTCAATTTCTACGGATAATCGGAATAATCGGGGAAATCGGTTACTTCAATTAAAGCGATTATTTCGCCTTCCGTCAAGTGAAGCCGGCCCCTCACGATTCCAGGGCGTTCAGCGCGACCGACAAGCCGGCATAATCGCCGACCGATTCCCCCAGCGCGGCCGGAACGATCCGGCAAGCCTCAAGCGATAGAGGCAGCGCCTCCTTGCGCAGCTCCTCCAGCGCGTACGGCTCCAGCAGAGCCCGCTGACGCGCGTAAATGCTGCCGATCACGATCGCTTCGGGATTAAGCAGATCGACCAGCACCGCCAGTCCCCGGCCGAGCTTGCGTCCGACGGTCTCGAACAAGCGGAGCGCGAGCGGGTCTCCTTGCACCGCCGCTTCGCCGACCGATTTGGCTGTTATGCCGTCAAGGCCGCGAAGCGTAGGGCAGAAGGCCGGAGGCTGCCCCCGCGAGATCGCGGATTCCGCTTCCGCCCGCGCCAGCCGGGCAATGCCGCCGCCGCTGCAGAAGCCTTCGAACGAGCCGGCCTTGCCGTAGCCGACCGGACCGTCCGGGGCAAGCCGGATATGTCCCGCTTCGCCCGCCATATCGTTCGCCCCCGCATACAAGCGGCCATTGAGAATAAGCCCGGCACCCAGCCCCGTACCGAACGTCAGGAAGATCATATGATTCATCCCTCGCCCCGCGCCCCATTTCCATTCAGCCAGCGCGCAGGCGTTGGCGTCGTTCTGCAGCGCTACGGGCGCGTCAAACCTCTCCCTCAGCGGAGTGACGCAGTCGATCCGGTCCCATCCCGGCAGATTGGGCGGCGACAAGATAAGCCCCGCCCGGCTGTCCAGCGGACCTCCGCAGCTGATGCCGATCGCTTCCGGGCCCTCTCCGCCCGTCCGGTCGATCAGCTCCGCCATCTCCTCCCCCAATCGTTCCATCGTCTCGCCCGGGGAAGCCGGGGTCGGAAAGCCGATTTTCCCTAAAATATCGATCCCCGCCTCCGTCTCCCTGCCGATACTGACCGCACATTTCGTTCCGCCTATGTCCACTCCGCCCAATAAACGCATCGTTCGCTTCCTCTCCATCTATCGCTGATAGCGTTGCCTCTATTGCTAGTGTAACAAAAAAAGACCGCATCGGCAGCGCCTCCCACTTAAGTGCCCAAAAATCGCAGTGGAATAGCGGCTGATATGCGGTCTACTTGGCCAAAGCCGTTTGCGACGATCGTTCGCACAATCAGGAGATGATCCCGCATGCGACGCGTGCGCCCGAGTTTCCCGACGGGTCCGTTACCCCGTCGTCCGGCGCTTCGTGGATAACGATTGAGGTGCCGCCCTCTTTGAGCAGCGAATTCGGCTCGCCCTTCGTCAGCGTTACCCCGCCTGCAATCCAATCGGCCTTCGCCGTCCCGTCGGAAGCTACGTTTAAGTTCGGCAAATCGCCGGCGTGCGGCCCTTCCGGATTTTGCAGACCGTGCTTTTTGCCTCCGGGATTAAAGTGGGCTCCCGCGGTGGTAAAACCCGGAGCTTCGCAGCGCCCCGTCTCGTGAATATGATAGCCGTGCGGTCCGGGGGCAAGTCCTTTCACCTCGAGACGGATGCGCACGCCCTCTTTCTCCGGCGTGAGCAGCGCGGAGCCGATCGTTTTGCCTTTGGTGTTTATAATCACAGCGCGAACAGCGTTGTCCGGTTCGCCGGAGTCAGTCCTCCCGGCCGCCTGCTTCGCTGCACAGCCTGCCCCTGCGGCTAGCAGAAGCAGCCCGAGCGCCGGCAGCGCCCATTGATTTATCCTCATCTGTCGACTCCTCCACGTGGCAACAAAATGGTGTTACGGTAATCCATTGTTCACGAATACGCCCGGACTTAAACCGCCTGGATTCAAAGCCTTCCGTACCGCCCGTTATTCGCACCTTGGATCGCCGCCGGCATATGCTGATTGGGATCAAGCAAACGTTAGCGGGTGATACGCGATGAATCCACATCTGCTCGGCCTTATGACTCACAAAATCGGATCGCCGGGCCGGTTTTCCCGGCATGCCGACGCTGCGCTCGCTGCCGGATTTTCCGGCGTTATCCTGTTTACTCCCGCAGGGGTGCATGTGGAGCGCGGTACGGTCACCGGTTACGTCCGGCAAGGCCGGTCGCCCTGGCGAAAGCAGTCAGCCGCGCATCCGCCTGTGGCTATCGATCTGGGGTATTACACGACTCCCTTGACCAACCAGCAAGTATTCCGCGTCAAGAACCGTACCCGTATCCAATTTACGGGCCACGGACTCGGCAACAAATGGACCATCCAGAATCATCTGCTCGCATCCCCGCTTCTCGCTTCTCATCTGCTGCCTACGAAACCGATGGACTCGGTCGACGACGCGATCGCCTATGCCCGCGAGCATGAAGCGATCATGATCAAGCCGATCAACGGCAAAGGCGGAATCGGCATTCTCAAATTATGCTGCACCGGGTCCGCTTATCGTCTGCATGAAAACCGCAAACCCGCCTTAAGCGGCGGTCCGGGCACGATCCGTGCCGCCCTGCGCCGGGCCAGGCGCAAAGGAGGGTATTTGCTCCAGCGCTGGATCGATATCCGCAATCCGGAGGGGCGGGTATTCGACGTCCGTGTACTCATGCAGAAAGACGGGACAGGACACTGGGAGACGTCCGGCATGGCCATACGCGAAGGATCGGCCAACAGCATTACGTCCAATCTCAAAAGCGGCGGGCGCGCCCACGAAGTTGCAGCTTACTTGAACCGGCTATTTCCGTCGGACAAGGCGGATGCCCTGATGGAGAAGCTGTGCGAGCTGTCGGTTTATATTCCGCCTTACCTGGAGGAACGCTACGGCAGAAGGTTAGCCGATCTGGGGCTTGATTTTGCGATAGACCGCTCAGGCTGCCTATGGCTGCTTGAAGTAAATATTAAGCCGGGCAAAGCCGTGATCCGTCAGGTCTACGGCGAGGAAGCCGCCCGGAGATGCTTTCTGATGCCGTTCCGGGAAGCAAGGCGGCTCGCTCTGTCCGCGACGGCGACGGGCGACGAACGCTCCGCTCTCCCGCTATAAGCCTTCCTGCTGACCCGGGAAGGTTTTATTACTATGCGGAGTGATACTGTTGATCCGACTTCCGGACAAAGCGGCTGTTTCCAAAGTCATCTTTCGATTTTGTGAGCTTACCTACCCGGAACCGTTTCCTCGAGAAAAGGACCTCAGCCTCCACGTTGCCGTAGAAGTTGAGGTCCTTTCGTTTGGAAGCCGGGACGTTCTATGCCACCCCATACGGGCACTATTAGGACAGCCTTATTTGGAGCGCCATACCCTCCGGGCTTTCCCACAGATCGTGTCCCTCCGGCGGAACCGTGCCGGCTTTCCGCCATGCAACGTTGTCTTAATGCGGCCTTGTATTCACTTCGAATATCCATAGCTTGCCGGAACGGTCGAACCCGTAATCGAAGCCGAGCTGTCCCACGCCGGGAAAATGCCGCTCGAGCAGTTGCGTGCTGATCCGAGTCACATTGCGCATCTCCTGCTTTTTGCGGCGGACGGCCGCTTTCGGCAATGAACGCCGGATGCCTTCCGTCGACGAAAGCATGGTTCCGCCGCGGCACAAGTTGGTGACGAAAAATCCGGGGTTCGCGAGCCGCCCCACCATTGCCCGGGTCACCCATACGTGATTCTGCTTTACCACCTTGACCCGGTAATCGATCGGCCGTCCCCGGATGCTGGCGAGACTGATTCCGCGCTGCACCAGATAAGAACGCCGCCTGCGGATCGCTCCGATCGCGGCCATCATGCTGCGGAAGTTCCGGCATCTCGTCACTTTCCGTTTATGCCGGATCGTGTAGCCGGCTCCCGTCCTGATCACCATTATGACACCGACTCCGCCTGTGCCGACGACCGGCTTTAGCACAACCTTGCCGTACCGGGACAACATCGCAGACACGTTGGCAGGCGAAAAAAAACGGGTTTCGGGGATATGCTGCGAAACCCTCGGATCTTGCTGAAGGACAGAGTTTTTTACCCATTTGCTGGCTATTTGCCGCGAGATGACAGCCTTTTCCTCTTCACTGGCGGATGCCGGCTGAACTGCCGCCGCAACGACCGCCGCCGTATTCTCCGTCTCGGCAGCGTTCTCCTCGGCCGGCGCCGGCGCCGCAAGGATCGCTTCAGTTCCCTCCTCTTGTTGTGTTCGTTCCATCATGATCCCTCCTCTAAAAGTTTCTGACGAAGCCATCGTCACGTCCGATGTCGTCGAAGCCTTCGTTAGCGGAAGACGAGCCTATCCGATATGCCGCGGAATTCATCTGCAAAAGGCAGTACCGGTACGGATATCGCTATATCGTATGCCGGTGCCCGAATCCCCTCCTGTTCGTTTGCCCCCGGGCAAGCGCCGATTCTCATTGCCGCTCCAGCAGATCCATGATTTCCCGGAACGCCCGGGTCGCGCGGTTTGCGCCGTTCTCCGGCTCGTTCAAAGCGACAACCGCCACCGCATATTTCGGGCGCTCGATCGGCCCGTAGCCGACAAACCATTGATGGACCGCGGCTTGTCCCGCCGCCGTCGTCTGGGCTGTACCCGACTTGCCGGCCACGTTCCATTTCGCCTGCTTCAGCGGCGTGCCCGTGCCGCTCAGAACGACCTGCCGCATCCAGGACGTTACCTTATCCGCTGTCCGCTTCGAGATGCCGTCCGCCGGCACCTCCGCATTCCGCTCCGGAAATGATTGCACAACCGTCCCTGTCCGAAAGCGGATGTCCCGGACGACTCTCGGGCTTTGAACTTCACCGCCATGAAGCAAGGTAACCACCAGATTCGCCGCCTGCAGCGGGGACACGAGCACGTCCCTTTGCCCGATCGCCGTCTGGACGCGTATCCCTTCATCTTCCGACGGCTTGCGCCCGTCGAATATTTGTCCCCGTTCTTCTCCGTCGAACTGACTCCAGCCGGACGCTCCCTTCCCTTCCGTATGCCAGCCGACCTGGAGTTCCAGCCCGAGCCGCTGCGCCGTTTCCTGCAGCTTCGCACCGCTGAGCCGCTGCATCACCTTGGCGAACACGACATTGCATGACTGCGCATAAGCCTCCTCGAACGTGAGGGTGCCATGGCCGCCGTGCAGCCAGCATTTCAAGCCGTATTTGCCGAAAGAGCCGCTGCATTCGAACGTTTCTCCGGGCTGGACGACTCCTTCCTCCAGTGCGGCGGCAGCCACTACCGTTTTGAACACCGAGCCCGGTGTGACCGCCTTCAGCGCCTTGTTCCCCCAACTGGCGTCCCCGCTGACGATCCGGTACGGATCGAAATCCGGACGGCTTGCCATCGCAATAACGTCGGCGTTGTCCGCATCGAGCACGACCGCGCTGCCGGAGGCGATCCCCGCTTTCTCCAAAATACGCTCAACGCCCTCCTGCACGTCCCGGTCGATCGTCGTACCGATCTGCAGCGGATAATACGGGTTATTCGGGCGGATGAGCCTGACGTCAAGCCCGGCCAGCGGACGGTTTAAACCGTCCGTGAACAAGCTGACCGACGTTTTGCCGGCGCCTTGGAGATACGTCTCCATCGTCTTCTCCAGCCCCGCTGCGCCGATCCGGCTCGACAAGGACAAGCTGCCGCGCGATAGCTGCTTCGCATACAGCGCTCCGATCCGCTCCGGATTTTCGCCGATAAAGCCGATCAGATGTTTCGCCACCGCATCCGCCGGGTAACGCCGGACCGTGTGCATCACTTCGAGGCCCGGAACGGGCAGCTTCGCGATCCGGTTTATTTGCCCGTCCGACAGCGGCACAGGCTGCCCCGTGACCGGATCGCTCCACATTTTCGGCACCGCCGGCCGGCTGTAAAATTCCCGCCATACCTCGCGATCCGCACCCAGTATCGAAGGAATTCCGTTCAGGGCCGCCTCGTTCTCCTCTTCCGTCCGTTTCACCGGAAATACGACGAGCGCCTTCACCTGTTCCCCGGTCAGCGGCCGGCCGCTGCGGTCGACAAAATGCCCGCGCCCGCTGTCCAGCTCGATTCCATACTCGCGCTGGGCTACCGAATTGCCGATCAGATCGATTTCACGCCGCGAGAAACTGCCCGCATCGATCACCTGAATCCAGCCAAGCCGGCCGATCAAAGCAGCCATCACAACTGTGATCGCGAGCAATCCGAACCATATCCTCCGCTGCTGCCGCATATTGTGCATCCCGACATCCGCCTTCTTTCGCTCTCTTCGTCGTTACGATCAAGTATCGACAAAGAGGCGGGCGGACAAACGGCATCCGGCGCGCTTCGATGAAATCACTTCTTTCTCTTCCCAAAGTCTGGAAATCTGGTATAATAGCAGTAGTAGATTGGACTCCGATTAGTAGATCAGGGGGTATAGTGATGAGCGAGCAATTACTTCAGAAGATTTTAGCCGAGATGATGTCTATGAAGGACGACGTCAAGTCGATTAAGGATGAGCTGCAGACCGTGAAGAGTGAGCTGCAGTCCGTCAAGAGTGAGCTACAGTCCGTAAAGAGTGAGCTGCAGTCCGTCAAGAGCGAGATGAACAGCAGATTCGATATCGTAGAAGCGAAGCTTGCCGTGAACGAGCGGGAAATCGCCGATGTGAAACGCAAGCTAGGCTTCATCGAAGAACAGGCCGCGAGCACATCGGAGCTGCAATCCCCGCTAACCGAGCTGCAAAAACAAATCCAGGAGCACGACGCGGACATTAAGTTGATCAAGCGGGTACTTGCCAGTTAATCCGGAGAGCGAAAGCTCCCTTTATTTGTGTTACATGGATTGCACGAACTCGGCTAAGGCGGTTTGCCCCTGTGCGGATGCTGGCGCTTTAGTAAACTTAACATTCTGGCGTTAACAAAGCCCCTTCGTCCCCACTTGGTTCGTGGTTACGGAGGGGCTTATACGCCTGCGCCTGTACGATTCGGCCAACTACCGCTCGGATACCGCACACTGTGGAAATGTTCCCGCACGTCAGATCGAACCGCCTGCCCCGGCAAAGCCCGGCGATACCCGGTAAGCCCGGGAACCTGAAAGGCTCGACAGGTTCAAGCTGACCCCGCCGGTCCGAAGCTACTTCTTCTTCCCTACCTGCTTGCGCATCATATCCATCGGCTTGACCGGCTGGTCGACTTGGAACTTCACCCGCTGCAGCGGATGACGGGCCGCATCGAGTTCCCGGCCTTCCTCGTCGGTCAAGGTGCCGACCTTCATCTTGAAAAATGTCCCCCCGGGGCCAAAAAATTCGACGTCCTGTCCCGGCTTGAAATGATTGCGCTGCTGCACGGTCGCCACTCCGGACGTTTCGTCGTACTCGACGACCAGACCGGCAAAATCGTAGTCGATCCGCTTGTCTTCCGGTCCGAAAATATGATCCTCGTGCCCCGGAGCGTCGTAGAAAAATCCCGTGTTCAGCGGGCGATTCGCCGCTTTGTAAATTTCCTGCAGCCATTGCTCCTGAAGTTTGTAGTTGTCCGGATCGGCATAATACGCATCGATCGCCTGCCGGTACGCATTCACGACCGTCGCTACGTAATGGATGCTCTTCATCCGTCCTTCGATCTTAAAGCTCTCGACGCCGGAGCGGATCATATCCGGGATATGCTCGATCATGCACAAATCTTTGGCGCTCATCATGAACGGATCTTCGCCCCGGAACAGCGGGGTGCCGGTCATCCCTTCCTTGAACCGGCCGATCGCCTCTTCCTCGGAGACGAGCTGTCCGATCTCCGTGTCGCCTTCCTCGAACAAATCGTACTTCCACCGGCACGATTGGCAGCAGCCGCCGCGGTTCGAATCCCGGTCGGTAAAATGATTGGACAACACGCACCGTCCGGAATACGAGCTGCACATCGCCCCGTGGATAAACGTCTCGATCTCGACGTCCACATTGCGCTTAATTTCGTGAATTTCTTCAAACGTCGTCTCCCGGGCCAGCACGACCCGGTGGACGCCTTCCTCCACCCAGAACTGCACCGCCTGCCAGTTCACGGTCGACTGCTGCGTGCTGAGATGGATCTCCAGCTTCGGCGCCACGCGCTTGCACGTCTCGATAATCGCCGGGTCTGCGACGATGATCGCGGCAATGCCGGCCTCCTGCAAATTCCGCAAATAATCCTCGATCCCCGCAATATCCTCGTTATGCGCATAGATGTTGGCGGCGACGAATACTTTTGCTCCGTAACGGTCGGCAAATTCGACGGCTTCGCGCATTTCCTCGAACGTAAAATTGTCTGCGTTGGACCGCAGACCGTACTTTTGTCCCCCGATATACACGGCGTCCGCGCCGTAGTGGATCGCGAACTTGAGCTTCTCGAGGCTGCCGCCGGGCGCGAGCAGCTCCGGCTTTTGCCCCGGCTTCAGCTTTGTTATAACATTCGGTTCCAGCACTACTTCCATTGGACGTCCACCTCGTTTTTGTATCGTGCCGGCTTTCGGCTTGCCTGATCGATCAATAGACTTGCTCCTTATAGAAAAATCCGAACGAAAGCTCCCGGTCGGGATGCTGCAGCGCGCGCACCTCGTCCAGCCACTCTTCCTGGAAGACGTAACCTTCAGGGCCGGCCGCATAAGCGTCGATCGCCTTCCGGTAAGCACGGACGACCGCTTCGTTATACGGGAGCGGCTTCAGCAGCCCCTCGATCCGGAAGCTGTCGATGCCGGCCTCCATAAGCTCGTGCAAGCTCTCCAGCATGCACAAGTCGTCCGAGCTCATCACATGCGTACCGCTCCGGTCCTCGTACACCGGAAATTTCTCTTCCTTGCGCTCGTGCTCGATCAGAAACAGATTGCGCTCCGCATCCAGCACTTCGCCCTCCGGACTGTGTCCCTGATGCTCCCAGTAGTTGGATAGCAGCGTCCGTTTGGAATGATAAATATTCGTCATGCCGTGCACTTGAACCTGCACCTCGGCCTGCACCTTCTGCGCCATCTCGACCACTTCGTCCATGTTGAGCTCGCGGGCCAAAAAGACGCGTCTCGCCCCTTTGGTTACCCAGTAGTTGGCGGTTTTATAATTTGTCGTCGTCATTTCCGTGCTCCAATGCAGCGGAATGTCGACTCCCGCCTGTCTCCTCGCGATCAGCACGGCCGGGTCCCCGAATACGAGACCGTCCGCCCCGGCATCGGCAATACATTTCAAAAAGCCGGGCAGCTCCGGCAGCACATCGTTGTGCAAAATGCCGTTGCAGACGACATAAGCCTTCGCTCCCTTGTCGTGGGCGAGCCGGATCGCATCCGCGATCCGCTCTTCGGGAATGTCTCCCGCCAGCCGCATGCCGAACCGCATATCCCCGATGTGAACCGCATCGGCCCCCGCCTCAATCAATGCTGCAATTTCCTCCGGCGAGCCCGCGCTCACCAGCAGCTCCGGCTTGCGGAAACCCGCTTCCGTCCGCCTTTCCGGGCGTTGAGTCCTTTCACCGCTCATACCTTCAGGGTCACCTCTTCCTGCTCTCCGCTATGTTTTTCAGATGCTGATCGTAAGTCTCAGCGAAGTTATGCTCCTGTGCGCCGTCATACTTCGTGACATAAAACATATATTTCGTATCTGCCGGATAAAGCGCCGCACGAATCGAGCTCAGGCTCGGACTTGCGATCGGCCCCGGCGGCAAAGCGGTTATTTTATAAGTGTTATAAGGACTGTCTACGAGCAGATCTTTCTCGAACAGCCGTTCCTTCGTCTTATCGAGCGCATACTGCACGGTCGCATCGATCTGCAGCTTCATCCCGATCTTCATCCGGTTGTAGATGACGCTGGCGACGATCGGTCTTTCCTGTTCCAGCACGACTTCGCGTTCGATCATCGAGGCGACGGTCATTAGCTGATGGAACGTAAGTCCGCGCTCCTTCAGCTTGTCCGGCCAGTCCGGCGGCAAATCGCCGAGCTTGCGTTCCAGCTCCGATGTGAGCCGCATCACGATATCTTTTGTCGTCAATTCCTTTTTCAGTTCATACGTTTCCGGGAACAAATAACCTTCCAGCCGGTAACGAATCCGGGCGTCCTCCGGAATATCCGCGATCCGCTTGACCGCGCTCAGCTCTGCGCCGCTCATCAGGTCGAGAAACGCTTGGCGGTCGAAGCCCGGATGCACGGCCAGCTTGTCCGCGATCTGCGGCACCGTCAGCCCTTCGGGAATCGTAACCCGCACCAGCTCTTCCTTGACCGTATCGCCGGCGTTCAGCTTGGCGATAATATCGTCCAGCGCCATCCCCGGCTTCATGTCGTACTCCCCCGCCTGGAACCGGCCGCCTTCTTTTTTGTAGATCAAGTAATAGCGAAACACTTTGGCGTCCCGAATCAGCCCGCTGCGTTCCAGCAGATTGGCGATCTGCCCGGAGCCGAGTCCCGCTTCCACCTGAATGCGTACTTCCTCATCCCCGGCTTCGACCGGCTTGAGCGCATTGGACACATACAGCGCCGTTCCCGCCCCGGCCAGGATAAGCACAAGCAGCATACTGCCCAGTATGATTAGTGCAATTCGTTTCAATAGGTTCCTCTCCCATATGTCTTCCCGTTTCAGGCTATTTGATGTTTTACGCGAAAAAAAAGAGCGGTGTCACCCGCCCGGATCTCCAGTCTTCCGCTTGCCCGAATCAGGGCCGTTCTCCGCTTGGGAAAGTCATCTCGTCATACAGCTCCGATACGGTTTCCCATTCGTCGTCATCCTCGATCGTCTCCAGCTCGGGCTCGCCCTCGTCGGGCACGGAAACTTTAAATATGGCTACTTCCTTCTCTTTGCGGAGCTCATCCGACTGCAGGACCGCATACACCGTCCCGTTATACCGAAACTCCGCTACAATCCGGTGGGCGACCGATTCGTCCTGCTCGTCGAACAGGACGATCTCATCCCCGTACGTATCGCGAAGCAGCCGAAGCTGTTCCGGCTGTCCATAGTCTGCTGCGTTCATGACTGCTCCTCTTGCTCCATCTCGGCGACCAGCGTGTTGAACGTTTCTTCCACTTCGTCCCACTCCTGCTCGTTGTCGATCGTGTATAGCTGGAGATCGTCGCCGTCTTCTTCATAACGGAAGGCGTACACCTCATCCGTCTCTTCTCCGGAATCATCCGATTCGACAGGTACAACCATCATGTACTTGTTGCCTTGGAATTGGCCGGACTCGACCTCAAATTTCATGATCACCTCGAATTCTTCTTCGTTGCCTTCCTCGTCGGGGATGTAGATGATCTCCGGTTCTTCCATGTTCAGCTCTTCCTTGGCCATAACGCACACCTCACCTTTTCGAATTGGAGTCCAAATAGTTTTGCAAAATGATAGCTGCCGCCATCTTGTCGATGACTTGCTTGCGCTTCTTGCGGCTGACGTCGGCTTCGATCAAAGTCCGCTGCGCCGATACGGTTGATAACCGTTCGTCCCACATCGTGACGGGAAGCCCGAACGCTTCCTGTAAAACCTCGGAGAAAGCGATGCACAGCTCTCCGCGCGGCCCGATCGTGTTGTTCATGTTTTTCGGCAGACCTACGACGAACCCGGAGACGGCGTATTCGTCCGCCAACTGCCGCAGCCGGTTCAGATCGTCCTCCGGCTTCTTCCGCCGGATCACCTCGACGCCTTGCGCCGTCCAGCCGAATTCGTCGCTTACCGCAACGCCGATCGTCTTGTCGCCGTAATCGAGTCCCATAATTCGGCCCATACTGTACTCCCGTCGGTCGCATCGGCCGGATTCCGGCTTCCGGGCCGGGATGCGCAGCTTCGCGCCCCGCTATAAGCCGGGCACACCGCGCACCGCACATATGCACGGAAGCCGATGGAAAATGTCCACCGGCCGACGGTCATTTATGGTGCTGCAAATAGAAACGGACCAGCTCCTCGATCAGTTCGTCCCGTTCCCTTTTGCGGATCAGGCTTCTTGCGTTGTTGTGCCGGGGTATGAACGCAGGGTCGCCGGATAACAAATAACCGACGATTTGATTGATCGGATTGTACCCTTTCTCCTGCAAGGCGTCATACACGGCCAGAAGGACCTCCTTCGGCGATGTTTCCACGCCTTCGGCTTTGACATCGAACTTCATCGTTTTGTCCATCGGATTCATTACCAGAACACCCCCCCTTATTGCTGAAACGCATCACTCGGATACCTATTGTAAATATTTAGTATGCGCTCTACATCTATTTATTCGCCGCCGTACTTAAAATTCCTGTCGGACCGGCTAAAAATTCACAGCTTGTTCGCATCTGACTCCGGCTGTGGGCGTACGTCCGTTACTTTGCCGCCTGCTCGGCAACAAGCGATTCGACCGCCTGCAGCGCCTCGTCCAGCTTGGAAGGGTCTTTGCCTCCAGCCTGGGCCATGTCCGGACGACCGCCTCCGCCGCCTCCGCAGCGGGAAGCCGCTTCCTTCACCAGCTTGCCGGCATGGAAGCCCTGCTGCACCAGATCCGGGGTAACGGCCGCTACGAGATTCACCTTGTCGTCGCTGACTGCGCCGACGATGATAACCGCAGAGCCGAGCTTTACCTTCATCTGGTCAACGATCGTGCGCAAGGAGTCCATGTCGCCTGCATCCACCTTGGCGGCGAGCAGCGTCACGCCTCCGACCTGCTTGGCGCTGTCTGTCAAAGAACCGGCTTCGATCGCGCTCAGCTTGCCGCGCAGCGACTCGTTCTCGCGGCCCAGCTCCTTGATCTGGCCGAGCATCGCTTCGACCCGCTTCGGCACGTCCGGCACATTCGACTTCAGCAGCGCCGCGGCTTCCCGCAGCAGCTGAAGCTGGCCGTCCAGGTACAGATAAGCGCTCCGTCCGGTTACCGCTTCGATCCGGCGCACACCCGAGCCAATGCCGCTTTCGCTGACGATCTTGAACAGGCCGATCTCGGCCGTATTCCGCACGTGGCAGCCCCCGCACAGCTCGATGCTGTATTCGCCGACTTGCACGACGCGGACGACGTCGCCGTATTTCTCGCCGAACAGCGCCATCGCGCCCATCGCTTTCGCTTCGGCAATCGGCTTGGACTCGATAACGACGGACGTTTGTCTCCAGATCTGCTCGTTCACCCGTTCTTCGATGCGGGTGAGCTCTTCGGCGCTGATGCTGCCGAAATGGGAGAAGTCGAAGCGCAGACGGTCCGGCTCGACCAGCGAGCCCGCCTGATTGACATGGTCGCCGAGGATTTCCTTGAGCGCCTTGTGCAGCAGATGCGTCGCCGTATGATTTTTGACGATATCGTCGCGCTTGCCGGATTCGACTGCGGCCTGCACCGTGTCTCCCTTGCGAAGCGTCCCGTTCGCGACTTTCACCGTATGGACGGTCTGGCCGTGCGGAGCTTTCCATACGTCCTCGACGGAAGCCTCGAGCTGGGCGCCGGTAATCGTACCGCGGTCGCTGACTTGTCCGCCGCTCTCCGCATAAAACGGGGTGCGGTCGAGCAGCACTTGGCATACTTCGCCGCTGCCGACCATGTCGACGAACGAATCGCCGCTTACAATTGCAATAATTTTAGCACTTGTTACCAGATCAGTATATCCAACAAACTCGGTTTTAACCGTAAAATCGGTGAGCGGACCGCCCTGCACCTTCATGCTGTCCGTCTCCTGACGTGCCGAACGCGCACGACTGCGCTGAGCCTCCATCTCGCTGTCGAATCCGGCCCGGTCGACGGTAAAGCCGTTCTCCGCCGCGAAATCCTCGGTCAGGTCAAACGGGAAGCCGTATGTGTCGTACAGACGGAACGCGTCCTCGCCGCCGACTACCGTACCGCCTTCCTTCTTCAGCCCGGCGATAATCGACGATAGCATATCGAGACCGTCGGACAACGTCTCGTGGAAGCGCTCCTCCTCGTTCCGGATCACTTTCTCGATAAATTCCCGCTTCTCGACCACCTCGGGATAATAAGCGCCCATAATCTCGCCGACGACCGGCGTCAGCTCATACAGGAACGGCTTGTCGATGCCGAGCGACTTCCCGTAGCGCACGGCGCGGCGAAGCAAGCGGCGGATAATGTAACCCCGGCCTTCGTTGGAAGGAAGCACGCCGTCCCCTACGGAGAATACGACGGTACGGATATGGTCGGCGATGACCTTCAGCGCTATGTCATGCTCTTCATTCGTATGATAAGTCACGCCGGCGATGGCGCTCGTCTTCTGGATAATCGGCTGGAACAAGTCGGTATCGAAGTTCGAGTCGACGTCCTGCAAAATCGAGGCGAACCGCTCGAGTCCCGCTCCGGTATCGATATTTTTGTTCGGCAGCGGCGTGTAGCTGCCGTCCTTATTATGGTTGAACTGCGAGAATACGAGGTTCCACACTTCGAGGAAACGCTCGTTCTCCCCGCCCGGCCAGCATTCGGGATCGTTCAGGTCGCCGTATTTGTCGCCGCGGTCATAGAAGATTTCCGTACAAGGACCGCACGGGCCTTCGCCGATATCCCAGAAGTTTTCCTCCAGCTTGTAGATGCGGTTTTCCGGAATGCCGATTTTTTTGTTCCAGAACTCGTAGGCTTCCGTATCTTCCGGATATACGGTTACGGACAACCGGTCCGGATCGAAGCCGATCCATTTCTTGTCGGTCAGAAACTCCCACGCCCAGGTGATCGTCTCTTCTTTGAAATAGTCCCCGATCGAGAAATTGCCGAGCATCTCGAACATCGTATGGTGGCGGCGCGTCTTGCCGACATTTTCGATATCGTTGGTGCGGATACATTTTTGCGAGTTGGCGATCCGCGGATTTTCCGGTACGACCCTGCCGTCGAAATACGGCTTCAGCGGCGCCATCCCCGCATTGATCCAGAGCAGAGAAGGGTCGTTGTGGGGCACAAGCGAGGCGCTCGGCTCAATCTTATGTCCTTTCTCCGCAAAAAACTCCAGCCACTTCCGGCGTATTTCACTTGCTTTCATCGGGTTCCATGCCTCCATATTCGATAGTGGGGGTAAAAAAACAAAAATCGCCCCTGAAAATTCAGGGACGAGGTCTTCTCTCGCGGTACCACCCTGGTTATTGCAAGTGCCCGCTTCTGACCGTCCTTCGCGGATAACGCCTCCCTGCCGGAAACACCGCTCGAATCGGCCGCAGCGCAAACAGCCCGCAATCGCCTTGTGCCGGAAAATAACGGTTCCGTACCGGTGGAGTTCGTCCACGCTCCGAAGTAGCGTTCGGCCATCCTTCTTCATGAAAGCTCTTGCAGCGCGCTGCCGGACACATGGGAGCGTCCGACCCGGAGCTTTCTCTCTGGATCAAGGGCGATGGCTTACTCGTTTCGTCATGGCGTTAAGCGATATGCCGTTTTTTTGAAACGCATTCATCCCTTAATTTTATAGCCCCGCCCCTCGATTGTCAAATGGTTCGCCGGTTTTGCCGCCCTGTGCTAGTGAATGTCCTTCTTCTTGAACTGCCCGCCCATGACGTCGTGAATATTGCCTACGGCTAGAAATGCCCCCGGATCGATCTCCTCGACGACCGCCTTCAGCTTGGCCTCTTCCAGCCTTGTAACGACGCAGAAGATGACCTGCTTGTCGTCGCCGGTATAGGCGCCTTCTCCTCTTAAGTACGTAACGCCGCGGCCGAGCCGGTCGAGCAGCGCATCCCCCAGCTCCCGGTACTTCTCGCTGATGATCCAGACCGACTTCGATTCGTCGAAACCGGCCATCACAATGTCGATCATCTTAAAGGCGATATAGTACGCGATCAGCGAATACATCGCACGGTCCCAGCCAAAGACGAATCCGGCGCTGCCCAGTATGAAAAAGTTAAAAAACATCACGATTTGCCCAACGGAAAACGGCGATCGTTTGTATAGCAATATCGCTACGATCTCCGTACCGTCCAGCGACCCGCCGGCCCGGATGACGAGACCGACGCCGATTCCGACGATGATCCCTCCGAACACGGCCGCCAGCAGCGGGTCCATCGTCAGCGGCTCCACCGGATGCAGCAGCGTTGTCCCTGCCGACATGACAAGAACTCCGTACAAGGTCGATAAAGCGAACGTTTTCCCGATCGATTTGTAGCCGATAAACAGAAACGGCAAGTTCAGCAAAGTCAGAAACAGGCCAAGCGGCAATCCCGTCAAATATTTGCTTATAATCGAGATGCCGACGACCCCGCCGTCGATAATGTTGTTCGGGACGAGAAAAATTTCAAGCCCTACCGATACGGACGCCGCGCCGAGAAAAATAAGGATCGCCCTTTTGGCGATCAGCGCCTTGGAGCTTCTCCGATGCTGCTGCCGGATGGCGTCGATGACTCCGGATTCGTGCGAAATGGACACGGCAAGAACTCCCTTCCTTGCTAACGCTCGTATAGCGGTCTTTTTTTTATTGTACCCACTTCTCCCGAATTTGCTTTTGCTTCGCTTGCCCGGCACCCGACGCTTCGTTCCGGCCGCAGGCAGAAGCCCGGTACTATGGAAAGTTAGTACTTCTCGCTTGCGGCTTCACCGTCTAAGATTAGGATCAGGTGCTAGGACGTGATGCAACAGCAGCGACTACGAACGACAGGAAGTTTCATGACTCATGTCCGGCGCCCTTCCTACAAATCGAGGTGTATTCGTATGATTAGAAGAAGAAATACGGCCGCTTTCTCTTTTTTATCCTGGGCATCGTTCGCTTGTGCGTTTCTGGCTATGTTTATCGG
Source organism: Paenibacillus sp. GYB004 (assembly GCF_036577605.1). Lineage (NCBI taxonomy): Bacteria > Bacillati > Bacillota > Bacilli > Caryophanales > Paenibacillaceae > Paenibacillus > Paenibacillus sp. GYB004. Next base: position 115,334 of record NZ_JARBDB010000069.1, read on the forward strand.
TATTTATACATTAGAGGAACCGTTGTCCGTCAAAGGTTACTACGCCGTCGCCGCCTTATACTTGACGATGTCCGCTTTTGTCCTGCAAAAGACGATCCGGGACAATCAGGAAGATGCGGACGCCGGCAAGAAACGGAACTCCGGAGCGTTTACGTTTCTGTCCTGGGCCGCTTTCGCCACGGCGCTGATTGCCATGTTCGTCGGTATCTATAATTTGAATCAGCCGTTGTCCGTGCAAGGGTATTACGCGGTATGCGCCTTATTTCTGACGATGTCCTCCTTCGTACTGCAGAAGACAGTGCGGGACAACAAAGAGGACGACGACCTGATCGGTCCCGCTCATGCAGACGTTCAGGAATGACCGGACGTCCCTGCCGCCGATCAATCATAACGGTGATTATAGTGCGATTCTCCCCCGCTGTCTATGAGGCTGACGACGGATGAAACGCAAAAAAAAGCCCGGTACCTCTCAGGGCGCCGGGCTATCGTGCTTTTTTCTTACAATTTCATTTCATGAAGACAGCTTAACCGGCTGACCGCTCTTGACGGACTCGTATCCGGCCAGCGCAACCTCGGCGGAGCGAAGGCCGTCCTCGCCGCTGATCGGAGACGCTTTGCCTTCGATCAGAGCGTCCACGAACGATTTGACCATGTAGTGGTCCATCGAATCGCCCCAGTACAAATATTGCCCTCTGCCGACATCGTCGCTGTAGAGCTCGGTTTTCTGAGCGAAGCTGTCTACCGAGATCGTACCCTTGGTGCCGATGATTTCCATCGTTACGTCACCCCAGGTCGGGAACGTCTTGGAACGCGACCAGCTTGTATCGAGTACGCCGAACGCGCCGTTGTCGAATTTGACATGAATCATCCCCGCGTCGTCTACCTTCAGCTCTTCATGGAACAGCGTTGCGGCATAAGCGTACACTTCGTTCACTTTGGAGCCGGTGAACCAGTTCATCAGGTCCATCACGTGTACGGTATGGTCGAGCAGCGCGCCGCCGCCGGAAAGCTCGGGCTCGACGAACCATCTGCCCGGCATCGAGCCGCGGTTCGTCCCTTTGATCGCGATGATCTCGCCGATCTCGCCGCGGTCGACCGCTTGCTTGGCGTTAATCACCGCAGGCAAATAGCGGCAAGGGAATGCGGTCATCAGCTGTACGCCGTTGTCGCTGCAAGCTGCGATCATCCGTTCCATCTCGGCAACGGAAATGCCAAGCGGCTTTTCGCAGATCACGTGTTTTTTGGCGTTTGCCGAATCGATCGTTTGCTGGGCGTGGAACGCGTTCTCGGAACAGATTACAACCGCGTCCATATCGGAGATAGCCAGCAAATCCCGGTAATCTTCGTAAAAAGCGATCCCGTGTTTGGTTACGACGCCTTCCACACGGCTCTTCACTTCGTCGGCGATACCGACGAGCTCTACTTCCGGCAAAGCGAGCAGCGCATGGAGATAGGAGAACGCATGTCCGTGCGCAAAGCTGATCATGCCCACTCTAAGCTTGCTCATCGCGATCCCTCCCCTTTATTGAAAACGACGGCTTGGCCGGTGCGGACCGATTCCATAACGGCAAGACCGATTTCAAGCGCCTTGTACGCATCCTGAGCCGTTACGATCGGCTCGCGGTTTTCGCGGATGCAATCGATATAGTGATGGATTTCCTTCTCGAACGGATTCGTGAAGCCCGGGCTTTGCGGTACTTCGACGAACGGTCCGCTTGCGTCTTTGGCAGCCGCTTTACGCACCTGCACCGATTTGGTTTGCGAGCTGTCGCTGCGGATAATCCCTTTGCTGCCGGCAATTTCAGCTGCGGTCGTGAACGGTCCCGGGTAGCCCCAGTGCGCTTCCACGTTCGCTACCGCGCCGCTCTCAAATACAAGCGTGGCGGAAGCGTAGTCCACATTGCCTTCGACGGTGCGCAGTCCGTATACCGAACGCACTTCGCCAAGCGACCAGCGGAAAAAGTCGAGGTCGTGGATCATCAGGTCGATGACAACGCCGCCGCTTTTCTCATCCTCGGCGAACCACGGACGGCGGTCTCCGGGATGTCCGCCGATCCGCTTCGCGTGAGCGACGCCGATCCGGCCGAGGGAACCGTCATTGATTTTATTTCTCATCTGCACATACTCCGGGAAGAAACGGACGACATGGCCGATAAACAGCCGCACGCCGTTTTTCTCGCAGACGCTTATCATCTCCGCCGCGTCTTCCAGGTTCAGCGCGATCGGTTTTTCGCAAATAACATGTTTGCCCGCATTAGCCGCACGAATCGAATACTCCTTGTGCAGATAGCTCGGCAAGGTGACGCTTACAACTTCGCAGCCCGACTTCTCGAGCATCTCGTCAAATGACGAATAGGCGGTCGCGCCTGTGCGCTTGGCCATGTTCTCCATGAGATCCGGCTGAATATCGCATACTCCGACTACGGTTACGCCGGGAACTTTCGCATAGCTGCTGGCATGGACGTTGCCTAGGCCGCCGCAGCCGACGATTGCTACTTTCATGGCTTTCCCTCTCCCCATTTCGTGTATAATGGATTCATAAGCAGTACAAGGCCAGACATTACTCTGACTTGTTCATGAACCAACAATACAATGTTTGGGATAGGACGTATATGCCGTCATTTGTCGGCTTTGTATCCAATTTTGTCATGTCCCGCAAAGCAGGTGCCGCCCCTATGGAAATTTATAAAGAGCCGATCCATTATCAGAATCCGGTGCTGTGCATCAAGGTATGGAAATTCGAGCAGCCGGGCCGCCCGAGACCGAAGCCGGCGGTTGCGGCTACCCAGGAGCAGCTTCAGAACGTGCGCTGGCACTATCATAAAGAAGTGGAGTTCATTCTCGTCCAGAAGGGCATCCACGAAATCCATACGCCGAACCGCCCCTATCTGCTCCATCCGGGCGACGTGGTGGTGATCGGTTCGTCCCAACTGCACCGCGGCCGTCCCTATAGCGAAGAAGGGCTCGTCTATATCGTGCTCCATGTCGATCTGGAAGCTTACTTCGATCCGGCGATGATGAGGTATTACCGCCATTTCTCGGAAGTGCACCACCCGCTGGAGGACTTGAACTATATGTTCCGGGAGAACGAGAACGTCAGCCGGGAGGTCGGGCGCATCATCGAACGGATTCACGACGAGATTATGGGCAAATCGACCGGTTATGAGATTGCGGCCAGCATGCATATCAAGCATCTGCTGCTGACACTGCTTCGCGGGGATACGAGAGGACTGCTGCAGGCGCACGATCTGGTCGATCCTGGCGTCATGAAGCCGATTCTCGAACATGTGGACAACCATCTGTCGGAGAAAATCGATATGGAACGGGTTAGCCATCTCGCAGGAATGAGTTACTTTTACTTCTCCAAATATTTCAAAAAAGCGATGGGCTCCTCGTTTACGGATTACGTCAACCGGAAGCGGATCGCCAAGGCGGAACGGCTGCTCGTGACGAGCAGCCAGAATGTGACGGAAATTGCCCGGGCGGTCGGCATCGAGAACATGGCTCATTTTTATGAGCTGTTCAAACGGTTTAACGGCTGCACCCCCAAGCAGTATCTGCGCAAAATCGACAGCGGCGGCGAGTGACCAGCGGTTGCAAGCCCGGCCGGCCGCTGTCGCGCAGAGGGAAGTTATTCGTTCTCGTCTCCCTCTCCGCCGCCGCTGCCTTTGCTATTCTCTCCCGATTTTTTTGAAGATTCTTTTTCTTTTTTCTGCGCTTCCTTCTCGGCTTTCTCCAGCTTTTTCTGCTGTTCTTGCTCATATTGCTGCAGTTCCTTATACATCTGAAACTGTTTCTTAAGCTCCTGGTCGATAACGCTCGGCTGCTGGGTTTGCTGCTGCTTGCTTTGCTCCTCCTTGGCTTTTTTCTCTCCGCCGCATGCGGTTAATGCCGCAATCAGACCAATGCTTGCGGCAATTGCCATCACTTTGGTCCAGCCTGTCCCTGGAGCTGCTGATTCGTTCCGGCTCATTTGTTTTCCCTCCGCTTCGCCTTTTAGAGGTAGTTCAAAAAGTCCACTTTTGATCACGAAGCAGATCAGGAAGCCTTCCCGACATCGAATATGGAATTCAGCCGGAAGTTCCGGTGCTCACGTAGTTCCCACTACGCTCCGCCCCTCATTTCCTAGCTTCATCCCATCTTCTCAGTGCTGAAAACCGGACTTTTTGAACTCGCACTTTTAGAGATTAGCGTTCCCCCTCCCGCAGTTTCGATTCGTTCGCGCACACGGCAAAAAGCCGCGACCCTATAGTCACGGCTTCTGATTCCAAACAGTACTAACGGTATCATTCGCGAGTCGGATCAGAAACCGACGGTTTGGCCGGAGCCGGAGGAACGCTGGAGATTTCCGGCGCTGGGCTGACGGCTGCGCCACTTGCAGCGCCCGCGCCTCCCGACAGCTTGCTGGTGAAGCCTTTGACCAGCTTGTCGAGGTCGATGCCCGACACGCTCTTCAGCATCTCCGGCGCCGTCGCCATAAGCGAGGTCACATAATTGCTCACGCGTGCGGCGCCTTCCCCGTTGCCGGTGTCGACGACCGTCAGCTTGTCGATCGAGCTGATTGGCTGCGCTACTTTGCCAGCGAGTTCCGGAAGCATTTTCACGATAATATCGAGAACCGCCGCTTCGCCGAACTTCTCGAACGCTTCGGCCAGCTTTTGCTTCGCTTCCGCTTCGGCCAGACCGCGCAGCCTTATTACTTCCGCCTCGGCCGTACCTTTCGCCCGTTCCGCATCGGCGATCGCCAAACCTTCAAGACGCTTCTGCTCGGCGTTCGCCCTCGCCTCCGCTTCGATCTTGTACTGCAGCGCATCGGCTTCGCGAATACGCTTCGCCTTATCCGCCTCGGCCGCCTGCTCGACGGCGTAACGGTCGGCGTCCGCCTTCTTTTTCACTTCCGCATCGTACTGCTTCTCGCGGCGCAAAATCTCTTTCGCCTCAAGGTCGATTTCCCGCTCTTTACGGACCAGTTCCACCTGCATCTGCTCTTCGACGACGCTTTGTTTCGAACGCGCTTCCTGGATGTGATAGGCTTGGTCGGCTTCGGCCTTGGCCATATCCTGGTCTTTCTTAAACGCGGCCGTCTTCAGCTCTTTCTCCTTGGCTGCTTCGGCAATGTTCGTATCCCGCAAAAGCTCGGCCTTCATCCCATCCTCTTCGGCTTTCGCCTTCTGAATCCGGGAATCCCGCACCGCCTGGGCTTCGGCAATCTCGGCGTCGCGCTTCACCGCGGCGATCCGCGGCTTCCCGAGCGAGTCCAGATAACCGTGCTTGTCGCGCACGTCCTTGATCGTGAATGAAACGATCTGCAGACCCATTTTCTTCAAATCTTTGGCCGCTACGCCTTGAACCTCCTGGGCGAACTTGTCGCGGTTCCGATACACTTCCTCGACCGTCATCGAGCCGAGAATGGAGCGGAGGTGCCCTTCCAGCACTTCCTGCGCTTCTCCCTTCAGCGCCTCGGTCGGCTTGCCCATGAATTGCTCCGCAGCCGTAGCGACGTCTTCGACCACACTGCCGATCTTGATGATCGCCACCGCGTCCGTCATAACCGGCACGCCTTGCTCGGTATACACTTCCGGGGTGGATACGTCCAGCTTAAGCGACAGTAACGATAAAAACTCCGCTTTCTGAAAAATCGGCAGGATAAAAGCTCCGCCTCCGCGTACGATTTTGATTCGCCGTCCCGAATCGTCTGTGAGCACATTTTTGCTTCCCAAATAATTGTTATCCGGACTCCGAAGGACACTTTCGGACAATTTGCTGTAATGACGCGGTTTCCCGGCGTTTTCGATAGGTACGGTCAGGACACTAAAGAACTACTTTTGACATGCTTTTTGTGGGTAACATGTGGGAAGCCCCTACCGGCATTGTGGGTAAGGGCTTCCAAATAAACAGAGGTGATCCGGTATAATTACGGGATGGATGTTAACGGTCATTGCAACCGGCCAGCAGTTATACGTGCTTATAATTTTGCTGGTGATCGGGATATTGGGCTTCGGGGTGCTGACGGTTCTGGAGGTTCGTTATAGACGCACAAGAAGACGGGACGCTGATGAGGACCGGCAGAGAGTAAAGAAGTATCCGCCGTTTGAATAGGAAATGAAGCCCCCGCTGGCGTTATGCTGGTAGGGGGCTTCGCTTTTAACGGCCGTCACTCTCCGCCTTTAAGGAGGAGAGTCGGACCGGATTCCTTTAAGGAATTGGCAATTATACCCACCTGCTTAAAGAAGATCAGTTCATTTCGATCAAAACGCAAATCTGCGTTACGATCAAACCACGACGCCCTTCTCACGAGCGAAAACGACCGTATTAATCCAAGCCAATTCCGTCTGCGTCAGCTTGCCTTCGTATGCCTTCGTTGCCCATCCATAGTCACCAAGCAGCCCTTTACGGTATAGCCCGTCCAGCGCATCGCCGAGCATCTTCCATTGCCATTGTTCCAGTTTCATCGTATCGTCCTCCTCGTCCCCGTTCGCAACTCTTCGTTTAAACTCCTCCCACGCTCCCGGATCGTCTATGTAAGGGGCCGGACAGTGCTTGCCGGTTACATCGTAATGCCGGATCACATCCCGCAGCGGATTCAGCTCGTACCGCCTGCACAACTCCGCGACGATCGCCACTGTGCGCCGGACCGTTTCCAGGTGGAACGATCCGTCTGGCTCGATGCACATTTCAACTCCAATACTGTACGGATTGGCTTGGCTGGCATGATAGGCTTGTTCGTCCAGCGGGATAATAAGGATGGCATCGCCAGGGTCTACGAAATAATGAGCCGATGCGTAGCGTTCATTGGTCGCGGGGAGCGTCTTGCCAAAGTAAATTACATGATTCGCCGCCGACGCTCCCGGGTTGCCGGTATAGTGGATGATGATATTACGGACAAGCCGGAGAGGAGTCCCCGGCCGCGTGAACGGGTTAACGGGAATCAGTTCTTCACGCCATAGGGCTGTCATGTTTGATCACCCTCACCCTTTTGCTTGAGCTGCTCCAAAAACTTAACCAGCCCCGGGGGCAACTGCACTCCAAGCGGGCCGAGATTCTCGACGACGCTTAACCCTTCACGCCCGGCATAAAAGTAAACGGCCAGTGTGCGGAAGATTGGAGCATCTGCTCCGACCCACTGGTCGCACATGGCCGCTAAAGCGATAACCGCTAGCGTTATGCCCTTCCGGACGCCGCCCCAAAACATAACCTCGCTGTTGACCGATTTGGTCTTAAATGCGCCCAGGACGCCTGTTACGTAATCAGCAAGCATCAGGGCCACCAGAACCTTAAGCGCCGCATCCCAGCCGCCGAGGTGCTGAGCAATCAAACCGGAGACAGCGGTCACCCCTCCAAAAATAAACTCCTTGCCGGTGCTGCCTGCAGCAGCCGTCCAAACCGTGGATACGATCAGCTTTGCGCTCATCCCGTTCCCCTCTCTGCCCGTTTGCGGGCAACAAAATAGCCCCTACTCGGGGTTAAATCGCATCCATTACGCTGTACGGCATCAAAGATGACCTTGCTTTCTTTACTGCGTCCGCTGCCTCGGTTAAATCATCAAAATTACCAAGATGTATGTGTCTAC
>NZ_JARBDB010000070.1:0-255 GCF_036577605.1 Paenibacillus sp. GYB004
TGACCGGTTGGATGAGCTCTTTGAGTTCTTCTGCACTGCTGCTCTTTACGCTTTTAGCAACTAGAATGATGCCGCTGAAGACCTCACGGACAACATACAGCGTCTCGTTTCCTTTTTCGGGTTGCACGCCGTCCATGGAGATCATAATTCCGCCATGCGTAGCTACCACTTGCTTCAGTTCTTCCTTCACATGATCCGTGACGCTAGAACGCAGCAACGTTAAATACCTCTCATACAAACGTTGGGAGTTTCGTT
>NZ_JARBDB010000071.1:0-30798 GCF_036577605.1 Paenibacillus sp. GYB004
ATCGTCGACAGCCGGTGCGCGATGATGATCGTAGTCAAGCCTTGGCGAAGCTCGTCGATCTGTTTTTGCACGCGGCGTTCAGTCTCGAGATCAAGCGACGAGGTCGACTCGTCGAGGATCAAAATCTCAGAGCGTCTCAAGAGGGCTCGAGCCAAGGCAAGCCGCTGCTTTTGGCCGCCGGACAAATTGATGCCGCGTTCGCCCAACTCCGTATCGTACCCTTGGCTTAGCGTCAAAACGAAGTCATGGATGCACGCTTGTTCGCATGCCGCTTCCACGTCCTCTTGCTTCCGGCTTTCTCCCAGCAATATGTTGTTGCGGATCGTATCCGGGAATAAATACGGGTCTTGAAAGACGACCGAAATCCGCTCGCTCCAGGCCTTTCGTTGAATCGTGGTCAACGGCTCCCCGTTCACACGAATACAGCCGCTGTCTGGATCGTAAAATCGCAGCAGCAGCTGGGCGATGGTTGATTTGCCCCCGCCACTAGTCCCCACGAACGCAACTTTACGGCCGACCGGAATCGTAAGGGACAGTTGCTCCAGCACATTCCGCGACTGCTCGTTGTACCGGAAGCTAACCTGCTCCAGCACCAAGCTGCGAATGGGACCTTCTATCCCTGTTTCGCCATCGGCAATCTGCGGGCCTTGCACCACTCCCCGGATGCGGTCGACCATAGCGAGCCGGCTCTGCGCCTCCATGGCGAACAAATACACGTCATGGATCGCGTTCATCAGTTGGGAGGTGAATTGGAAGATCACCACGTACATCCCGATCGACAAGGCCCCGTCCATCACCAGATACCCGCCATAACCAAGCACAAGCAGGCTGGCCCCCCATTTCAGCGGATCGCTCCAAACCAGTTTCTTGTTCTCCAGCTTGCCCTCTTGCATGACCTTATCGAAATAAACGGCAAAATTGGCATTGAATTTGTTCTGTTCCCATTCTTCCCGGTGAAAAGCGATCACTTCCCGCGTAGATGAAACGCCTTCCTCCAAGTGAACGAGAAAGTTGGCTTTTGCTTCCTGCAGCTGTTTGGACACTTCACGAATGTTGCCGCCGAATTTCTTGCCCAACGCCAGGTACAAAGCGCTGAATACCAGGATGCAAACGAGAATGACGGGCGAGCTCCAGCCGATAATGACGGACAAAAGCAGCACCGTGACGATATTCGCAATGCCTTTCGGCACAAACTGCGTCAAGGCGACCGTCGTCCAGTTAATGTCGTTCGAGAAATAGCTGACATATTTGCCGATGCGTTCATTGTTGTAGATTGGCGTTGGCGTCTTGTAAATGGCGTTCATCAGGTCTTCCGTGAGTTGGGCATTGATTTTATAAGCGCTGACCCGACCCGTGTGCGTCCACAATACGCCAAAAAAAGAAGAACAGACGATAGCCAACGCAAACCAGCCTAACGTTTCGGGCAATAGCACATAGTTACCGCGCAGAAAGATGTCGTCAATGACAACCTTCTGTACGGCCGTCACCGCGATACCTGCCACCGTAGCCAACAGTAGGTACAACAGCCCCAACGTAAACCCGGATTTATACTTCCATATGTACCGTTTCATCCAATGTACGTTGAGCATAACGTCATTCATACCGGTTGCTCCTTTCCTTGTGCGGGTGACGCCGACCGGGACGCTTGGTCCGCGGACAAGGAATGGCTTTCAGCCGCCTCTCCCTCCTGAGACAAGCGAACGGCAAGCCGGTAAAAGGCCCCTCTCTTAGCCATCAGCTCCTCATAGGAACCAACCTCCTCGGCACGGCCGTTGTCGATCAGCACGATCCGGTCGTAATCCCTGACCGTGGACAACCTGTGGGCAACGGCTATGGTCGTGCGGCCCACAAGCAAGCGGTCGAGCGCATGCTGCACTTCCTTTTCGCTGGCATTGTCCAACGCGGAAGTCGCTTCGTCGAGCAGGATGATCGAGGGATTTTTCAAAAACATCCTTGCAATCGCGATCCGCTGCCGTTGACCGCCCGACAACTTGATGCCCCGTTCGCCGACAAGCGATTCGTACCCGCCCGGGAATTGCATGATGAAGTCATGCGCATGCGCCGCCTTCGCGGCAGCGACGATCTGCTCCTCCGTCGCGTCCGGGAATCCGAAGCGGATGTTCTCCCGGACCGTGGTCCCGAATAAGTAAGTGTCTTGGAACACGAACCCGATCGAGCTGCGCAGCTGACGGAAGCTCAGCTCCCGCAGGGAAACTCCGTCCAGCTTCACTTCCCCCTCGCGAGGATCGTAGAACCGCCCGATCAGCTTCAACACCGTTGATTTGCCATTGCCGCTGGTCCCGACTAGCGCGATTCGTTCCCCGTGCTGAATGTGCAGGTCAAAGCCCTTCAAAATAGACGGATGCGCCCCATACCCGAAGGTGACTTGACTGAAGGAAAGATTGCCTTGCAGCTCCTTCAATTGCCGAGGGTGATCGGCTTCATTCACCTCCGGAACCTGCTGTAAGAAATCGTACAGCGCTTCGGCTTGCGCCAAGACGACCTTCTGCTCGGTAATAACCCCCACAAGGGAAGTTACCGCTTGCATGAAGAGCATATAATAGAGCAAAAAGGCGATGATCGCACCTACAGTTAGGGAACCAGCTTGAATGTCTTTTGCCCCGAACCAGAAAATCAATACCAGGCCAAGCGAGGTCGTCATCGCCCGCAGGTTCTGGTTAATATGGCCGTTCACTTGATAGCGGACGATCATCTTGGCGATTCGGCGGGTGCCGTCCATTAAACGCCCCATATCCCAAGCTTCCGCCGAGTGGGCTCGGAGCTCCGGCGTGGCCGAGATGCTGTCGTAAATTTTCTTGTTATAGAGCAGTCGGTAAGACAACGCCGCGTTTATATATTTGGTGTATTGCTGTTGAAAATAGGGCCCTAGGATGTAGTAGGAGAGAAAGCAGGGAATGGTTAGCAGACTAAGCTTTACGTTCAAGGCCAGCATGACAATGCTGAACAATATCGCCATAAACAAGCGCTGCACCATCTCGGGGAACATAACGCGATACATGGTCTGTACGGCGGCTACCTCGGTATTCATCAGAGATAAGGTGCGGCCTACGGGGTTTTGCTCGTGATAGGCGAAGCCCATGCGGCGAAGGTGCCGGAATAAAGTGAATTGCAGATCCTTGCCCGCTTGCATGGAGAAAAGACGCTGCAGGATATTGCGCGCAGCCGTCAGTCCAATCATTATGCCAATAAATCCGATTACGGCCGCGAATAAAATCGACAGCAGCTGGGTGTCGCGGTTTGGCACTACATCATCAACAACGGCTTGCAGAAATCTGGGTATGGCCAGTTCTGCAAAAGATATGCCGATGCCGCATAAGATGAAAAGCAGAAATTGCAGGCGATAGCGGGTGAGGAAGGAAATCGACCAGCGGTACACGCGCATGGCTTTCACAGTACGTTGAAGAAACGAAGCGGTTTGTGGGGGAGCATCTGATACGGACATGGTTGACCTGCCTTTCTGTATAATAAGTACCTGTATGATATAGGTATTTTTAGCTTATGTCATTACATATTATGGAACACATGTCAGGTTGTCAATGAGAATCTGGCTTATGAAAACGGCAGCCGATCCGGCTGCCGTCGTATGCTATATTCAACTATCGTCTTCGTTAGCTGAACCACCACTATCACTGAAAATACGGCCTTGCGCCGTGATTCGCTTTTGCATGGTCCGATGCCTGCGGAACTTCCTGCTGCCATATGAAATCCCATTTCTGCCGAAAGTCTCGCAGCAAGGCAAAACTTAGACTGGAAAAAAAACCGATTTTTCTCATGTGATTTCTTTCTGTAATCTCACGAATTTACATGGTTGAATCGGAAATAGTAGGCTTGCTAACCCCGGATTTTTCGCTGACGCGGCGGAAAGTTTCATACATCTCAATTGGATATTCGATCCACCCGCGCTCCATCATTTCCCGGCGTTGTTCAAAGGAATGTTTTCCCGGATAAGTGCGGAATGCATTCAAGTACGCTTGAATTTGCTCCTTCATCGCATCAACTTTAAACAATTTGGAGCTAAATGCTAGGATGACTGCACCTTCGCCCCATGGCTTGCCTGGAGCATTTCCGAAAAACCCTCCCGTTAGGGCACCCGATAGAAACTCCATGCCCATCGCCATGTGCAATCCCTTCAAGCCACCTAGAGGGGCAAACGATCCGTTGCCGCGATCGGCCTTTAGTAGCCCATACAAAATCTCCGTATCTTGCGTAGGTTCGCCATTAGCGTCCAAAATGGTCCCCAGCGGCAAGGTGCCATAGCGATCCGCATGCTCCTTAAGACTAATCATGGAATGCCGGCTGTAAGAGCAAAAGGAACCGTCGAACAAAAAAGGTGGTTCTCCGGGAGCGCAGATGGCGAACGGATTGTTGCCTATCCGGTTTTCATCGGAAATTCTCATGTTCAACAGCGGATTATTTTGCGTGATGATTAATCCTATTTGCCCCGCCGCCAATACCGGCCTCAGTCCTTCGCCGATTATGTTCGGCTTCGGTACGGCCACAATGCCTATGCCATATGTGTCTGCGATTGAAGATGCAAGTACTGCGCCTTTTCTTGCCACCTCATCCGGCCAATTGCGATACGTAGAATATATGCGTGCAGAGATGGGGGTGATTTGTTCGGTTGTTACCTCCAGCCGGCGACTTATCTGTCCGTTCTGAATACGCTCCACGATGGACTCCAAACGAGCATTACCTCTCGTAAAATCGCCAATTAGATCCAGGTTTAAGGCGATCTCCGTCCATGTTTCTACTACGTAATCGTCCTCTACCCACTTTCCCAGTACCTCACGGCTCCAAGAACTCATTTCCTCTACAAGAATGGGTACCGTTTTAACGTTTTCCACGCGAACACACCAGCTTTCCTCCTATTAATATAGCAAAGACTACCGATATCAGTCGGCAGTCAATAGCTGTTATAAATTAAATTGGGAAAATAATACCATTTATTTTCTATATCTGTCAATAAGCGGTTTGTATTATCCTGCCCGTTACATCCATGTACCCCAAGAGGAGCTGTCCTTGTTGCAACTCCTCGATATCGTCTCCGTTAGTGGAATAACCTAATTTCTTCTGTACAATGACGGAGGATTAGGCTATTTTTGTCTTTTGGATGGTTGCTGGATAGAATGGTTAAACACCCTTGCATTTTGGTGCACAGAATGCACGGCCACGAGATCCTTATTGATATATATTGAAATTGGAAGGGATGATCGTGAATGGATTGGGCCGAAAGAATGAATAAAGCAATCAATTATATTGAAGAACATCTTACAGGAGATATCGATTACGAAGAGGTAGCAAAAGTCGCGTGTTGCTCGGTGTACCATTTTCAACGTATGTTCTCTTTTATTACGGATGTTTCATTATCGGAATATGTGAGACGTCGACGATTAACGTTAGCGGCTTTTGAACTTCAAAACAGCAATATTAAAGTTATTGATCTTGCACTGAAGCTGGGATACGACTCGCCAGAAGCATTCACCCGCGCATTTCAAAATTTACATGGCACCACACCGACTGCCTCACGTAACGTCGGTATAAAACTCAAGACTTATCCACGAATCTCCTTCCAAATTTCGATTAAGGGAGTCACGGAAATGAATTACAGGATTGAAGAATTAAAGGGATTTTCCATTGTGGGAGTGCAGGAACAGGTTAGTATAACTGATGCCTTTAATATTGTTCCTCGGATATGGGCCAATGCCAAGAAAGAAGGACTCTCTGAGAAGCTGTGGGAAATACGGGAAACCGACCATAAAATGAAGGGGATTTTAGGAGTAAGCGCGGATGGTGATCATGGTAAAAATGAGAAGTTCCATTACATTATGTCCATTGTATCGGAGCATTTACCACCAGAAGGAATGATAAAAAGAAGTTTTCCGGAAGCTGCTTGGGCTGTATTCGAAGCGGAAGGTGGGCCAGATGGTATAGGCGAGCTTTGGAAACGCTTGTATACAGAGTGGGTCCCAGCCTCAACGTATGACCTCGCTTATTTACCTGCCATTGAATGTTATTTGCCACCAGAAGAAAATAAAAATGAATTATGGGTAGCAGTTGTCAAAAAATAATAATTTGTTTGACTGGAGTACTTGCTGCGCAAATCTGCCTGTCCCTTAACGCGCCATCTCCCGATCTGGCTCGCCGATGCCGGCATGTGCCAATCACTTTTGGCAAGGGTTACGATACCGTTCCTCAAGACGGAGGGGGACAGTTTGCAGATCCTAAAAAACACTTTACAGATGGGGCATTCTGTAAGTGTTTCGGCAGAAAAGCATGCTCTGTCTGAGCGCATTTAAGAAAATCCGTCGAACTGATCGACGGTTCTCCGTTAGCATATCGCTTACTTGTATCGTCCTTCGTCAATACAGTTCGTATGTCCTCGTCCTCATCATTTAGTAACAGAGTTAGAACTTGAATTGTCGCTTTTTTATTGTAGACAATCCGTTTTCTAATCGAGCAATCTGAATCTCTAGCCATTTTTAATTGCAGGTGCTCAGGCAGTCGATTTTTTGTTGCAACATTAAACCTGACTCTTTCATCTGCATCGTCAGCGAGGATCTCCATAATCTCAACAGGAATTGATTTATTGTGTGCTACCCATTCGCGCATATTAGGGTAGCTTTTAATCACTTCTAGTCATACTTCAGAAGGTGCTTCATCCCAAGCGGCTTTCAGGTATTCATCCATGCTTTCACTACACCTTAGCCTAACAAATTCTTTAGCAGAATTAATCATTACTCAACCCTAATTTTTAGATTTATTTCCCATCCTATCAAAGTTGCGGCCTCATTATGTATTTTCTGTGCTATCGTACTCCGTTAGCTCAATAGTCTTATGTTTTAATTAGAGTCGCTGCTTATAGTTGTGAGGCTTGCCGAACACCTAATGCAGTGACGTCCCGACGGGCTTAGGGGGCTGGATGTGGTCACTCGCTTCTCAGAGTGACCTGAAGCGTCAATACGGTGTTAGTCGAAGGAAGTTCTGGAAGCAGCCATTGCATTTAACGCGTTCTCAAAATAGCTATATACTTCATCTGCAATTCCCAGAAACTCTTCAACAAGTACATTATTACTATCCAAGTAACAAGCATACAGATAATCAACTAAAGCGGAGTCAATCTCACAATAGTTTAATATGGCATTCTTCATCTTAATAATGTCATCTTGCCATACACCTGTATCTTCTAAAACCAAAGAGTATAATGCACGAATTAATCTCTTAGAGTAACCTTTAATATATCTATTTTTCATGGTGTTATCACTAGCATTAGAAAGTAAACTATGTATACGATCTACTTCCTCCTTGGTCTCTGTATTTAAGTCTAAAATGAACTCTGGAGAAATAATTATCGGTGGTACTTTTTCACCAACGTCATGACCATATATGCAAACACAAATTATCTTTACCCAAAAACCCCACTCATTTGGTTTACTTAATACATCGTCAATCGAGCAAATTGTCGTATCAATCTTAGTTACTACTGGATATTTTTCCAAAAGCCTGTCTTTAATATTTGACAATCTTTCGTAATCAATATCTTTGGGATTTACACATACAATTGTAAAGTCTGCATCTGACTTATAAGGTTTAGCAGTTCCTTTTGGAATCGAGCCACACATATAAATGCTATGAATCTTACCTTTAAATTCGGTAAGTATATTAGCTATAAACTTATCAACAAAATCCTTATATTCACTTTGTATTACAATTCTATTTATAACTTTTTCTAATATCATATAGACTCCTCCTAAACTAAGAACTTCTTTCGGCTAACGTCTTTTTGCGAACTTCGTAAATTCGTCATGACTTAAGCTAGAACCGAACAAACAGGAGATAATCATTAGCCGGACGTTCGAAGCTCCCCGCGAGCTCGTTTTCCAAATGTGAAACTGACGGAAACAACCTTGTACCCGTCGGTAGAAATTCGTGACGGAGTGCTTCAGTCAGGCATGTCCGAAGGTGCGATCGAGCTGATGGATCGTTTCGCCACCCTGCTGGCCAACCATTCCTAGTAGGAGCACGCCATGAAATGGTTCGTTCGCATCGCACAAGGACATTAAATCCGGATATAGTGTTGGTCTCGGGACAGGGAGCCGCGACTGCGGGGGTCCTTTCGTCCTGTTGATTCTCGTACTCGTTTTACTATTCAACAATCGCCCTGCCGCTAACTCCAAGCATTGAACCGATCGTGAGCTTTTGGAACGAAACTGCCCGTTCGCACCGACGGCAGCCGGACATGTTGGCCGGCTGCCGTTATGTAACGATTAAGCTATCGTCTCCGTTTAGCGAAACATTTTGAACGGCTATTTCTCCAACTCATAGCGGGACGCGATAATGCCCGACTTGAGCGTTCGGCTGGACAGCAGCTTGAGCCTGATTTTCTCGCCGCCGCCATCGAATACCGATTTTCCGCCGCCCAGGACGACCGGACAAAGGGTAAGCAGGAATTCGTCGATCAGACCGAGCTTAAGCAGCGTCTTCGCCGCTCCCGGGCTGCCGAAGATAACAAGATTTTTGCCAGGCTGCTCCTTGAGCACCTTGATTTCCTCGGCGATATTGTCCTTGATCAGCATCGTATTGTTCCATTCTACCTTGTCCATCGTGCCGGAAATGACGATCTTCTTAACGTCCTGCAGCCATTTGGCATGCTCCATATCATGCCTCGACGCATTCGGATCGCCCAGCACCGTGGGCCAGTAGCTCTCCATCATGCGATACGTCGTGCGTCCGTAAACAGGAGCTCCGACTTCGGCTACGATCTCCTCGGCGTATTTCTCTAATTCTTCATTGTACGGAATCCAATCGAGTCCTCCGTTCGAATCCGACGCATACCCGTCCAGCGACACATGCATGAACAATACGAGTTTTCTCATGTCGTTTCTCCTCCGATTTCGAATTTATTTGAGTCGAATCTTTTGGCCGTTGGCCCGCGTTTCATTCTGCTGTTACGTTTTAATATATGGCGGGATAGTTTCAGGAAACATGGTGCCGTCATTCCCATCCTCAATTGCAAAGTTAAGATTAATCTTGTAATCTCCTGCATTTCACGCCGACTGGCGCTTATAGCAGAAGCAGAACTTGTCGGGCGATACCTGTTAGCGTGCGGAGGCCGCGTAGATTGATCTGCCGGAAAAACTGTCATTGAGTATTTTCATAATCATAATTTCGTTCAGTGCCCGCGCTTAGCGGCACCACAGACGACTATAGTAAGCTATTTTCATAGTTGTAGTTGAAGAAGAAGTGTTATAATTTAAGTAATAAAACCTTTTTTTCATAGTTGTCTAAACACCATCGAAGCTTCCTTAATATATGAATGTTAATTTGTTTGTCCTCATAGTCAACTTCTACAAAACCAAATTTCCCATAAAAATGCTTTAACTCTTCAAAAGGTAGACAGTAAACTTCCTTTAAGTTACTTTTCCTAGCTTCTTTTACTAAGTAATCAACTAACCCATTTGCAAGCGATAGTCCTCTGAACTCATCCAATATATATATACCGCCAATTTCTACTTCCTCTTCATTAAGATAAACAATTCTTCCTACGCCTGCAAATTTATCCTTATATGTAACTATTGCAATAGTTTCATTTTCCAAACTACTCGGCACAAAGCCTATTTTTTGATACTGTTCATTTACCCATTGGAGTTCATTTTTAGTTGCTAATATTATTCCCATTTCTTTTCTCCTCCCTATTTTATAAATACATAGTATAACAAAGAGAAGTTATTTAACTACCCTGCCCGTTACGTCAATAGGCCGCCGATCGCCAAGCAAAAGACTTGATCGGTATATTACGAAAATGTAATAACAAAAAAAGGACTTTCTCCATATGTTGAAACAGCCCTTGATCGTACACGGTTTTATTTAGATTGCGAGCAAAGCGAATTATTCAGAGGCCCCCCCATTAGTACGATCAGGGCAATTAATAATTGTGATGGGAAGACCTGTTCCCGGAGGTCAGAGCCGTCGAGCGGTACTGCCCCGGTGTCTTACCCGTCAATTGCTTGAACGCTTTATTAAAATGGCTCAAATCGTTAAAGCCGACCTCCTGCGCGATATGGATGATTTTATCGCCGGAGCTGCGAAGCAGCTCGCACGCCATACCGATTCGCACCTCGTTGCGGTATTCCATGAACGTTTTCCCGGCATATTGCTTGAACTTGGCGGTAAAAGCCGCCGCGCTCATGCCGCACATCTGGTAGATTTGCTCCATCATAATCGGCTGCGCATAATGAAGCTTGGTGAACTCGCACACCCATGCCATCACCGATTTTTCGTCCCGCACAGCAGACAGCGGCTCGGACACCCGTTTCTCGTACCATCGGCTTAAGGAAATGAACAACTCCATCAGCATCGCTTTGACGCACAACCGGTAACCCAATTCTTTTTTTCCATACTCGCCTACGATCCTGTCGAGCACAAACTTCGTCTCCAGCCCTTCGTTCACCGTCAGCTTCAAGTGATACTGAAATTCCGAAGAAACGCGAATCATCGGCTCCAGATAGAAAAAACGGATAAACGGAGTGACCTGCGACAGCTGGCGAAGCTCAACTTCAAGCAACTCCGGCAGAAACAATATATTGTATACTACCATCGGCACACTGCCCGTCACCCGGTAACCGTGTTCCGCCTGCGGCTCGATGACGAAAAAATCGCCTCTGGCGATCGGATAGGTTTCCCCCTGGTAAATATGCTCGCCCTCGCCTTCGGCAACGAAAACGCATTCAATGAATTCATGCTTATGCGGCGCAATTGCGTTCGAGTGAAACTCGTAAGGCGCAATATGAAACGGAAAATCCGGGCTTTCCAGAAAATGCTCTTTCGTGTAGTAAATCATCGTGATCCCTCCGCCAGCGAAACGTTCAAGGAGTTTGTTCCTATTGTAGCACCCTGAATCGCGGAATAGTGTAGAAAATATCCCATGTTTTGCAGCAAATTCGCCAAGTCGCCCGCTTCGACGCATGATATGTTTGATTCAGAAACCAGACTTGATGGATGAAAGGATGCGATCGTGTTGGCGGAAAAGACGGATCAGTGGGTAACGCAGGAAAAAGTGGAATTTTACAAAGAAAACGGCTTTGTGCAGATCGACAACGTACTGACGGCGGAGGAACTCGAGGAACTGCGGGAATATGCCACTGAAGCGATGACCACGGAATCGAAGCATTCCGTCAGGACGGATCAGGATGGGGGCGCTTACTATAAGGTATTGAACCAAAAAGTAAACGTATGGCGGGACCACGGCGGAATGGCCAAATATTCGCTCCACCCGCGGCTTGCGTCGATCGCGATGCGTTTGACCGAGGCGAGCGGAATCCGTTTGTTCCACGATCATTTGCTTTGGAAAATGCCGGGCGACTCGAAGCCTACTCCTTGGCATCAGGATACGGTCAAATGGCCGATGAACGAAACAGGTGCGCTCTCGATATGGCTAACCCTTGACGACGTGGACGAGCGAAACGGCTGCATGATGTTCATACCGAAATCGCATACGGCCGGCAAGCTGAAAAATATAAGCCTGGTGGATCCTGTCGACATCTTCGAGTATGTCAAAGGAACGGAACTGGAGAATCAACGGCCTGTCATCGTACCGCTCAAAGCGGGAAGCTGCACGTTTCACGACGGACTGACGTTTCACTATGCTCACGCCAATCAGACCGATAAGCCGCGCCGGGTACTCGCCACCATTTACATGAAAGACGGTACGACATACAACGGCGCCAGCCATGTGATGACGAACGAGCAAGGTCTGGTTGTCGGCGAGCCGATTCGCGGACCGCTGTTTCCGCTGCTTGCCAAAGCCTAATATCGCTGCCTCCAGCGCGTTCAACAAAAGGCAGAGCAGATTACGGACAACCGATCCGCAGGCTGCCCTGCCTTTTCTGTTGTACCGACGAATACTTTTTCAACAACGCGCCCTGCTTTTCGGTATCTTCTTCCGTTATGCAAATGACTCCTATAACCGAATTAAACGTATTCTGGAGGAGCACCTCTTCTTACTCAAGCCTTCCCCTCTGACCGCTGCAATGCCCCGACCAGCTCTACAAAGTGACGTCCGCGCTCTTCAAAGTTTTTGTATTGGTCATATGCGGTGCAGGCAGGGCTCAGCAGCACCGTGTCTCCCGGCACGGCCAGCCGGTGCGCTTGTGCCACTGCCTCGGTCAAATCCCCGCAGCGAACAAGGGCCGGGCAGTTCGGCACTCCGCGTGCGGCAGCCTCAATTTGACTTGCCGCTTCGCCGATCAGCAGCAACACCTTGACATGGTTAGGAAGCAGACGTGCCATCTCATCAAACGGTACCTTCTTATCTCGCCCGCCAGCAATCAGCAGCACCCGGCCCCTGTGCGCGTGCAGCGTGGCAACGGTACGGGCAGGACTGGAGCCGATGGAGTTGTTGTAATAATGCACACCGTCTACAGTTGCCACCCATTGGTTTCGGTGCTCCACGCCGGCGAAGGTGCGCACCGTCTCCAGAATGGCCTCGTCCGACACGGTTCCCCGCACGGCGGTCATGGCAGCCATGACGTTTTCTACGTTATACCACCCTGGCAAACGAATATCACGAACAGGTACCAGTCCGTCGATCACATCATCGTGGATCATGTGTCTGCCGAAGTACTTGGTCTGCCCCCGACCATGCAGTGCGGCGGTCGCAGGATTGTCGCCGTTCAGGACGGCAAGATCGCCAGCCTTCTGAAAATCCAGCAGCCGGTTCTTGGCGGCGATATATTCATCCATGTCATGGTGCCAGTCGAGATGATTGGGCGAGAGATTGGTGATTACCGCCACATGGGGAGAGCGCGTCATGTCCATCAGTTGGAAGCTGGACAGTTCGACCGCGCATACGTCCTGCGGCGACATCTCTGCAGCGCGCGTCAGCAGTGGTGTGCCAATGTTGCCGCCGAGATGCACCGTGCACCCGTCGTTGGCCAGCATGTCGGCAATCAACGAAGTCGTGGTAGTCTTACCGTCCGAACCGGTCACACCGAAGATGGGACACGGACACAGCGCGAAGAACTCCTCCATCTCACTGGTCACACGACTGCCGCCCGCGCGGGCCGATTCCAGCGCCGGATGGTTTGGCCGCATCCCGGGAGTGCGGAACACCAGGTCGCCGCCAACGCGTTCCAGGTAATTTCCCCCTATGTGCAGCCTGACGCCCAGATCGTCCCATTCCTCCCGGGGGAGGTCCGGGTCGCGGTCCCGCGCGGTGACGATTGCCCCGGCCGAGCAAAGCATGCGGATCAGCGGTGCGTTGCTGACCCCGACGCCGATGACAGTTACATCTCGACCAGTCAGCGATTGGATATAGGTTTCAAAAGCAGGATTCATAGACACCTCCAATTAGGAATATCAATAAATCGAATATACCACATATTGAGATATTGAAATGATCCGGCCCGTTCGTTTGCAACCGATTCCTTTCCGTATTTGGTCGACAGGCTCAAGCAGGGACGTCCGCGGCGGCCGCTCTTACTTTATTCTAATGATTACTTTTCCCTTGGCCCTTCCGCTTTCCAGGTAATCGAATCCTTGCCCGGCGTCTTTCAAAGGATACACCTTATCGATAATAGGCTTAATGAGACCTCCTTCAATCAATTCCTTTAAGACCCTCAATTGTTCTCCGCTCGGTTTCATAAAAAGGAAGTGATACTTGCGGTTGTGGCCACAAAAGCGCCCATCTGCTTGGCCAGTTGAATGGCGAAGGTTCCTACGCCTCCCGAGCCTGCGTGAATCAACACTTTTTGGCCTTTTTGAAGATGTAACAGATCGACAAAAGCCTGGTAAGTCGTAAGTCCGATCAGCGGGATCGATGCCGCCTCTTCAAAGGTTAGATTCTCCGGCAAATCCGGAGAAATCATTTCCTAAGATTAGAGGAAACCTGTAATTCAGCAGGAATTTCATTTTCCCTTCCTTAATTTTAAAGTCAATCGGATTTAAGCTGGCTGCATGAATCTCCACCAGCACATCGTGCTCTCCGATAGTAGGCATTGGTTGTTCGGACATCACTAATGGGACATCTTTCCCGTATCTCTCAATGATCATAGCCTTCATTTTACAACCACCCCCTATATGATTATTAGTTTAAACGCATGAACCAATAGTGCAAAATAAGTTTCTCGCTAACCCGCTCCAGTATTCCCCCTTCAAGTCTTAGGGTAAACATGGTGCTCTGTGCATCGTTTTCTTAACAAAATCAAGCTAAAGCTGAGGATTCAAGATTTTCCAAGATTGAGGCTCCTTATTCAGGATCGAAATGCACTTCATCTCTCTCTAACAGGTCAAACGGCGAAATGAAAGGCACCCTCATCACAAGGGTGCCCCGTATTAAAATCGAAACGTATCGTCTGTGATCGGAGCCACCTTCGCTACTGCGTATGTGGAGCCTTTTTGTGAGAAAAAGTCATATGTCGAGCCCTCATTCCGAATTCCGTTCATGACGATCGGATTCACTTCCTCATCCGGGAACATGACTTCAAAGCCGATATTCATAAGCGCTTTGTTCGCATTATAGCGGACGTAGCTTTTGACATCAGGACTTAGTCCGGTTTCCGCATACAAGTCGTTCGTATAGCTTACTTCGTTGTGGTAAAGCTCGAGCAGGAACTCGTAGGCCCAGACCGTCAGTTGCTCCTTCTGCTCCGCCGTGAACTGCTTGAAACGCTGCTGGGCGAAATACCCGATTGCAACGCCGTGAATGGACTCGTCCCGGAGAATGAGCGATATCACTTCCGCGCTGTTCCGCAGGACGCCTTGTCCACCCAAGTACAGCGGGAAGAAAAACCCGGAGTAGAACAAGAAGGACTCGAGCATGACCGACGCGAACATCGCCTTCCACAAGGAGACATCGTCGCCTTCTTTGATCGAAAGATAGACGTCGCTGATTCGCTTCGCCTTATATTGCAAATACTCGTTGCGCTTGACCCAGTCGAAAATCGCGTCGATCTCGCTGTTCGTGCACAAGGTTGTGAAAATGTAGGAGTAGGATTTCGCATGAATGGCTTCGAACGAAGCGAACACCGTGTACAAAGCTTTCTCTTGCAAATTCGGCTCATAACGGGCGATTTCGTTCATTCCGATATTGGTCTGAATGGTGTCGAGCAGCGTTAACCCGCCGAGCACCTTCTTATAGGTATCCTGATGCGCGAAATCCTGCCATTGCTTGATGTCTTTGCTGACCGCGATTTCTTCCGGGAACCAGATCTGCTTCCATTGCTGGTCCCAGAACACTTTGGTCAGCTCATGCTGGTTGCGGTTCCAGTTAACGGCTTCGAATGTTTTTAAATCGAACATGAAACACACTCCTCGATCGTTTGCAGGCGCTGACGCACGTAGTACACCGTCTTGATCCCTTTCATCCAGGCATAGATGTACAGGCGGGCCAATTGCTCGGTCGTCCATTGGTCGGTCACGTATAAGGTCATCGATATCCCTTGGTCAATGTGACGCTGAGCAGCTGCGTATAGGTCTATCATTTGATACTGGTCGATTTCATAAGCTTCTTTATATAAGGAGATGTTGTCGTTGTTCAAGAACGGCATCGGATAGATGGTGCGGCTGTCGGCGTAATCGCGAATCTCCACCTTCTCCGTGCATGGCGCGATCGAAGCCGTACTGCTACGGATGTAAGAGATGCTTCCGGTCGGTGCGATCGCGAGGCGATAGGCATTAAACAAGCCGTGTTCCATGACCTGTTCCTTCAAGGCGCACCACATCTCTTGCGTAATCACCGGAACGTTGCCAAGCGCCTTTCTCACTTGTTCCGGCAGCTCGATAACCTCTTTGGACACGTATGGATCGAAATAAGTACCGTTCGCGTAGTCGCTCTGTTCGAAACCGTGGAACGTTGCTTTCTTCTCCTGGGAAATCCGCATGGACGCAAGCAGCGTGTAATAGTTGACGGCTTCCATGAATGCGTCCAGGAACTGAACGGACTCCTTCGAGCCATACAATATTCCTTGAGAGACCAGATGACCATGCAGGTTCATCAGCCCAAGGCCGACCGAATGCATGAGGCGATTCGCTTTTGCTACCGACGGAACGTTCTTGATTTCCGTCATCATGGACACATTCGTCAATAGGCGCATCGACGTGTCGATCAATTGTTCGAAATCGTTCTCTTGCACCGCTTTATGAATGTCAAGGGAACCCAGGTTGCAGGATACGTCTAAGCCGTATTCATTCTCCGTGCCGTGGTCATGAATAACGCTCGTCGATTGAACCTGCAAAATTTCCGTACACAAGTTGGACATCTTCACCCGTCCTAGATTGCGCAGCGGATGCTTCTCGTTCACATGATCGTCGAACACCTCGAACGGATAACCCGATTCGAACTGCGCTTTCTTGACCTCTGTGTACAATTTGCGCGCATTGATCCGCTTGATCTTACGAATGTTCGGATTGTCCAAGAACTCATAGTACATTTCGCTAATGCTGATTTCGGACATCCTTTTGCCGTATTCCTTGTAAATGTCGTACGGGCTGAACAGCACGATGTCCTTGTCCCGCTTCATCAGCTCGAAAAAGATGCTTGGAACGATGATTCCAGTTGACAACGTCGCAAGGCGGATTTTATCATCGGCGTTCGGCTTCTTGGCTGAAATGAAGTTCTCGATATCGGCGTGGAAAATGTTCAGGTAAATTACGCCGGAGCCGTTGCGCTGGCCCAATTGGTTCGAATAGGAGAACGAATTCTCGAGCAGCTTCGCGACTGGCATGACGCCGCTCGCGCGGTTCAGTATCTCTTTGATCGGATCGCCGAGAGGTCTGAGGTCGGTCACGTTTACCCCGACACCGCCGCCTAAGCGGGACAGCTCCAGGCAATAGCCTATATTCTCGGCAATACTGTTCATCGAATCGTCCATTGTCAGCTTAAAGCAGCTGACAAGCTCTCCGCGCGCTTTTTTGCCGCTGTTGAGTGCGGTTGGCGTTGCCGGCTGATACGCCGACATCATGACCTCTACCGCGCGCTCCGCCAGATGCTCGTCCCCTTGCGCCAAGTACAACGCGGTAATGACGATTCGATCCTCATACTTCTCCAGAATTTCCTCGCCATTCCTGCTTTTCATCGCATAGCTTTCATAAAATTTGCTCGCGCTCATGAACGAAGGAAACCGAAATCCGTAAGCATAAGCCTTGTCGTAAAGCCGCTCGATAAACGACATGTCGTACTGCTCCAAAAATTCGGATTCATAATAGCCCTCGTCGACGAGATAACGTATTTTTTCTCTTGTATCGATGAAGTAACGCAGCTTCGCGTTGACGTGCTCTAAAAAGTAGCGGCGCGTTGCCTCTTTATCCTTGGCGAGATCCAGCTTTCCCGTCCGGCTGTATTGATTCAGCATCTCGTTGTTCAATTTTAAATAGGATTTCATCCGACGTGCTCCTCTCGGAAACATTGCTCGTAATAGTCGTGAATGGCCTCATAGTCTTCCGCGAAGCCGCGCATGTCGATCTTGCGCACGAGCGGGACATTCAACTGCCGCGCGATCGAATCGCCGGCTCCGCCGAACACGTTATGGCCGAAGTTGCTGTTACCGCTCACGATGACGCCGCGGCAAAGCTTGCCGTTCCTCTCGAGAAACAGCTTCACCTTAACCGGGATCTCTCCTAGGCCGTCCGTATATGTAAACAGCAAAAAAGGCTCCGCAAGCATACGGTCTTCTTCGATTTCGATCGCAGGCAACCGAAGCCGCGAAACAATATACCGGACATTACCTGTACGGCTCGCAAAAGCGATCATACGTTCACCTGCTCCATAAGTTTGACCATTTCGCTCGTATCGAAAATAAACTCGCCGCCAGCTTCCATAACCGGCAAGCTCGTGACTCCCGCTTCTAGTAATCTTTCACGCGCATCTTCGTCATGATCGATGTTGACGATCTCGACTGCGAGACCAGAACGCGCAATTTCAGATTTGATCCACATGCATTTCGGACATACCGTTTTCGTATAAAGTTTCATACCGATTCTCCTCCGGTTTCGTTTTGGTCGAATAAAAAAGCACCCTCGGGGATGAGAGCGCGGCCACCGACATCATTCGACTCTAGTTTTAGATAACGAGCCTTGTGCCATCGGCACACCCCAACATAGAATCCTATGTCTTCATGGCGTCAGCACCTGACCGATATTCGTATTTTAAATGAAGTACAATCATCATAGCATACGTACGCCAATATTCCAATATACAGTATGTTAATTGTCCTTTTGATCCTTTTCCATCAATATATTGATATGACAAGCTTCCCGTTTGGACCATAGAATAAAACTATGCCTGGATATAGCTTTTTTGTGTTTCCCGATAGCAGCTTCCGCGCTCTATACTAAAGCCAACATTCACGCAAGGAGCTGTTACAATTGAAAACATCCATTATCGGTTATCCGCGAGTCGGAGCGCTAAGAGAGCTTAAATTCGCATCGGAAAAATACTTCAAAGGCATGCTTCCCGTCGAAGAACTGCAACAAACGGCGGTTCAGCTTAGATCGGCCAACTGGAAGCTTCAGCAGGAGAATGGCATCGATTTCATTCCGTCCAACGATTTCTCCTTCTACGACGGACTGCTCGACACAGCTTGCTTGCTCGGGATCGTTCCGCAAAGATACCAAGCGCTCGGCCTAAGCCCGCTGGAGACGTATTTCGCAATGGCGAGAGGCTATCAAGGCGACAAAGGCGACGTTAAAGCGCTGGCGATGAAAAAGTGGTTCAACACGAATTATCACTACATGGTGCCCGAAATCGACGATACGACAAGCATCCGTTTGGCCGGATCAAAGCTATTCGACGAATTTACGGAAGCCAAACAGCTCGGCATCGCAACCAAGCCTGTGCTGATCGGAGCATTCACCCTGCTCAAGCTCGCGAAATTCACCGGCTCGAAGAAAGCGAAGGATTTCGTGCCTGCGGTTGTCGAAGCTTATACGGCTGTCCTGAACCAATTGAATACGCTTGGCGCAGCATGGCTTCAACTGGATGAGCCTGCATTGGTAACGGACTTGACTGCGGAAGATATCGCACTGTTCACGGAGCTTTATAACGGTATTCTGTCCGCCAAAGGCAGCGTAAAAGTTGTCGCACAGACGTATTTTGGAGACGTTCGCGACTGCTATCAGCTGCTTCAAGCGCTGCCGTTTGACGGGATCGGCATCGATTTCCTCGAGGGCAAGCAGTCTTTGGACCTCGTGCGCAAACATGGCTTCGCAAGCGACAAGGTGCTGTTCGCCGGCGTAATCAACGGCAAGAACATCTGGAAAAACCAATACAAGCAGACGATTGCCCTCGTTCGCGAGATTAGCAAGCATGCAAGCCAAGTCGTGCTCGGCACTTCATGCTCGCTGCTACATGTCCCCTACACGATTAAGCACGAAACGAAGCTGACGGCGGCGAATAAGCAATATTTCACGTTCGCGGAAGAAAAGCTGCGCGAGCTTGCAGAACTCAAGTCGATTCTGGAGCAAGCAAGTCCCGAAGCCTCCGCTTTGTATACAGAGAATGAGAAGCTGTTCAGCGCATCCCGCCTCGCGAACGACAACTCGGTACAGAAGAGAGTGGCGGAGTTGACGGACGCCGACTTCACGAGATTGCCTGCCTTCGCTGAACGGGAAACGATTCAGAAAGCGAAATTCAATCTGCCGCCGTTACCTACGACGACGATTGGTTCGTTCCCTCAGACAGCTGACGTCCGCGCAAACCGCGCAGCGTTCAAGAAAGGCAACATCACCGAGCAGCAGTATAAGCAATTCAATTTTGAACGTATCGCAGATTGCATTGTCCAACAGGAAGAAATCGGGATTGATGTCATTGTTCACGGTGAATACGAGCGCAACGACATGGTCGAATACTTTGGCGAATGCTTGGACGGCTTCATCTTCACGGAGAACGCTTGGGTGCAGTCTTACGGGACACGCTGTGTAAAACCGCCGGTCGTGTGGGGCGACATTAGTCGCAGCAAGCCGATTACTGTAGAATACTCGGCGTTCGCGAAGAGCCGTACCCACAAGCCGGTCAAAGGCATGCTGACGGGTCCGGTTACGATCCTGAACTGGTCGTTCCCCCGCGAAGATATCAGCCTGAAGGAAAGCGCTCTTCAGATCGGTCTTGCGATTCGTGACGAAGTACTCGATCTTGAAGCCAACGGCATCGAGATTATCCAGATCGATGAAGCCGCATTAAGAGAGAAGCTCCCGCTGCGTCATTCGGACTGGCAGAGCGAGTACTTGAGCTGGGCGATTCCTGCCTTCAGACTCGTGCATAGCGGCGTCAAAGCCGAAACGCAAATTCATACCCATATGTGCTACAGCCAGTTCAACGATATCCTTCGCGATATCGATGCGATGGACGCCGACGTCATCACGTTCGAAGCATCGCGCTCCGACTTGGCCATCATCGACGCAATCAATGAGTGCGGTTTCCGTACTGAAGTCGGCCCAGGCGTATACGACATCCATTCCCCTCGGATTCCAAGCGTCGAAGAGCTGAAACAAGGACTTGATCGCATGCTGGACAAGATCGAGGTCTCCAAGCTATGGGTTAACCCGGACTGCGGACTTAAAACCCGCGGTGTCACTGAAACGTGGGCCAGCTTGAAGAACCTTGTCCAAGCAGCCAAAGAAGTAAGAGCAACATTGTAATAACGGACAAGAGGATGGGCTCAAGCGAGCTCATCCTCTTGGTTGATGATCGGATAGCCGAAATCCGTAATGACTGTTTTGAGCTTCAGAACGTAGGCGGCGGCCAGCTGGCTCAAGCTCGCCTTCGGATTCACGATGTAACCTACCTGTATGCTCTCGTCCGTGCGCAGCCGTACGGATTTAATTTGCTCCCCGTTCAGATCCTTGTTCAGTACGCCCGAGCTAATGGTATAACCATTGAGCCCGATCAGCAGGTTGAATAACGTGGCGCGGTCACTGACCAATATTTTCTTCTTGTACGTCCGTGTGCTGAGTATTTCCTCCGCGAAATAAAAGGAATTATATTCGCCTTGCTCAAAGGCCAGGCACGGGAAGTCATCCAAATCTTCGATGTCCAGCAGCGACTTGGAGGCAAGCGGATGCTCCTCACTGATGAATACGTGCGCTTCCGCTTGGAACAGCGGATGAAATCGCAGCTCGTTGTCCTTTAATATCTTCTGAATCACCTTTCGGTTGAATTCGCTCATATAAATGATTCCGAGCTCGCTTTTCATATTCCGTACGTCTTCGATAATCTCGTAGGTGCGTGTTTCGCGCAGCGTACACTCGTACTCATCCACGTTAAGCTCCTTCAGCAGACCGACGAAAGCCTGTACCGAGAAGGCGTAATGCTGTGTTGAGATCGAGAACAGTTTCTTCGAAGGCTTACGATTCATATACCGCTGCTCGAGAAGCTCGGCTTGCTCCACGACTTGCCTGGCGTAGGATAAAAACTCCGCTCCGTCGCTTGATAGCACGATTCCCTTGGACGATCGAAGGAAAATCTCAATACCCGCTTCCATCTCGATTTCTTTCACCGCGTTGGACAAGCTTGGCTGCGAAATAAACAGCCTCTTTGCCGCTTCGCTTATGGAGCCGCAACTAACGATGGTCAGAATATATTTCAATTGCTGCAAGGTCATTGGAATCCCCCTTCACTCCAGAATTTGCTCCGTTTCACCCGTTCTAGCAATTGCCCGATCCGCAACTCCACTCGCTACCTGTCCTGCATTGGCGACCCTATACGGATGCTCCTTGATCCATTCAGAAACAATGAGATAAACATTGTCTTTCATATATGGGCTACTCTATGAAACATGGTATCGGCTCGTGCCGCATCTGCTAACAACAATAAAAGGCGTCTTCCCTGTGAAAAAAAACATAGGGAAAGACGCCTGCATAATCTACATTATGACGGTTCATCTAACACCTCCCTATCTCCCGTAGGTACAGCAGTGCTGTCAGAACAGGCAGGTCTCCTGGCTCCGGAATCGTCACTCGGCAGCGGCCTTCCCGATCCATGTAGATCAGTGGCTGGTTGAGCTGCCTGCTCCTCCGTTACAGTGGCGGGACCGCGTCGGTATTGCACCGGACTTCCCTATTAAGTCAGAACGACAAGCACGCTCGCCGATCAGACACCTGTTCTCGATTATGCAATTTATACAAAATTAAATATATCTACATCTTACTCGACAATGAACGATAAAAACAAATGTCCCTTTGCCTAATATCCAGTAGTGGAGACTTCCTTCCTATATCACAATATACTAAAAACGCTAATATGTTCTAAACCACTATGCTCAATAACCCACTGAATTCCTCAAAATAGCAATATTTTCTTGAAGGAACGTCTGATTTTTTTCAATTCCTCTGTTTTTACACCAAACAACTGAGCTGAAAGCATCGTAAATATCATAAAGCGGCAGCGCTCTT
This sequence comes from Paenibacillus sp. GYB004, assembly GCF_036577605.1. Taxonomy (NCBI): domain Bacteria; kingdom Bacillati; phylum Bacillota; class Bacilli; order Caryophanales; family Paenibacillaceae; genus Paenibacillus; species Paenibacillus sp. GYB004. The sequence goes on from NZ_JARBDB010000071.1 coordinate 22,402, forward strand.
TCCAGAGCCAACATAGGTCGAATCGATTGATAACCTTCAATGAACGGTATCTTTGTCCTCGGATTGACTTCCCAAATATATCGATTGACTTTCGTAAAATCGATTTCCGACGATCCGCCACGGGCACTCTCGAAATCAATAATGCCGGCAACCTCGTTACCATTCACCAATATATTGCCTGGCCTAAAATCCATGTGAACCATGCAGGGTCCGTCCGGGTCCGGTAAAGCAGAGAACACTCGATCAAAGTGAAGAATACATCTTTCATACAATTCTGGGTCGAGAATTTCTTTGCATGGCTCTTTCCACTTTTCAAAATTACTTTGGATATGTAATCTCCAATTATTTTGCTCAAGTAACTTATAACCATCGGTTAGATGGTAACCATACCCAGGAGCTTTAACCTCATGGAGCTTAGCGTGATACATGCCAATTTGAAAAGAGAGTTTCTCATCAATGACTCCTGTACAAGGCACACCTTGGATGGCTGAAAGAAGCAATGCTCCCGTAATAGTTTCATCCCCATACCAAATGTCCAATACCTTAGGAACAGGTATTACATCTTTTAATGTTTCAAGTATCTGAAATTCACGGAATAGTTTATCCTTGTTAAATGGAATTTTTACAAAAACGTTTTCTCCACGGGCAAGAGTAAGTTTGTATACATCGGAACTAAAGGACTCTGGAACATCTTCTATATTCAAGACGTTCAACTTAAGCTTTTCTATAACTTTTAGAATGGAACTCATATGTTACCCCCTGCTTTGGAGCGATTCTTCCAAATTGTTTCTCTGAAAGCTGAGTTTATTCCAATATGTTACATATACCATAATCTTGTCCCAGTACCAAGCCCCCTTTTCGAGGGGCCTCCAGACAATGGTAAAACCAGCATATTCCATCCATAAAAAACAAAGAAGCCACTCCACTGTCAGGAGTGACCATGAGTTCATTGCTTGTGCAAGTGAGTTCGCGAAGCGGTAACATATTGAGCCTGCCAATCTGTCTTAAAACTGACTGGAATCTCTTGTTCTCCAGATCTCCGTCGCCCGCTTCCCCGCGTGAAGCTTAAACGGGATCGAAATACGTATTGTCGTTTACGACCGTGCCGGTCCCCGAATCGACAATGCCGGTTGAGCTTTGCAACCTCGTCCCGAAGATCAGTTGGTTGCCGTGAATCCGATTGTAGCTGTCTACGGCTGCGTTTACTTTGATCGCATGGTCCGACCCGTTGCGGACTTCATACTTCGAGGTCGCGTCCGGAACGGTCGTCCAGGCTGTAGTCACGACAGCTTCTTTCGTGGTGCCGTTATACGAGGCAACATTTCGTTTCTGCCCGATCCCCGTTCCCGCCACGATAAAGAGCAGCATCCCGTTATATTCGCCCGATCCCGCGGACGCCGTCGACGCCAGCGTAATCGAATTCACGCCGCCCGCCGTGGCAGTGCCCGCATTTTTCAACCGATTGCGGATGATGTTACCCTGGATGCTGTTGAAGCTCGACGCCGTACCTAGAGATATATCCGCCCCGCCGGTATTGCCGCTTTCGTCAATGCAGTTACCAAAGACCTGACAATGGGTAACCGTCGCCATACGCACGCTGGTCGATTTCACATTCGTAAACAGGTTGTTGGCTACCTGCACGCCCGAGGACATTTTCACGTCGATGGCGACCCCGTTCGGGTTGCGTATCAAATTCCCTTCGACCAAATGATTTTTAATAATCGACATGTAGACGGCCCCCTGATACGTATACAGCACGTCAACGATGTTGTTCTTGAAAGTTACGTTATTGACGTTCCAAACCGAGTTAAACGCGCCCGTTTCCGTGCCGGCAAACCGGTTCGAATCAACGACGATGTTTTCGATCGTACCGACTCTCCCGTTCAAGCTCAAGCCGTAATTGGCGTTGTTTTGGAACAGGCAGTTCACGATTGTCACCTTTCGGCAAATCCCGCCTGTGTCAGGCTCGATGTCCATCCCGCATTGGGGTAGCGTACCTCTCGTATTTTCGAACGTGCAGCTGTCAAAGAGCACGTCCTCGCCGTATGTCACGCTGACGCCCTGCCTGCGGTTGTTGTCGCAGCGTACGTTGACGAAAGCGACATCCCTGCTGCCCGTTTTTACGTGGTCCTGCCCGACAACCGCCCCGTCACCCCAGCAATTGGCCAGGTACAGGTTGCGAATCCGCACGTGCGTCGAGCCGCCGATACCGATGGCGTACCCGTGCTCGCCGGTCGTCCCTGTATGCTCCTCCCGCTCGCCGATAATTTTCCCGCCGCCCTCTATGGTTACATTTTGCTTGCCGAAAATGTTGATGACATAATACCGTCCGGCGGACGTCGGTTTTGCTTTTAACACGGCTTGCGGGCTTATAACGATTGTCGTATTATCCTTCGCCTCGATGCCGGCGGACAAATCCCCGATACCCGATGCGTCCGCATCGATCAGGTAGACGCCTTGCGGAATGTAGGCCGTGACGTTCCCGCCGGCGATCGCATTGTTAATCGCCTGCGTATCGTCGGTCACCCCGTCGCCCTTCGCCCCGAACCATTTTACATTGACCATGCCGGCTTCGTGCACCCGTTTGAACCGTTTGCCGCCGGTAGTCACGACGATCGTACCGGTATTGTCCGGACTAGAGCCGTCTGTCTCGTCGTATAGGAAAAAGCCCTCTTGGCCCGCATCAACTACAAAGTAAGCGTCCTCCGGACGGGCATCGGCGCCGCCCCTAAGCTCTGCAAGCGTAACCTTGACGCAAAAATCAATCGGATCCAAGTCTTTCCAGTGGAACTTGCCGTCACCCTTGTCATCTTTGACTTTACCGTATACGCTATCCGTCACGTCCGATTGCCCTAAAGCAACCGGCGCACCCGCATTTACTATTCCACCTGCCGCCAATACCGCTCCAGCTGTTCCAATCGAAGCCAACAGTTTTCTTCTGCTAATCGTTAAATCGTTCATTCCTTTCCCTCCTCCATAATATCGTAACCGCTTACAAACTCGATGAATGAATCACTTCTTGTTTGGTTTGTCCCCTTATATTCACGGCTTCGAAGCTTCGAGGAGCTATCTATTGGCTTTTGGCCGCGATATCCCGATTGGCCGCTTCCCCCGCATCGCGAAGCGCGCTGTTGATGTCGGTCTCGTCGTTGATCACTTTGGTCATCGCTGTATTCAAATAAGGCTGAACCAGCGGGTCGTTTTTCGAAGGCGCATAGGGCGGAGCGAATTTACTTTTGAATACGCCTTTCGTGTTTTTCCCCTGAAGCGATTTGATATTGTTGCCGTACATTTCTTTCAGCGCCTGGTCGTTCAGTGAGGTGAACCTGCCGTTGTTCGTAATTAATTTTTGCGTTTCCGCTCCGGTCAGCAGGTCGATCGCCTGAAACGCTTCTTCCTTATGCTTGCTCAAAGCCGAAAGCATCAGGAAATGGCCGGACGAGGCACCCGCAACATTCGGTAAATCCGGGTAGCTCGGAAACTGGACGAGATCCCAATTGAACTGCTGCGGCGTATGGTTTAACGCCTCCAGCGAGGTGATCCGCACGTCGTAGCCGGGTGACATCGCCACCGTCTGGTCCTTGAGGAAATGGTTGACCGTGCCGCCCTTGCTGCCGGGAATGTCGTTGAACTTTTTGACCATCGCGAACAGTCTTTTCCAGCCGTCCGTTTCCACGTTCGCTTTGCCAGTCGTTTGGCTCACGTAGGGTAGCGTAAGCTGCGTGCTCATGTCCAGCAGACCCGGAAGATGCACACCCCTGTACTGGACGCCGTCCACCACGCGCGAAAATTTTCGGGCTACTTCGTACACATCATCCCAGGTCATCCCGTCCGTCGGGTAAGTGACGCCGAACGTGTCGAACAAATCCTTGTTGTAGAACAGAGCAAAGAAATTAAGCGAGAACGGAATCGCGTACAACTTGTCCTTGCCGCCGTATACCCTCGACGTTTCCATCGCCGCCGGATCGAATTTGCCGAGATCCATGTTGTGCGCCTTGGCCAGCTCTGTCAAATCATGGGGCGTTCCCAAATCCCGGTGAAGCGTAATTCTCGGGTAGGTCGTAAAAATGAAATCCGGAAAATCTCCCCCCGCGATCAAGTCCTGGATTCCTTTATCGCCCGCCGTGTTTCTGCGCATCTCTACCGTAATGTTCGGATATTTGGCGTGAATCGGCGCGGCGATCAAGTTTTTGAACTCGTCGTCTGTAATCGTTGCGCCGTCCTGCAGCATGACCAGCTTGACCGGCTCCGCTTGCTTGGGAGGCGTCGTCGCCTCGTTATTCGGGGCGGATGACGCCCCTTTGTCGGCAGTGCCGCCGCAGGCTGCCAAAGACAAACCTAACACGGCAGCCGCAGCCAAACTTCCCGTTGTTTTTTTGAACATGAGTACATACCCCCTGTTGGAATTTAATAACATGTCGTTTCGCCAATTCCGGTCGTGCCCGGGCGAAGCGGCGTGTCCCGGGGCGGCAGACCGCCTTTTCCGGCGGGCAGCAGCTCACACATATGCAGGCGACGGGTTTCCAACTGCTCCGTATTCCCCACCGCATCACGAGCTTGATTTCCGATAGCGAGCGCTTTCAAAGAACGGCTGTAACAGCTGTACACGAAGTCCCTCAATTGATCTTCACATCCTGAAAGCGGATTCGAAATTGCTCCCAATCCTGCAGCATTGCTTCCTCCCCCTTTTTCTTTATTCTTTGAGCTTCTACATGGTAATCGATGTCTTTGTTCCCCGGTAAGCCAAGTATAGAAGATGTGGATCGATCTCGTATATGGCATATCATAACGGGCTCATGTGAATTGATAATTGATTTGGAAGCGTTTTTCTTGTGATTTAATAACATTTTTAGGACAGAAATGTTATCATGGAATCAATGGATATCACAGGGGGCGTGGAGATGGATAGAGTGACGGATACCCGGATTTCGCTGGGGAACGGGGGATGGATCTTGGCGGAGGCGGTAGCCGACTCCACCTTCCGGATTCGGATGAATGAAACGGGGCATTTCCCGGAATCTCCTTTGATAAGGTATCGAATTGTAAACGCCAACATCGAAACGGGAGATGAAAGCCGCTTTATGGAGGACGGCAACGTCACGGTCGTTCGAGCCGGAGGAGCCACGCTGCAAATCGACATGAAGGACGGGCAGCTTCGACTGTACGGTCCTGACGGAAAAGAGCGGCTGCACACCTGCTGCTCGCCCTGGTCCGGCTCGGCATCGGGTTTTGGAGCACGCTTCTCGCTGGATGCCGACGAATCCTTGTACGGGCTCGGCAACGTCGTTCCCGAAAAGCTGGATCGACGAGGCCTGTGCGTACCGATGTGGGCGCAGAAGGATCTGTGGACGAGCGCGCCCATTCCATTTCTGATGAGCTCCAGAGGATGGGCCGTCATGGTGAATACAACGTGGCGGCATACATTCGACATCGGTGCAGCGACCGATGACATTCTAAGCATAGAAGGGCCGTCGGGCGAACTGGATCTGTTTCTTTTCGTCGGAACCGGGTACGCCGAGCTGCTCGAAGCCTATACGGACGTAGCGGGAAAACCGCAGCTGCTGCCGATCTGGATGTACGGGCTGAATTTCTGCCCGCAAGTACAGTCGAGCGCCCGGGATGTGCTCGACGACGCCATCAAATTTCGCCGGTCCGGTACGCCCTGCGACCTGATCGGATTGAGTGCGGATTGGATGGAGACGGACAACGTCTATTCGACCGCGAAACACTGGCATCCGGAACGGTTCCCGATTAGCACGAACGACCTTCTCCGCCAAGTCTCGTTTATCGGCATCCTACAAAAGCAGGGTTTCAAGCTTAGTCTGACTCTGGGCTGCGATTACGATCTAACCCTTCTTGAAGAACGGATGAGCGAGGGAATTGTGGACGGGGAGCGCAGCGATTCGGAAGAGGTGTGGTACGATCATTTGCGCAAGTTTGTCGATGACGGCATCTCCGGCTTCGTGCTGTTCTTGAAAAACCCGATGTTTAGCCATCCCGACCGGATATGGGGCAACGGCATGACGAGCGCGGAGCTTCACAATTTGTATCCGGTTCTGCTCGGCAAACAGATGCATGTCGGCTTCCGCCAGCAGACGAATACCCGACCGGTCATCCATATGGAGAAAGGCTATTTGGGCATGCAGCAGTTTGTCGCCAGTACGGCGGGTACATTTTATAACGCCAGACATGCGATCACGGCCGTATTGAATTACGGGCTATCCGGACACGTCAACACGTCGACGAACATGCACCTGATTACCCGCGAGGGCATTCATGCCGATTTTTTGCTCGCATGGTCGCGGATCCACAGCCAAGATCATTTTCATCATCCGGATTTTCTGGAGCAGCCGTTGCACGAGCTATTCCAGAGGTATGCCCGGCTGCGCTATCGTCTCCTTCCCTACTTGTATGCCACTGCGCATGTCGCCGCCCGAACCGGCATGCCGATTGCCCGTGCCATGCCTCTTCTGTACCCCGATGACCGGAATTGCCGGGAATTAAGCAGACAATACATGCTGGGGGATTTCCTGCTCGTTGCCGTGTACACCGATCAAGTATACTTGCCTGAAGGGAACTGGATCGATTACTGGACAGGGAAGTGTTACAGCGGTTCGCAATGGATCACCTATACCGTTCCTGCGGGGGCGGGCGGCCCTCTATTCGTGCGCTCCGGGGCGATCATTCCGATGTGGCCGCCGTTAGATTATATCGGCCAATTGCGGATAGAGACGGTAACACTGGATATTTACCCCGGCCCTCCAGGCGAGTTTATCTTATACGAGGACGACGGAACCACCTTCGACTATTTGGAGGGACGTTTCGCCCGAACAAAAATGTCGTGTAAAACCGATCATGAAACGACGACCGTGTACATTGCACGGCGCGAGGGAGATTATTCCGGCATCGTTCACAACCGCAGCTACGAGCTGATCATCCATACGGACCGCAAGCCGGCGGCTGTCCGGGTGGACGGTCTGCGTCGTCCGGATTGGACGAGGAGAATCAAGACGGATCCGTTCCGCAGTTGGCGATACGACCGAGTGACTAGTACGGTGAGACTGCATGTGGAAGAGGCCGGGCCAAGGGAGCCGGATGTGTGCGTCGAAATCGTGCATCCGCCGAAGCGTATTCCCACCGCCGTAAATCGCTCCGGGACAGAGGCGGTCGACAACGGCCATGGAGGAAGAAGGGAAGACGGAACGGATGAAGCGTTCGTCTCCGCCATGGATACGGGCGAAGTGCACACGGCGGAATCGGCTCTCTCGGCATGGTGGAAGGAGAAAATGAAGACCGGATCGTCTGGCGCGGCCTGGCCGCTGCACGTCATGAATGCCTGCATCCTGATCGTACAACATACAGAGCGGCGCGGATGGACCGTCGAGGACGTACTCGGCGGAGCGGCGGATATGACAACTATGCTATCGCGGCTCCAATCGTCCGAGCAAGGCTATGAACTGTTGCAGCAGCTCGTTGGACGGCTCGTTCGGCTCACCATGGAGCGCCGCCCTGCGGCAAAGCATCCGGTCGTCCGCGAGCTGATCGCCATCGTTGAGCGGGAGCCGGACAAAGACTTGTCCTTGAATACGATGGCCGAGCGATTCGCCCTGCACCCGTTTCACTTGAGCCGCCTATTCAAGAAAGAAACAGGAGCCGCCTATTCCGACTACGTCATGGCGATTCGAATGACGCAGGCCAAGAAACTGCTGAGCGCCGGCCATAAAGTATACGAGACCGCTTCCCGCTGCGGCTTCAAGGATGCCGGAAATTTCTCCAAGGCGTTCAGCAAATATTGGGGCATCCCTCCGGCGAGTTTCAAAGCGAAACGCGAGTAACGGATGAGGGCCTAGCGTCATGACTACGATCGTGGACAGCTTGAACGCAAAGAAAGGTGGCATTTGGAGATACATTCAGCGAGATCCAGCCGGAAACGAGTACGCACATAATGGGGTTTCCACGAAGTGTCATCGCCTGAACGACTTGTCCAAACGTACGAATTCGAAGGCGTTCCAGCCGTCGGCCTGATTACGGTAACGTTCGAAGAGCTGGGGGGAGGAAGAACCAAACTGACAGAAACAACCTTGTACTCGGAACGAAACTGCCCGTTCGCACCGACGGCAGCCGAACTTTTAGCCGACTGCCGTTGTTTAACGATTGAGCTATCGTCTCCGTCCCTCGGTTTTAAGGGTTTATCTCAAGTATACTCACTCATTCGCAGGATTCCTCCGCCTTGAAATAGTGGTTGTTGTTTGGAAGTAAGCTCATTAGACATCGTTTTTCCGATTTTGGGCATACGGGAACAGAAGAAACGTTTGGAGCTTTTCTCCAAGTGTTTTTTTCTACTGCACGTATACTCCACTTTTTCCTTGGGGGTTCACCATCCCACGGCTCAACGGG
>NZ_JARBDB010000072.1:0-229944 GCF_036577605.1 Paenibacillus sp. GYB004
TTACAGGCAGGTTGCCTACGTGTTACTCACCCGTCCGCCGCTAGCCCCGAAGGACTCGCTCGACTTGCATGTATTAGGCACGCCGCCAGCGTTCGTCCTGAGCCAGGATCAAACTCTCCAATAAGGTTGAGTCGCTTCTCCGATTTCACTCACGAGAAGCTTCTCTTTATTTTAGAGCTGATTGCTCAAACGTACTGACTTGTGTCGATTACTCGACTTGTTTTGATCTCTTGCGAGATCATCACTTGCACGCTCGTTGTTCAGTTTTCAAGGAGCAAAAGCTTGTCTTGCTTGCCGCTGTGTTGTTCCCTTTAAGACAAGGTTTCAAGCGGCGACTTTCTTAATGTACCACATCCGGGGTTATCATTGCAAGTCTTTTTTTGCTTGCATTTTTTACCGAATCGCTGCCGTTTGAAGCGGCGAGTTTTAATATAACAAATTTCGCCACGATATGCAAACAAAAAATTGAACTTTTTTTATAACTGATTCAACAAGGACCGTTCCAAACAAAAAAGAAACGCCGACACGCAGCCGGCGCCTCTCGCTTATATACAATTAGTGTACCCCGAGGAACATATAACGAATGACGATCAATATGCTGATGACCCACAGCAGCCAGTGAACCGGAACCCGTCTTTTCGGGAAAACGAGATTGCTGATAATGGCAAGCAGCGTGTAGGAAACGACACCGAACGAAATCCCGTTGGCGATGCTGTTCGTGAACGGCATCATAACGATCGTCAAGAACGCAGGGAAAGCTTCGAAGAAATTGTCCCACTCGATCTCTTTCACTTGCGACATCATCAGTACGCCGACGATAATCAGCGCCGGAGCCGTAGCGGCGGACGGAACGATCAGGGCAAGCGGAGCGATAAACAACGCCAGAATGAACAATACGCCTGTAGTTACAGCGGTCAGACCGGTACGTCCGCCTTCAGCGACACCGCTCGCGCTTTCCACATATGCCGTAATCGTGCTTGTTCCCAGCAACGCGCCTGTACTTACACCTGCAGCGTCTACGAGCATCGCTTTACCGACTTTCTTCTCGCCTTTTTCTTTATCCTTCAAAATCCCCGCGCGGCTCGCCGTACCAACCAGCGTGCCGAACGTATCGAACAATTCAACGAACGTAAAGATCAGGATGATCTCGATAATCCCTACACCGAAAGCTCCCATAATATCGAGCTTGCCTACGGCCAGGTTGTCGAAGGACGGCAGCCAGCTCGCGCCGGACAGGCCGCTTACGTTCGTTACGCCCATCGGAATCCCGATAATGGTCGCTGCGACGATACCGATCAGCAGCGCGCCTTTTACCCGCAAAACCATAAGAACGGCAATCAGGATCAACGCAATGAGCGCAAGGCCCGTATCTTTATTATGTATAAAATCGCCCATCACGATATTAAACTGGTTCGAGTTCAATACCGGTGTCGCATTCACGTCGGTGCCCGGATTTACGCTGACCATCATAATGTTGGCCAGTTTCGCCCCGATAATCGTAATGAACAGCCCGATCCCGACCGTAATAGCAATTTTCAGGTTGTGCGGAACGGCTCTGAGGAGCATTTGACGCACTTTAGTAACGGTCAAAATGATAAATACAATACCCGACAGGAATACGGCGCCCAGCGCGGTTTGCCAAGTAATTGCACCGTTAGAAGTCAATACGACTGTCATGAAGTAAGCGTTCAAGCCCATCCCCGGAGCGAGCGCCACCGGAATGTTGACGAACAGCCCCATCGCAAGCGTAACCAATCCCGCGCCGACCGCCGTAGCGAAGAAGACGCCTTCGTTCGGAATTCCCGCACCATTTTCACCCAAGAACAGCGTGTTGACGAATAGAATGTAAGCCATCGTCATGAAAGTGGTCAAACCGGCGATAATCTCGGTTCGGACCGTGGTCCCGTTCTCCTTCAACCTAAAATAACGATCCATTTTTTTACTATTCCTCCTAAATAATATTTACTTGGAATAACAAAAACGCCCGTCGGGAGTGCCGCGCGGTAGCGGAAAAACAAAAAAACCTTAGACGGCTCCAGGCTCAATGTCTAGGTTTCCACTCCCAGGGAAGCGTTATGCATCCATGACCGGTCCGGTGCGAAAGGTCGCGGCCATCCTGCTTTGCTTCCCTGTTTCGTAGCCAGATCATTTACGGTGACCTCGTAGAAACTCTCAAGCCAATTCTTGAGATTATACGAAAACAGTATGTTATTCAAACATATTCTAATGCGTACTGTCGAACGTTGTCAATACAAATCCGAACATTGAATTTGAATATTTGCAACTTCGTTCGGGAAGTATGCGTTTTCATTGTATTTGCATCGGATTTCAGGCCCTTTCCATCCGGTCACGTACCCGCAACCGGCTGCGTCGACTGACGAATCACAAGCTCGGGCTCCACCACGACGTCCTGCCAGACGAAAGTCCCATCTTCGTTCAACTGCTCTTGCTCGGCCTCGCTGCCTTTGACCGGATGGCGGGTATCGCCATCGCCAATCAGCATATCGAGCGCGGTCCTTACCATATGCTCGATGCTTGGACCAATAACGGTTAAAGGCACTTCCAGCAGCGTCGTCATCTCCGGTATATTATCGTACGAAATCAAAGACATGTCCTCCGGTATCCGAATCCCGAGCTGACGGAAACACCTTTGCACCCGGAATAACGTGCCCTGACTGTCCACGATAATCGCCGTCACCCGTTCTTCCTTGGGCCGGGTCAGCATGGCGAGCAGTTCCGCCTCCGACTCCAATCCGCTTCGCTCATCACGGCGAATGAAGTAATCCGGGTGATGCTCCATGCGGAATTCTACCATACCTTGCATGAATCCGGAGTATTTGTCGTTCAAATATCCGATATACGACACTTTGCGGTGCCCCAGCTCGGCCAGATGCTTCATCGCTTTATAGAAGCCTCTCTGCCGATCGATCTGAATCCGGTGAGCTCCCTCCAGTTTGGCGCCGCCCATTACAACCATTTTCCCCTGAAACGTTTCCTTCTCCTTTATAAAATCGAGACTGGGCACCCATCCCGGACCTTCCCAGAACAAGATGCGGTCAACGAAGTGGTCGTTAAACGTATGCACGGCTACCGCAGGGTCGGCTACCGAGATCAGAAACGTATACCCCCGCCTCGTTACTTCCTTCTGGATCTCTTGCGAGAGGCGAAAATGAAACAGCCCGCCCGCACTTGGCCATACCAGTCCGATGCAGTCCGACTTGCGCTGTACCAGCCGTTTTGCCGCGAGATTGGGGACGTAGTTCAATTCCTTAGCGATCGTAAGAATACGCATTCTTGTTTGCTCACTGACACCCGGTTCGTTGTTCAGCGCCTTCGACACGGTAGGCTGCGTCACTCCGGCAATTTTCGCTATATCTTTAACCGTGACCCTCAAACGGTAACACCCTTTCTCCGAATCGGTCGATCCCCTCTTACTATAAACGAATCCGGCTAATTTCGCATCCTAAATCCTGTGTCAAACATACGCATACTTTGCAGCGGCAAAACTCGCAAGTTCGCTGATCCGTAAACAAAAGAAAAAGCCGCCGGTCCGGCAGCTCCTATACGTACGTTTTTGAAACGGCCTCTTGTGTGTCCTTTCGTGTGTCGCTAGGCAACCAGCTCCAATTCGGTTAATTTCATCAGTTCCTCCAGCTCCTTCAGAAGCTCCGGGATTGCCTTGGACTGCTCCTCAGCCTCTTTCTCCAACTGGGCTAGCCGTTCCGACTTGTATGCGTTCAATTGAAGGAAGGCTTCGTACTGCGGATCGTTACTTTCTTATAGTGGAGCAGCAGCTTTTGTCCGTCGGCGATAACCGCTTTCGCTCCTTTTAATCTGCTCTCCAGCTCTCGTTCCGGATAATCGGGATCAACCTCTCTCTCGAGCCAACCGAGCTCCCGACCGATTTCCTTTACTTTACGGCCCTGCTACACAATGAATCGACAGCCTCACAAACCGCTCCTATTCGGTTCCTCCTCTGCTTGAAGCATGGCAGAAGGTTCGAACGGCCGGCCACCGTCCGCCCACGAAGAACGGCCTGCGACCCTCGCGAACTCGAAAAGAGAAATGCCCCCTAGCACTTCAACAATCTGAACACAAAAAAGAAAACCGCCGAAGCTTATCGCTCCAGCGGCTTAATTTCGCCTTCTTACTCCCACTCGATCGTAGCGGGAGGCTTGGACGTAATGTCGTACACGACGCGGTTGACGTTCTCGACTTCGTTGACGATCCGCACGCTGATTTTCTCAAGCACATCCCACGGGATGCGCGCCCAGTCGGCGGTCATGCCGTCGATGGACGTGACGGCGCGGATGCCGACGGTGTGCGAATACGTACGGCCGTCACCCATGACGCCAACGCTTTTCATATTCGGCAATGCCGTGAAATATTGCCAGATCTCGCGATCGAGTCCCGCCTTAGCGATTTCATCGCGCAGGATGGCATCGGATTCGCGGACGATGTGCAGCTTCTCCTCGGTCACTTCGCCGAGCACGCGGATCGCGAGCCCCGGTCCCGGGAACGGCTGGCGCCATACGATTGCCTCCGGCAGGCCGCACTCCTCGCCTACTTTGCGGACTTCGTCCTTGAACAACGCTTTGAGCGGCTCGACCAGCTTGAACTTGATGTCTTCCGGCAAGCCCCCGACGTTGTGGTGCGACTTGATCGTTTGCGCCGTAGCTGTGCCGCTTTCGATAATATCTGTATACAGCGTTCCTTGAGCCAAAAATTCGAAGTCGTCAAACTTCGCCGACTCTTCCTGGAACACATAAATAAACTCGTTGCCGATAATTTTACGCTTCTGCTCCGGATCGTCTACGCCTTTCAGCTTAGACATAAACCGGTCGCGCGCGTCGATCTTGACGACTTTCATATCGAACTTGCCGACGAACGTCTCCATAACGCCTTCGGCTTCCCCTTTGCGGAGCAGTCCGTGGTCGATGAACATGCAAGTCAGCTGCGGCCCGATCGCCTTGTGAAGCAAAATGGCTACAACAGACGAATCGACGCCGCCGCTCAGCGCGCACAGCACTTTGCTGTCGCCGACCTGGTCCCGGATTTCGCGGATCGTATCTTCAATAAACGTCTCCATGCTCCAGTTGCCTTCGCAGCCGCACACGTCAAACAGGAAGTTGCGGATCATCTCGTTGCCATAGACGGAATGACGCACTTCGGGATGGAACTGGACGGCAAAAAACTTTTTGTCCGGATGGCTCATCGCCGCAACCGGAGCGTGCTCCGTGCTCGCATCCACAACGAATCCTTCAGGAAGCGCGGAGACGTGGTCCCCGTGGCTCATCCAGACGGTTTGCTTGCTCTCCAGCCCTTTGATCAGGCTGCTGCTTGCCTGGAATTCGACATCGGCTTTGCCATACTCCCGCTTCGTCGATTTGTCCACCTTGCCGTTCAGTTGGAACGCCATCAGCTGCATGCCGTAACAGATCCCCAGAATCGGAAGTCCCAGCTCATAGATGCCCGGATCGACCTTCGGCGAGTTTTCCTCGTACACGCTGGCCGGTCCGCCGGAGAACACGATTCCTTTCGGCGACAGCTCGCGGATTTTCTCCACCGTTGTGTTGTAAGGCAGAAGCTCGCTGTAAACGCCCATATCGCGAATACGGCGCGCGATAAGCTGATTGTATTGTCCTCCGAAGTCCAGCACGACGATCATTTCACTCGGCTTGCTCATATAGGCCCCCTCAAAAGCGTTAACGCTTTTCGTTTTCATTCGTTTTCATTTAGAGTTAATTATATATAAGAGCTTGTTCAAAAAGCAATATTGCAGTTTGCCAAATATGAGCAGCTCAAACAACCGGGCAATCCTTAATGAGATCGAGGGGTGTGGAAGCTTAATAAAAAGACTCCCTCCAATTACCAGATGATCAATTTCATCTAATAATCGAGGAAGTCCATTTCGTCAGCACATCGAGCCGGCAAAACCGGATATGATCAGATCTCCGATGTGCGACCGTAATCTATTCATTTGGTCGGCTATCCCTCCCGCGCGTAATTCGCCGCCATAGTTCCTTCAAGCCGCGCGCGGTCGTCCGCGGAACCGGGGCGGCTCCGTAGCGGACCGCTTCGTACCGCTTCACGAAATCGAGCAGCGCTTCGCGTTGTCCAACCTCGGACAGCGGCAGCGATTCGACGTATTCGCGGACGGTGTGCTCCGGCTTCTTGCGTCCGAGCCGGCCGAACAGCCTGATCCACAGCTTGTCGAACGGCCGGTAGGAGGACGCTCTTCTGCTCGTATAGGCACCCGCGGAAGGGTAACCCGGGCCGTTCCGGATCGACGGGCTCCGCCGGACGATCCGGACGAGTATAATCAGCAGCGGTAGCAGAAGCGCGATCAGCGCTGCCGCGGTCCATTTCATGCCGGCGGAAAGCCTATCGCTGCCGCCGGCGCCCTGTCTCCCGAAGCCGGACAGCCATTGTCCGGCTTCGGCCATCCGCTGCTGCAGCCGCTGCAGCAGCGGCGCATCGCCATCGGCGGCAACCGCCGCTGATGGCAGAGCGGACGCCTGGACGGCGGCTCCGTTCTCTGTCGGGGCCGAGTCGGGACCGGCCGGCGTCGGGTCGAACACGGTCCATCCGCTGCCCGGGATATACGCTTCGACCCACGAGTGGGCGTTCCGGTTCAGCACTGTAACGTCCAGCATCCCGCCCGCTCCGGTTCCGGTCACCTGACCGGACGTAAATCCTTTCACCCATCGCGCCGGAATGCCCGCCGCTCGGAGCAGCACGGCCATCGAGGTTGAGAAGTAGTCGCAATAGCCTTCCTTCGTCTCGAACAAAAACGTATCCGCAAAATCTGCCGCCGTCTTCGGCAGCTCCGGAACGTCCATCCGGTACGTATAATTTTCCTGCAAAAACGACTCTATCGCCTGCGCCCGCTCCGCATCGCCGGTCAGGCCGGCTGTGAGCGCATCGGCAAGCGCGTATACCCGAGCCGGCAGCCCCGGCGGCAGCTGCAGCTCCGCGCGGAACGTCTCCCGGTCCGGCAGCGGCTCGGATCGCCTGGCGCTCTCTGCTGCGGCATCAGCCTCGCCGTCCGCCGCCTCCGCTGCAGCCGGTTCCGGGACCGCCTGGATCGGCGCCAGCTCCGCAGGCTGATGAACGGCCGCGGTTACCGTCCATGCCTCGGAAGGCGCCATGGTCAAAGTCCAGCTGTTATCCGGAACTGTGGCACGAACAGCAACAGTGTCGGACGTCCCGCCGCCCTTCGGAGGCACCGCCACCTTCACCCGGTATGACAACAAAGGATCTGAGGTGGACGAAGCGGTTGTATAGGCGCCGCCCCCCTCAATCACATCCAAGGGAGCGAGATTGCGCCCGCTCCGGGCCACAAGCCGCTCGATCTCGATGATCGTCCCTCCGGCGAACAACCGCCCGGCGAGCGCCGCATCGACAAGCGTCACTTCCTGCACGATCGGAGCTTCCCTCCATCCGCTGGCCGCTGCCGGTGCAGCTGCCGCTTCCGAAGCCGCTGCTCCCTTCTCCCAGCCTTGGCCCGTATACAGCGTCTTGGCCTCTCCCCGCCAATAAGTCAGCTTCTCCGTCCGGGCATAAAAAGCGACCGAGTCGTCCGGGCGTACCGGTCCTCCCAGAACCGAGTCGTCTTCGCCGTATCCGGTTCTGGCCGGTCCGGATGTCCCGGCCGCCACGGAAGCAGCCGCTCCGGTTCCGCCATTCGCCCAAGAGGCGAGTCGGTCGGCCAGACCGCTGGAATCCAGCGGCTTCATGACGCCGGTGCTTGACTCCGGCGGAAGCCATAAGCCGACTGCCACGACAGCCGCAAGCAGCAGCGGAACGACCGCCAGCCAGCGCGCAGGCCAGCCGCTCGGACGATGCCGCAGCTCGAATCGGCTGACCAGCCGGGAAAACTGCAGCAGCCCCATCAGCAAAAAGCCGAACCAAACGGTGCGGATAACCGCATTGGCCGTATTCACGCCGGGCCACAGCTGGAGCCCAAGCAGATACAGCAGCGTAGCGGCCACGAACCACAACACCTGCTGCCGCTCCACGACCGAGGCATATATGACGCTGATCATCATCGACCAGCCGATCAGAAACAGCATCGTCCGGTTTTCCGGACTGAAATAGGCAAATTCCCCGTCCGCAAGCGCCGCCGCATCCTGCATCGTCAGCCCCGCATGGTGGATCAGCCACCCCACCCCTGGAAACCCGGGACTGTCAAACAAAAAACCGACGATGCCGACACAGACGATCATTCTAAGCGGCCATCCGATCCAAGGGGACAGCCGCAGCCAATCGACGGCCAGAAACAAACCGAACGCCAGCAAAAACGGACTGAGTCGGTACACGCCGCTCCATTCCGACATGTCCAGTAAAGGACGCAGCCATTCGAGCAACAGCGCAAACAACAGCACCGAAGCAACGCCTTCGCGAATATACGACCGTTCAGGCGATGACATCTTCGGCACCTCCCGCTTCGCGCCAATGCGAACGCACCAGGGCTACGGCGTATACGCGGCACCCGGCCGTCTCCAGCTCCTGTACCCATGGGCGGTAACGGTCCGGTATCTCCGTGCCGGTATGGACAAGCCATACGTCGAGTCTGCGCCGGCACGTACGCAATATGCGCGCTGCACGGACGACCGATTCGTCCGCTGCCGCGGTGACGAGAGCAACCGGGCACTCCGCAGGCCAGCTCATCGCTTCCTGCAATATCAGGTCCGCCGCCGAGCCGGAACCGTCCGCCTTAACCCGGCTCAACAGCTCATACATGCCCGCCAGCCCCGGTGTAAGAGCCAGGGGAAACGCCTGATCCGGATGACGGCCCGCATACAAACCGATCTGCAGGCGCTGCCGCACAGCCTGCTCCGCCAAGCCCGCAGCCACCCGGACACAAGCTTCGAACCGTTCGTCACCTTCTTTTCCTACATAGACGTCAGAGGAACGGTCCAATACGACCAGTAGACGGCCGGAATCCGTAGGATCGGATGATTTCGTCATCAATGACCCGATGCGGGCGGTCGCCTTCCAATGAATCGTCCGTTGCGGGTCCCCGGGGGCATATCCGCGTATGCCGGTCATCACCGCCGATTGGCTCGGCTTCATCCACGGCAGCGCAACCGGGTTGTCCGATTCTGCGAACGTCCTTTTGCCGTATTGATCCAGATGTAGCGGCTTCGGATAAACCGCAATCCCGGTCTCCCCTGCAAAAGAAAGACGCCTGCGAAGCAGTCCGATCCAATCCCCGGCATGAACGTCCGTGCGGAAAAACCGGTACTGCCCTCGAGCGGCACGGCTCAGCTTGTACCGATAACGAACAATACCGCGAAAGCCGGGAAACAGCAGCCGGCTGTGGCGGTATTCCTCCCTTCCGTCCGTCCACACGTCGGTCACTATGATCCAACCGGCCGGAAAGACGGTCCCCCGGCGAATCGTAACCGTCACTGGAACGTCTTCTCCGGCAAAATAACGGCTCTGCTCGATAGTCCGCTCCACCCGCAGTCCTCTCATTCCGAGACTTACGGGCAGCAGCGCCAGGATTAGCAGCGCCGCCGTTCCATACAGGAGGAAGGAAGAGGAGTAGCCGCCTCTCCATGCATATAATCCGTAAGAACCTAAGCATAGCCCGGCTACGGCCGCAAAATTCCCCCAGCTCCAGCTTCTCATGACGTCCTCCCCGAAGCCGCCTGAACCGTCGGAACGGGAATCGTTGCGATCAGCTGTCTGACGATAGTATCCGCCGTTTTGCCCGTATAACGGGCGTCCGGCTGAAGCGCGAGCCGGTGAGCGATGACGGGCAGCGCCATAGCCTTGATGTCGTCCGGCACCGCATAAGAACGCCCGTTGCAGAACGCCTTCGCCTGCGCGGCGCGCATCAGCGCATACGACGCCCGGGGGCTGGCGCCTAGCGCCACGTCGGGATGCGTGCGGGTAGCGGACGTCAGCCGGACGATGTACTGCTTCAGCGTCTCGTCTACGAGAATTTGCCGGACTTCCTGTTGAAGCCGAATCCACTCCTCGACCAGCAGCACCGCCTTGACCTCATCCAGGGGATGACGCTCCTGCAGCCGTCCGAGCAGCTCCACCTCGTGCCGTTCCTCCGGGTAACCCAGCCTGATCTTCAGCAGAAACCGGTCCAGTTGAGCTTCCGGCAGCGGATACGTCCCTTCGTGCTCCACCGGATTTTGCGTAGCGAGCAGCATAAACGGGTCCGGCAGCAGGCAAGTTTCACCGTCGACCGTCAGCTGTTTTTCTTCCATCGCTTCAAGCAAAGCGGACTGTGTCTTCGGAGACGCGCGGTTCATCTCATCGGCCAGAACTACGTTCGCCATCACTGGTCCGGGGCGAAATTCAAACTCCCCGCTCCGCTGGTTGTATACCGACACGCCGGTCACATCGGACGGAAGCAGGTCGGGCGTGCATTGAATCCGTTTAAACGAAGCTCCCACCGTCTTGGCCATCGCGCGGACGAGCATCGTCTTGCCGACTCCCGGCACATCCTCGAGCAATATATGTCCTCCGCACAAAAAGGCGATGACAACCGCTTCGATGCTTTCGCGCTTGCCGACGATCGCCTTCTCTACTTGATGGACGATCCGCTCTATGAAGGGGTGGGGCCGATCGAACGGCGAAGGAGCGCCGCGTCCTAGCTGCATGTGGAAAACCTCCCTATCTTATCGATAGTTTCAGTTTTCCCTTCGTTCTACCAATTTAGACTTGCTTCTATTAAAATTTCGGAGATTTCGGTCCGTCCGCCAAATAGATAAAGTTCCGCCACTCCAGGTCCAGATGCTTCGGCGCCGCTGCCAACCCGTATCCGCCCTGCATGTTCACCGTTACCTCGCGGCTGTCCGCCAGAAACGAATAATCGCTCACTTCTCCGCCCAGCAGCTCGACCGCGGAGCGAAGCGGGACGATCAGCCGGTTATCCTTTAATTGCATACCGGGCAGCACCAGCTTTCTCGGCTCTTTGCCGGGAGCGATAACGGTGACGGACCGATCCGGCAAATCATAGACGACCTGGTACCTACCATACCGGGCGGTCGCTTTGCGGCTGTCCGCTTCCCATTCGACAAGGCCTCCGGATGATTCCACAAGCGCCCGCAGCGGAACGTACAACCGGTCGGACTGAAGCGAGTAGTCGTTTCCTTCCAAAGAGAGCATAGACGTCCCGATCCGGAGCGTCAGCGGCGGAGCCGCCTGCTCAGACGTTGCGTTCGCTCCGGCAACGGAAAGCACGACGCTTTTTTCCGCCTCCTCTTCAGCGTGCGCCAACGCTTGCCGGGCATTCCGCTCCTCCTGATCCGGCCAGACGGCCGACCGTTCCTTCGCAGCAGCGATCCAACCGTTATACTCGGCAAAGGTACCGCCGCTCCGGTTCCACTTCGGCTTGCTGACCGCGAACTGAACCGGCTTCACCTCGGGCGAAAGCGATGCGAACGAGTAGCCTTTCTCTTTGTAATAGCGGATAATCGCCGGAAGTGCCTTCACCGTCTCGGCGTGTCCGGACCCGTCATGGAGCAGGACGGTCATCTCGTGCCGTAACGTTACATTCGTGGAATTGGCCACGATATCGGAAGCCGGCACCCCTTTACGCCGCGAATCGCCGCTGTCCACGTTCCAATCGAAGATATGGTAGCCCGCCTGCTCCAATACGTAAAAGTAGGCAGCGTCAAAATTCGTGCTCGTGCCTCCCGGAGCCCGCAGCAGGCGCGTGCTCACCCCCGCCTTCTCCTCCAGCACCGCATCCGTCTGCCGGACCTGATCCCAGAACGTGCCAAAGCTTCCGTACAAATCGGCGTACACGTGGTTGTAGGTATGGTTGCCGATCGCATGCCCGTCCTGTACGATCCGCTTCACCAGCTCCGGTCTTGCCTTGGCCGATTCGCCAAGCACGAAAAACGTTGCACTCACCTGTTCCTGCTGTAAAATATCGAGAACTTCCGGCGTATGGGCGCTCGGACCGTCATCAAATGTTAAATAAACGGTAGGCCGCTCCGGGGTTGCATATTCCCGCTCTGCAGCCTGCCTCTGTCCGGCCTTCAGCCGGTTGTATACCGCTTTCTCCGAGTCGGATGGAGCCGAATCTTCCGCCGAAGCGCGGACTTCAAGCAGCGGCAGCGCAAGCAGCGAGACCGTCAGCAGCAGCCCCATCCATTGCAGTACCGTTTTCCAGCCAAAATGCTTCCCGTCCGCCAACATCCGTCTCTCCATCCCGGTCCCCTCCGTACATGCCTATTGCGATTTTTCGCGATGCTAGAGTATATGGTAGAAACGGCGGGAGTATGACCTGGGGCAGATCGGATGCGAAGTAACACTTTATGGAGACGTCTTTATCAATAGCCTGTTTCAAGATGAAGCGGCCCCCTTTGCGCATACAAAAAAAGAGACTCGCCTCAAGCGAATCTCCTACTTCCGACAAAAAAGAGTTATCCGGCCGCAATCCGGACTCCTCTACAAACTATATAAGTTGAACTATTGTTTGAAGTCCATTTCATTGCGAAAAAAATTGCTTGAAGCTTCAGACATCTTGTTTTAAGTGTCTCGGATTGGATTGGCCTTCGGACGGTTGACACTCAAAGCCAAAACTCGCTTTCAAGCTAATTTCTTTTCTCCACTACATTCAGCTTATTCATAGATGATATTTAGTTCAACTTATATAACCACAAGTTTGGTTCAGGTTGGGCAGCGCTGTGAGTAGCGCTTCTCGCCTGCCCTTAGCCGACCTAGACCGCAGAAAAGATCTACCCCGTTCATGATTCACGCTGTTAATCGAACTGGACGCATTCTCCCGGTCTTTCGATCCGACATCAGCAAGCTCACCCTACTACCTTCCATCTACTCCAGCCCTTTCACCGCCGCCAGCACCGCTTCCACATGCCCCTTGATCCGCACGTTGCGCCATTCGCGGGCCAGCTTGCCTTCCCGGTCGATCAGGAACGTCGAACGCTGCACTCCCATATATTCGCGGCCATACAGCTTCTTCAGCTTCCATACGTCGTACAGCTTGCACGCTTCCAGCTCCTCGTCGGCCAGCAGCGGATAAGGCAGGCCATATTGCTCCGCAAACTTCAAATGACGATTCACAGGGTCCGGGCTAATGCCCAGCACAACCGCGCCGTGTCTGCGGAACTTGCCAATCCCGTCGCGGAATTCGCACGCTTCCGCCGTGCAGGTGGGGGTCATGTCCTGGGGGTAAAAAAACAGCACGACTTTTTTGCCGGCGAATTGGCTCAGCGATATAGATTTGCCGGTCGAGGCCGGAAGCTTGAAGTCCGGCGCCGGTTGTCCGATTTGTAAAAGCGACATCTCCGATCCCTCTCTCTACTTTCTTTTTAATCCCGACCCGATTCGAACCCGTCTTCGCAGATTCGAAGCCTCTGGCTTTTCCGCGGCTCAAGATCCGGCTCCCCGATACCGTTTCACGCCGAAATTCCATAGCGATAAGCCGATCGTCAAAAATACGATGCCGACGACAGGCGTCCACAGCGCGATCCAGCCCCAGCCTTCCCGGTCCAGGAAATAAGCCGCCGGATAAAAGCCGACGAAAGCGAACGGGGTGACGAACGTCAGCACGAACTTGATCGTTTTGTTATAAATATTGACCGGATACCTTCCGTAGTTCTGAATGTTCCACATCAGCGGCAAAATGCCCGTCGGCGCGTCCGAGAAAAACGAGACCGACGTCAGCGAGATGTACACTCCCCCGTAAATCATAATCGCCCCGGCTGTAAACAGCACGAACATAATCGGATCGTACCAAGCGATGGACAAGTCCAACTGCGCCCCCGCATACCCCATAATGAACAAACCGACGACAGTACCGGACAATGAGGCGGGATCGAGATTTTCCAGTACAATCTGCCATAAATTATAGGCGGGACGCGTCAGAATACGGTCCATCTCACCCTTTACGATATACCGCTCGGTAAACCCCCACAAGTTGAAGAAACAGCTGAATATCCCGTACGGCACCATAAAATATCCGTATATAAACACAACCTGCTCTTGAGACCAGCCGCCCAGCAGCGGGGTATGAAGGAATACGACGAGAATGAAAATGAGGTTCATCCCTTGAAACAGCAAGTCCGACACGATCTCGATCAGAAAGTCCGACCGGTAGGTCAGCCGCCGTTTCAAATAATCTTTGAAATAATCGATAAATAACGAAGCGTAAAACATCCCTTCACCCCCCTTGGACAAACAGCCGGCCGCGCGCTTTCCGCCACATCCACCAGATCGGAACAATTAAGACCGCAAACCAGACGAACTGCACGAACATCGCTTGGTACACGGCGGCTCCGGTGACGCGGCCGGTAAATACCGATCCCGGCAAATACGTTATCGCCTGAAACGGAAGCCATTCCAGCACCCTGGCCATAAAACCGGGGAACAGCGATACCGGAATAATCAGACCGGAGAACAGATCGACCGCAACCCGCTTCATCCGCATCATGCCTTCGTTGTTTTCCACGAAAAAGGCGAACAGTCCGGTCAGCATATTAATCTGCGAATTAATCAAAAAGCTGAAAAACATCATGATCATAAACACGGCCCAAACGGCCGGTTCCTTGGGAAGCTGGACGGGGAACAGCAGCGAAGCGATGATCATGCCCGGCACCGAAAACAGCAGCAGGCGGAACAAGCCCTCTCCGAAGCCCTGCATCATTTTGACGACCAGATAGTTATAGGGCCGGATAAATTGGACCGCGACGCTTCCGTCCCTAATTTCGGTAGCGATCTCGCGATCCAGATTGTTGAAATAAAACGCCCGCGCCATCCACGAAACCGCGACGTAAGTCGTCATCTGAGTCACGGTCATGCCGCCCAGCGTCTCGCTGGAGCCGTAGATCGCTTTCCATAAGAAGTAGTACGCTCCGATATTCAGCGCATAAATAAGGATTCCGCTGTAATAGTTCACGCGATAAGCCAGCATCATCATGAAGCGGATCCGGATGACGTATGCATACGTGTTAAGCAAGACGGCCCGCTCCCTTCGCCCCTGCCGGAACGGCTGTCTGCGGCTCTGCGCCGTCACTGTCTCCGCCGCCGTTCGCAGCGTCAGACGCCGGCCCGGCACCTGCTCCCGGCTCTTCCCCGCCGCCGGATTCGCCGTTCCCATCCCGCTTGTCCGGGTCCGGCCCGGACCGCCCGTGCGCCGGCGATTCGCTCCGCGCTTCCGCAGAGCCGGACTTGTAAATCTCCCGTACGATATCGTCCGTGTTCGGCTCGAGGATACTCACATCCCCGACTTCGACCGCTCCGACTACCCGGCTGAGCACCACCGATACAGGGGCCGCTTCGAACGGCACCCATACGCTAGCCGCCAGCTCGTTTTCTTTGCTCCACGTAACGCCGAGCCCTTCGGTCAATCCGTTCAGCGTATCCAGCGAGACCGGCTCGTGCAGGCGGAACGTAATTTCCCGGCCTTTGCCCCAACGCGTCTTCAGCTCGTCGAGGTTGCCGTCATAAATAATATTGCCGTCGTCCAGCATAATGACGCGCGTACATAAAGCTTCAATATCCTGCAGGTCATGCGTCGTAAGCAATATCGTCGTACCGTACTGACGGTTCATCTGTTTGAGAAATTCGCGAATTTCCGTCTTCACGACAATATCGAGTCCGATCGTCGGCTCGTCCAGAAACAAAATATCCGGGTTGTGCAGCAGGGAAGCCGCCAGCTCACAGCGCATCCGCTGCCCCAGACTCAGCTTGCGAACGGGGCGATGAAGCAGATCGCCAAGCTGCAGCCGGTCCGTCAATTCGCCGAGCCGCTGCCGGTATTCGACTTCGGGCACCCGGTATACTTTGCGCAGCAGTTGGAACGACTCGATAACGCCGATATCCCACCACAGCTGGCTTCGCTGGCCGAATACGACGCCGATCCGCCGGACGAATTTCTCCCGCTCCTTGTACGGGACATACCCGCCCACCTCGAGATCGCCGGAGGTCGGAACGAGTATGCCTGTCAGCATTTTGATCGTGGTCGATTTGCCCGCCCCGTTCTCGCCGATATAGCCGCATATTTCCCCTTTCGGAATGGTGAAGCTGATATCCTTGACGGCGGCAACCTCCGTGTATTCGCGCTTGAACAGGTCGCGAAGGGCGCCTTTTAGTCCTTCCCGGTTTTTCTGAACGCGAAATTGTTTGCGCAGATTTTGAACTTTTATCGCAATAGACGCGTCTGTCATAATGATTCCTCCTACATGAAACGAGTGCAAACGACAAGCTCCGCCAACGTGCCCGGGCCCCGATTCCGTTGATGCCAAGCCAACTTTTGGCTGCTGGTTGCCGGCCGGCCCATTGAAATTCCGCATCCGTCAAGGCTCGGGGTTGCGACGGTTATTCCCCGGCACGTATAATGGAATAGGCGCTTGATGATATTGCCGCACGTTTTGGATACATTAATTTTGTTGAACGATCCCGAATTTTATGATACACGAAAACAGCGCCAGAAGGAAAAGTCGAACCGGGTCTAAAGGAGTTGGAAGCATGTGGAGAAAGGTGAAATGGATCGCGTTGTCCCTTACGGCGGTCATCCTATGCGTCGTCGGCTATTATGGATATTCTTTATACCAATTCGGCAATCATATTCAGGAAAAGCAGGATGATCCGCTTTTCTCTCAGTTCAAACCTCAACCGACGAGCCAGAAGGAAGAGGCTCCGCCAAAATGGGAGGGCAAGGAGCGGGTCAACATTTTGCTGCTCGGAGCCGATGCCCGCGGGCTTTCCAAAAACGAGGTGCCCCGATCCGATACGATCATGGTCGTCTCCGTCGATCCGGTAACCAAAAAAGCGAATTTATTCTCCATCCTTCGCGATACTTACGTGAAAATACCCGGACATGGCGACGATAGGATCAACGCCGCTCTCGCTTACGGCGGTCCGAATCTGGCGATGAAGACGGTAGGCGACTTGCTCGGCCTGTCCATCCAATATTACGTTTACACCGACTTCCAGGGCTTTATGGCGCTCGTAGACGCCATCGGCGGCATCGAGCTCGAAGTCGAGAAGGATATGAAATACCGCGACTCGGAAGAGCCCGAATTCGACATTAATTTGAAGAAAGGGCTTCAGCATATGGACGGCAAAACCGCCCTCCAGTACGTGCGCTTCCGTCATGACGCGATGTCCGACTACTCGCGGACCGAACGCCAGCGCAAATTCATGACGGCCGTCGCCGAGGAGCTTCAGACGACATCATCGATCTTGCGTCTGCCGAGCATTTTGAACAAAATCGATCCTTACATCACGACCAACATATCCATTACCGATATGATCAAGCTCGGTTCGCTCGGATTTGAAGTCAAAGCCCAAGGCATCAACAGCCAGCAAATCCCTCCGCTGAACCTGCTGCAGGAGGACAATGTCGGGGGCGCTTCCGTTATTACAGTCAACAAGCAGAAGCTGCATCAGTTCGTCAAAAACCAGCTGGAGCGCACCTCTTCTTCCGACGATACCGAAACGGAAGGAACGGAGCCGGAGCGGAACGGATCGGGCTCAGCCTCGGGTTCGAACGGCGGCGGCACTCCCGCAAGAAGCGGATCTTCGTCAAGCAGCAGCGGCGTAACCGCAGGCGGCAGCGACAAGTCCGGCTCCAGCTCGGGCGCGACGTCCGGCGGGACGAAGACCGGGACAAGCTCCACCAAACCGCCGAGCAGCACCGGAAGCACGAAGCCGGGTACCGCGTCCGGCAGCACCTCCGGTTCATCCGCGGTGAAGCCCGACACCGGAACGGCAGGCTCCGGCACTACGAACGGCGCCAAAAAGCCGGACGACTCCACAGGCACGCCGGGCACGGGCAATAAGCCGGACGCCGGGGAAGGCAAGACCGGCTCAGGCAGCACGGCAGGCAGTACGCCAAGCGGAGCGAACGGCGGCGGAACGACAACAGGGAATGGCAGCGGAACCGGAACCGGCAGTTCCACCGGAACTGGAAGTACGTCCGGATCGGCAGGAACAAGCGGCACGAAACCGGAAAAACCGATCGATATTACAATCATTCCCGACGGTACCGGCAACGGCATTCCGCAGAAGCCGTCCCAAGGAACCGGCAGCGGTACGAACGGTTCTACGGGCAGCTCGTCGACAAACGGCGGCACAACCGGGGGATCGTCCGGCAGTTCCGCAGGCACCAGCTCTTAGAGGCTTTGGAACCGTTCTATTTTGAAGTTTACTTGACGAATGGCAATAACACTCACTACAGCCGGCAACGGCTGTAGTGATTTTTTGTTGGGCAACAGGTACAATGAGACTGCAGCAAGATGATTCCCGAAAGATCCACACCTGCTTCCATCCAAAACGCAATTCAGAAGAGCAGCCACTCCCTCCTTACGGCTCTGCAGCAAATTCGGTTTGAATTCATACAGGAGATGATATTGCAAATGAGTATGATCCAGCAACCAGACCGGAAACAATCCTTACAACTGTACGAAGAGGCACAACGACATATCGTCGGCGGGGTAAACAGTCCTTCCCGATCGTTCAAGGCGGTGGGAGGCGGAGCACCCGTCTTTATGGAACGGGCGCAAGGAGCTTACTTCTGGGACGTCGACGGCAACCGTTACATCGATTATTTGGCCGCTTACGGTCCGATCATCCTCGGACATGCGCATCCTCATGTAACCGAGGCGATCTGTACAGCGGCTGCAAACGGCACGTTGTACGGCACTCCGACCGAACTGGAGATTACGTTCGCCCGGATGCTGAAAGAAGCGGTTCCGTCTCTGGACAAAGTCCGCTTCGTCAACTCGGGGACGGAGGCGGTCATGACCACAGTCCGCGTCGCCCGGGCGTACACCGGACGGGACAAAATCATTAAATTCGCCGGCTGCTATCACGGCCATTCGGATCTCGTACTCGTCGCCGCGGGCTCCGGCCCTTCGACTCTCGGCATACCGGACAGCGCCGGCATTCCGGTCAGCATCGCGAAGGAAGTCATCACCGTTCCATATAACGACCTGCCGGCGCTGGAGGCGGCGCTTGAACGCTGGGGCGACGAAGTGGCCGCCGTTATGGTGGAGCCGATCGTCGGCAATTTCGGGATGGTTATGCCGGAGCCCGGCTTCCTGGAAGGCTTGTGCAGGCTGACGCGGGCTCACGGAGCTCTCGTCATTTATGACGAAGTGATCGTCGCCTTCCGGCTGCATTACGGAGCGGCCCAGACGTATGCGGGGGGACACTTCCCGGATCACGCCGCAATCGAGCCCGACCTGACCGCCATGGGCAAAATTATCGGCGGCGGCCTGCCGATCGGCGCTTACGGCGGACGCCGCGACATTATGGAGCGGGTCGCTCCGCTTGGCCCCGCCTATCAAGCAGGGACGATGGCAGGCAACCCCGCCTCCATCGCCGCCGGCATCGCCTGCCTGGAGACGCTTCGTCAGCCGGGCGTATACGAGCGTATGAGCGCCTTGTCGGAGAAGCTGGCCGGCGGTATCGCAGACGGCGCCCGCAGGCACGGCATACCGCTGACGATTAACCGGATCGGCGGCGCCTTCTCCACTCATTTCTGCGATCATCCGGTCCGCAATTACGAGGATGCGCAGCAGACGGACGGAGAACAATTCGCCTTGTTTTTCCGGCTGATGTTGAATCAAGGCATCTGTCTCGCCCCTTCGAAATACGAAGCCTGGTTTTTGACGACCGCCCATACGGAAGCGGATATCGACGCTACCATCGAAGCGGCCGACCGCGCTTTTGCCGCTATGAAATAAAATAACTTTGTCCACATACACGAACATTCAATGAGACGATCTCATTCTATGTTCGTGTATTTTTTGTGAAGGTTTATCCGACTAACGCGCACACTTCCATATCGTTCTAGGAGACTGATGTTTTCTGAAAATAATTGACATTTACTTGAAGTATCGCAAAATTCGTGTTATGATTCTTAGTGTAGTTTTTTGATAGGATGATTTCTTCGCTATCCGGCCCATCCGGGCCAAAGAGGTGAGGTCATCCGGTCCCTTCGTCTCACCGGGCGGTCCCGCTTCGAAACGGCCGTTGGAAGCAGCCCACCCGTCCCCGAGAACCTTTGTACCGGATGCCGAACCGGCCCGTCCTCATGGACGGCAAAACGTTGTACACTCACGGCCGAAATATTTTTTTCAACGTTAACCCTGTTTGTCACAACACCTGTTACCCATTTATAAACTAATACAACCTAAAACCATTGAAACCAAAAACCAATAACCCAAACAAAACCCAAAAACCAAAAACCAATAACCCTAAACCAAAAACTAAAAAACCTATAACCCTTAAACCAACAACTCTAAACCAAAAACCCAATTAATCCCATAAAACAACCTTTATTCCATCTGAAACCAAAAACCAAAACCTTAAACCCATTAAAAACCTACAACCCCTTAACCGAAAACCGGCGACCTATAATCCGACACGACAGCAGTGACTGATGCACAACAGGACTTAGGACATGACGTAACCGAAGAAGCGTACGTTTCTTTGTCGTCTGGCGAGGTTCTTTAACCCAATTAAGGAGGTCAGTAGGCCGGTGAAGGTTTTTTTAGGCTCCCTCGAAGTACCGGCTGAAATTACAATATGCATACATCCATGATCAACGAGGGTCGTTTTCAAGACCTGTTAACGACCGAGCACGACAGCTGCGGCATTATTTGTATTATCGAAAAAGACGGACACCCGTCCCGTGACAATATTCAGAAAACGATCGATGCGCTCGTCAAGATGGAGCACCGCTCCGGGTTTATCGACGGCGAAGGCGACGGCTGCGGCATTTTGACCGACATCCCGCGGGCGCTCTGGGCGAAACGTCTGGAAGACGCCGGCTTGTCCCGACAATTGGCCGAAGACCCGAACTTCTCGATCGCGCATATCTTCATTCCGCGCAAGCTGGATCAATCCGTAGCGGACATTCAGGAAACGATCCGTTCGATGTTCGCGGAGCGCGGCATCCGGATTCTGATCGAACAGGAAGCGCAGACGGACAGCAGCGTGCTGGGCCGTAACGGACGCCTCGACGAGCCGTGCTTCTGGCAGGTAGCCGCCCTGTGCGAGCAAGAAGGCGTAGTGGCAGCCGACCACCTGTTCGAGCTGCATGCGGCGATCGAAGCCCGCTTCACGGTGCACGTAGCTTCGCTCAGCAACGTGACAGCCGCTTACAAAGTGATGGGCGCGGCGAGCATTTTGCCCAAATATTTCAAGGACACGCAAGATCCGTTGTTCGCGGCTCAAGTGACGATAGGTCACAACCGGTATTCGACGAACACGCTGTCGAGCTTTTTCCGGGTACAGCCCTTCTCCCTGCTCGGCCATAACGGTGAAATCAATACGGTGAAGAAAATGCGCTACGAAGCCGACATGATCGGCGTACCGCTCGTCGACGGCGGAAGCGATTCGCAGGATATGAACCGGGTGATCGAGACGTTTATTCACCGGTTCGGGATGAGCCTGTTCGAAGCGATGGAGCTTGTCTTCCCGCCGATTCATAATGAAATCAAGCTGTTCCGTCCGGAATTGCAGGACTTGTATATGTATTATCGCCAGATCTGGGGTCACTATGCCCAAGGACCGGCAGGTATCGTATCGCGCTACGGCAACGAGTGCGTATTCAGCGTAGACGCTCTCGGGCTCCGTCCGGTATGGATGGTCGAAAGCGAGACGTCGCTTTATTTCTCCTCCGAGCAAGGCATCATCACGGTTGACGAAATGGTCGCCGAGCCGAAGCCTACCGCACCGGGAGAGAAAATCGGCGTCGTGCTGACCCCAGGACAGCCGGTTCGCGTCGTCCCTTACGGCGAGCTGCAAACCCTCGTGCTGGAACGGACGAAGTCCCGCATCGACCTGCAAGGAATGGGCGGCCACTTGTCTTTCGGCAAGACGGATGCAGCGGTCGAGCGGTTCCCTAAAGTTGCTGCTGCCGATAATGTGTACAGCGCGTTCGGCTGGGACCGCGACGGCATCCAGATGATTGAATCGATGTCGCAAACGGGCGCCGAGCCGATCCGTTCGCTCGGACACGACGCTCCGCACGCGGCTATTCATTGGGAACGTCAGAACATTCCCGATTTTATTAAAGAGAGCGTCGCCGTCGTCACGAATCCGGCGATCGACCGCGACCGCGAGCAGGAGCATTTCTCCACCCGCGTGATCATCGGACGCCGTCCTTCCGTCTATGGACAGCCGGGCAGCGAGACGCGGTTTGAGATTATGGCGCCGATGGTGCTCGAAGGCGAGAACGGGATCGGTTCGCTGGAAGAGATCGGCCATATGTCGCTGGAGCAAATTATGGCGGAATGCCGGAAACAGGGCGAACACGCGGTGGCGAGCTTATCGCTGTCGTTCAAGCGCGGATCGTCGCTTCAGGGCGCTCTGAACCAGCTTGCGCTGGATGCCGTCGACGCCGTCCAAAACGGCGCGGTCCTCGTGCTGCTCGACGACGCGGCCGTGCATCAGGACGACAACCTGTGGATGGACCCGCATCTGGCTATCTCCAGGATCGACGTCGCGCTTCGCGCCGTCAAGCTCGGGTCCGGCGACAATCTGCGCCGCCGCGCTTCGATTGCGGTCCGTTCCGCTTCGATCCGCAACCTGCACGATATTGCGCTGGCCTGCGGTCTGGGCGCGGAAATCGTCTCTCCTTACATCCTGTTCGAGACGGCCGCTGTCAAAGACGGTGCCGCTGCAGCCCGCAAAGTGCTGCTGACCTTGCAAAAAGGGCTGGAGAAAGTAATCTCCACGATCGGAACGCACGAGCTGCGCGGGTATACCCGATTCTTCTCCTCGATCGGATTAAAGCCGGAGCTGGCGGAAGTGCTTGATATCGTCAATTATTTAGGCAGCGAACAAGCGGGCACCGGGTATGCCGAACTGGAGAAGGACGCCGAAGCCCGCTGGACGGATTATCACAATCCGAAGGCGAAAGCGGGGAAAAACTTCCGTTTCTTCCAGCGGATGTGGAAAGCGCTCGGCGACGCCGCATCGGGCGAAGCGCCTTACAGCGAATACCGCGACAAGCTGTATGAGGAAGAAAAGAAAAATCCGATATCGATCCGTCACGTCGCCGAATTCGATTATGAAAAGTCGGGGCGCAAGCCGGTCGATCCGTCCCAAGTCGATATTTCGGTCGGCAAGCACAGTCTGCCGATGCTCATCTCCTCCATGTCGTTCGGCTCGCAGAACGAAACGGCGTTCCGCGCTTATGCGGAAGCCGGCGAGCGTCTTAACATGGTGACGATGAATGGTGAAGGCGGAGAGATCAAAGACATGCTCGGCCGCTACAAGCGGACCCGCGGGGCCCAGGTCGCGTCCGGACGTTTCGGCGTCAACGTCGAGCTGGCGAACGCCGTGGCGTTCCTCGAGATCAAGATCGGCCAAGGCGCGAAGCCGGGCGAAGGCGGCCATCTGCCGGGCTCCAAGGTTACCGCCAAAATCGCCGCAGCCCGTAATGCGACGATCGGCTCCGACCTGATCTCGCCATCGAACAACCATGACATTTATTCGATCGAGGATCTGGCGCAGCTGATCTCCGAGCTGAAGGAAGCAAGCGGCCGCAAGGCGCAAATCATCGTCAAAGTACCGATCGTTCCGGGAATCGGCACGATTGCCGTAGGCGTCGCCAAAGCCGGCGCGGACGTTATTACTTTGTCCGGCTTCGACGGCGGCACGGGTGCGGCGCGGATTCACTCGCTGACACACGTCGGGCTGCCTACCGAGATCGGGACGAAGCTCGCTCACGTCGCCCTGATCGAAGCGGGCCTCCGCCACAAAGTGGAGCTGTGGTCCGACGGCGGCATGAAGTCCGGTTCGGACGTCGTGAAGCAGGTGCTGCTCGGCGCGAACCGGGTTGGCTTCGGAACGATCGCGATGCTTGCCATCGGTTGTACGACCTGCCGCGGCTGTCACCTCGATACGTGCCATGTCGGGATCGCCACGCAAATCGATCATATGGAGGAAGCCGAGGAAAAAGGACTTCGCCGCTTCGTACCGCGCCAGTTCGATCTGGCCGTCGATTCGCTTGTTCGTCTGTTCGGCCAGTTCGGCGACGAGATTCGCGAGATCGTGGCGAAGCTCGGCTATACCAGCCTGCAGGAGCTCGTAGGCCGCTCCGACCTGCTGAAGCAGGTCGACCATCTGGACCGGATCGATCTGTCCGACCTGCTTCGTCCGGCTCCGCTGTCGTTCCTGCAAGCGGCTGACGCTCAGGCGGAAGCGGCTGCGGCCGTATCGTCCGATATCCGGATTGCCGCAGGCGCGGAAGGCCAAGAGTTTTATCCCGACGTACTCGCGTTCGACCGGGCTGTGGAGCGCAGATGGTCGAAGATCGACGCGGAATCGCGTATTATCGGCAGCCGCTTCTCCAGCCATCGCGTCCGCGACCGATTCGACGGCAGCTACGACAGCCTGCCGGAAGTGTCGCTTACGCTCGCTGACGGCTCGGTGCCGGGCAACGGCCTCGCCGCCTTCAACGCCCGCGGCGTGAACATTACCGTACACGGCGGAGCCGAGGACGGCGTCGGCAAAATGTCGTTCGGCGGCAAAGTCGCCATCCTGAAAGCACCTGGTAAAAATGGAGTGCGGATCGACGGCTCTGTCGGCAAATCGTTCTGCTACGGCGCGCAGAAAGGATTGTTTATCGTACAGGGCGGCGCGGACTCCCGTGCCTGCATCCGGCTGTCGGGCGCCGACGTCATCTTCGGCGGCGAAGTGACCCAGCCGCTGCAAGACGCGCTCGGTTCGATCGCGAGCCGCGCGAACTTGAAAGGCTTCGCGTTCGAGTATATGACGAACGGCCGCGCTGTCGTGATGGGCGATCCGGGTCCATGGATCTGCGCCGGCATGACCGGCGGCGTCATCTACCAGCGTCTCGTGCCGGAGATGGGCCTCGATACACAAGCAATCGAGCGCCGCATTGCCAAAGGCGCGAAGGTCAGTATTCAGCCGCTCGGCACGCAAAGCCGCGCCGATCTGACCGGGCTGCTCGCCGCTTACCGCGAAGAGCTGCAAGTCTCCGGACAGACGGAAGCGGCTGCGCGCATCGAAGCGCTGCTGGGCGACCTGGACGCGAACTTCGTTCGCATCTCGCCGGTCGGCATGCAGGCCGATCAGTCGGTAGCGACGGAATAATTTTCGCAAGACGGGGCTCAATTACGCAGCACTTATAACGAACCCCCGGAACTCTGCTTGGGCAGGGAACCGGGGGTTTCCTTGTAAGGACCGGGATCAATCAGGCGCTGCCGTACGGGTAGCGCAGCCCCTCTCGGCGCTGCTCGATAACGATCGCGCCTAGCGATAAATCTGCTTCATCGAGCCCGGCTCGATGATGTTGTCCCCTTCCACGGTCGGCGGATTGCCGCCGTTTGCGTCGCCGGGGCGAATGTTTTGCTGCCGGTCGTATACGTCCTGCGGAGTCGTACCGCCTTGCGGAAGGTTCGTATTAACCCGGTCCTCCAGGTAACGCTCATCCCGGGTGCCCCGGGTGTCCTGATTCGGGTTTTGCTGCTCTTTCATCCGGTAATTCGTCTGCTGGCAGCCGGTCGCCGTTACGGTCAGAAGCAGGACCGCGGCGGTCAGCCCGCTTGTGCCAAGCCGCGCTTTCCACCGGCCGGAATGTGCTTTGTTCGTTATGCTCATGCTAGCTCCACCTTCCTCCTGTTGCAAGATTTACGAAACCTTTTTAGGATGCCCCGCAAATCGTGTTACAATAGAGGGTACCCGCTGAAAGAATTTCATCCGTACAAGGAGGCGAATGCGGCATGCCCAAACAAACGATTCTGTTCGATCTGGACGATACGCTGATTCACTGCAACAAATATTTCGACGCGGTGCTGATCCAATTCGCCGATCTGATGACGACATGGTTCAATGGGTATCGGCTGACCGAAGACGAGGTGCGCCGCAAGCAGTCCGAGTTCGATATTGCCGGCATACACAAGCTCGGGTTTGCCGCCGGTCATTTTCCCCAGTCGTTTCTGGAGACGTACGACTACTTCTCGGCCCAAACCGGGCGGAAGCCCAGCGCAGAAGAACGGAAAAGGCTGTATGAGCTGGGCAAGAGCGTATACGAATTTCCTGAGATCGAGCCTTACCCGGACATGACGGAGACGCTGGAGAAGCTCCGGCACGCAGGGCACGAGCTGTTTCTATATACAGGCGGTGAACCTTCGATCCAGCAAGGCAAGGTGAGTAAAATGGGACTGGACTCTTTCTTCGGCGACCGGTTGTTTATCTCTCCCCATAAAACGACGGAAGTGCTCGAATCGATTTTGACCCAAAGCAAGTTCGACCGCAATGCGACATGGATGATCGGCAATTCGATCCGTACCGATGTCGTTCCGGCGCTGGAGACCGGCATTAATGCCATTCATATTCCGGCCATCACCGAGTGGTCGTTCAACATCATCGATATTCTCGTGAAGCCGAAGCGGGCTTTCCTGCAGTTGAACAAGCTGCTCGACGTTCCGCCCGCCATCCGTAAACACAGCCTGGCCTAATTCGGCCCTAATCTTAACGGCCGCTGCAAAAAGAAGCCTTCATCCCCACTAAAGGGTGAAGGCTTTTCTCTTTTCACTTTTCGCCCGGAAGGGACGTTTCCGGTTTCGCTCCACCTTTATCGGGCCGGCTACTTCGCTTTCTCCTCGGCGATCAATTTGACCATCTCCTCGTCGATTTGCCGGAAGGCGGTGTTCAGATCGATCGTGCCTTTGGCAAGATCCTGGATATATTTGCCGTAGATGGACCGGGCCTTGGCTTCGTACGTAACTTTCGGTGTAATCGGCGCGAACTTTTTGCCAAGAATGGCCTGAAAGTTTTTATCTTTGTATTTGCTGTTTTTTGCGAACGCTTTCATAACTGTATCGCTTTGCAGCACCGGAATGATCGCCCGCTCGGACAACGACTTCTGCACCTCCTCGGACAGCATATAGGCGAGAACTTCGGCAGCGGCTTCCTTATGCTTGCTGATCGAGGTAATGCCGAACATCGTAGGCAACGGCTGTGAGGCGATTCCGGGTGCGGACTTGTAGGAGGGATAGCTGACCAGATCCCAATTAAGCGTTGTCATATCGAAGTTCAAAAACGCGTTGGCCAGCCCGTCAACCATCGCCAAGTTTTTCTCCTGAACGAAGTTGCTCGCATTAAGCGACTTGTAGTCCGTCGTCTTCTTCATCTCAATAAGCTGGTTAAAGATCGTGCTCCAGCCGCCGTTCGTCAGAATGGTCGGCTTCTCCGTCTTCGGATCGACGTACGGGATCGATAAGGAGCTCAAATTCAGATGCGGCTGAACATCGCTTCCGATGCCGTAATATTCAAGCCCTCCATCCGTCCTGCGCATGCGCTTGGCCACCCCGATCACTTCGTCCCAGGTCACCCCGTCTTTCAGATACGGTACGCCGAACTTATCGAACAAATCTTTGTTGTAGTATAGGGCGGCTGCATTATTCACGATTGGTAGCGCATACATTTTCCCGTTTGACATCGATCTCGCCGCTTCTACAGAGGAGGGCTCCAGTTGGTTCAAATTGACGCCGTATTTCTTAATCAGCTCCGTCATATCGTATTCCAGTTTGTATTGGAGCAGATGAGGAATCGTATTGTCCACCGCCTGCCAGTAGACGTCGATCTGCGCTCCCGCCGAAAGCATATCCGGAAACTCCATCCCTTTGCCCGAAGCAACGTATTCGATCTCATACTCAGGAAACTTCTTCCTCATCGTATCGCCGAACCGTTCGTTGAAAGCTTCCTGCGTCCAGCCTGCCGTCGAATAAAAGACAAGCTTGACCGGGTCTTTCTTCACGGGCGTCGTACCGGACGGTCCCTCCGCCGTCATCTGTTGTTTCTCAGCCCCGCACGCGGCGAGGAGAAGCAGCAGAACGGCGGCGGAAACCGGAGCCATACAGTTTTTTACCCCTATCCTGCTTTGTCCATTCATCTTCTTGTTCATCGTACCCCTCCCTTTTCCCCTTTGCACATCCTCTATTCGTAATCATCATACGATAGCCGCCGGGGTGGAGAACATGCAATTATCCCGCAATCTGCATATCCTTTTTTGTAAGGAAAGGGAAAGCTGCGGAAAAAGGGCAGCTGCGAATCGGCAACATTCTATCAGGCAAAATCGGACGGACTGCGTCCCGTATACTTCTTGAACACCCGCGAGAAGTAGCTCGGGTCCTTATACCCGAGCCGGTCCGCCACTTCGTACACAAGCGCCTGCTCTTCCTGAAGCAGGCTCATTGCCTTTTCCATCTTTTTACGAAGCACGAAATCGGAGAACGCCTCCCCGGTTACTTCGCGAAACAGCCTGCTTAAGTAGGAGGAGTTGATTCGGATATGTTCCGCCGCATCCTCGCGCGTGATTTTGTCGAAGATATGCTCCTCGACATAAGTCATGACCGCCTCCATCAGCTTGACCTTGCGCGCCTTCCGGTAATTATCGAACTGCAGGCTGATCCGGATAAACCGGTCGCACCACCAGCGGCCCATCTCATCCAGCGAGCGGAACTGCTCCGGGTAACGGAACAGCTTGTAGTCTTCCTCGTCCAGCACGCTCCGCACGCCTCGGCCCAACCGGTGCACGAGCGACACGAACAGTCCAGCAAACGGGAAAAACAGCTCCTCGGGATATTTATGAGGAGGATCGAGACGTTTGGCACTGTCGAAAAACTGTCTGATCACGCGCTCCAGCTCCGCTTCGTCGTTCAGCTCGACGCAATGAACGATCAGCGTCTGATCGGAGTCGGTCAGCAGCGGCAAGTGTCCGGACGGAGGCAGCACCAGATCCTCGTACAAGACGAGTCCCGCTCCGACCGACAGCTTCAGCCGCAGCGCCTGCTGGGCTTCTGTGAACACGGCCGGCACTTCCGCCAGCGGCACCACCCGGCTGCCGACACCGACCGTAATCGATACTTTCAGATACCGTGCCGCTTCCCGCTTGGCGCGCTCCACCCATAAAAGCAGTTCGTTCAAGCTGTCTTTGGCGGTGACCGACTGATAGATGACGACCGTCTGTCCGTTGCCCCGCAGATGCGAGATGCCGCAGCCTCCTAACTGCTCGGAGACGATATTGTGCATGGCGAATTGCAGCAGCGGATCGTCAGCGGGAGACTCGGTCCGGTCGAGCTCGAACACCGCCACCGCCGCAAGTCCCGTATCGTCGAGAGGCAGATCGAAGAAGGCGATTTTCTCTCCGATCGGCCCGGTTCTCTTCCCTTCCCCGTTCAACCAGTCTTCCATAAAAGCCGAGCGGAGGACAGGCAGCTGCCGTTCCATGCTGCGGCGTATCGCCTCGGTGTCGTGCTTGCGATCCAGAGCTTCGCGCCAATCGTCCCTCGCGCTTTGCAACTCTTCGAGCAGCTGCCGCTTGCCGATCGGCTTGAGCAAATAATTGCGGACGCCGAGCCGGATCGCTTTCTGCGCGTATTCGAACTCGTCATAACCGGTAAGCACGATCAGAAGCGTCTCCGGCTGCTCCTCCACAATCTGCTCCGCCATCTGCAGGCCGTCCATGACAGGCATCCGCACGTCGGCAAGCACCAGGTCGGGCCGATAGCGGCGAAACGCCTCAAGCCCGTCGAGACCGTTCTCGGCCGTCCCGACCAGCTCCATCCCGTGTTCGTTCCAGGCGATCGCCTCCGACAGCCCTTCCCGTACTCTAGGCTCATCCTCGACGATCATCACCTTCATCTTCATGGCGGACCCCCTCTAATCTGGACTCGGCGATCCGGATCGCCACGGTCGTCCCGCCGAACGGTTCGCTCGTCATCTCGAATCGCATATCTTCTTCGCCATATATGAGCCGCAGCCGCTGATACAGATTGCGCAGCCCGTACGTCTTCCCGCCCTCGGGCCGTTCGTCGCGCACGGCCTCCAGCAGCTCCTTAAGCCGGGGAGCCGGAATGCCGATACCCGAGTCCGTCACCTCGAATAAGATCCACGGCCCGTCCCGAACCGTTCTCACCCGAAGCCGGCAGGCGTCAGCCAAAGCTTCCAGACCGTGAACGATCGCATTTTCCACGACAGGCTGCAGCATCAGCTTAATGATCTTCACCTCATGCAGCGTATCATCGATATCCCATTCCACTTCGAACTTACCTTTATGCCGGAACTGCTGAATCCGGATATACGTCTTCAGATGGTCGATCGTCTCGCGAACGGTAACGAACTCCTTGCCCCTGCTTAAGCTCAGCCGGAAAAACCGCGACAAATCGAGCACCATGTCGCTGATCTCGTTATTGTCCGAACGCTCGGCCGCCCAGTAGATCGAATCCAGCGTATTGTACAGAAAGTGCGGATTCATCTGCGATTGCAGCAGCTTGAGCTCCACATCCTTGCCGCGCAGCTCCTGCTCGAACATCGCTTGGCGCATCTGCTGCTCATTCACGACCATATCGTTAAACCGTTTCTGCAAATAACCGAATTCGTCCATCATCGATATGGGCACCGGGACGAACGCCGCCCCGCTCTCGACGCGCCGGATGCCGGCCATCAGCTGGCGGATCGGAGTCGAAATCTGCATATACAGCAGCGTGAACAGTGCAAAAGAAAGCAGCACCAATACGGCGAGCACCGCGTACAGCAGCAGCTTCATCCGCCGGATCTCCCCCATGATCTCCTCTTCCGGAATGCACATGGCCACCTTCCAGCCCGTCAGCTCAGACTGTTTCTGGACGAACCGGTACTCACGATCCCCCAGTGTGACCGGCGCGTATTCGGAAGCCGGAAAGCGCCGCACTTCCCCGCCGCGCCCGTCTTGCGGCTGTTCGGGTACTATCCAGCCTGCCGCCGCACGTTGAAAATCCGGGTCCCCCTTGCTCCAGATCACGTTCCCGCCGTTGTCATAGATCAGGATGCCGGTTCCCTTCCATAGCGGGCTGTCGCCGACCAGCATCTCGAAGATCGATTTCTCCGTATTGACGAGCAGCACGTTGGCTCCGCCGCCGTCGGACGTACGCAGCAGCCGGGCAACGCTGACGAGACCGCTGCGGCTTCCTGCAAAGGCCGGCGCCGAGGCGGCCAGATCGGCCCCGATCAGCGGCGTTCCTTTGTAACCCGTCACGATCTTCAGCCAGTCCGGCCTGGCTTCGGGCTCGGAAGCCGAAGACGCCGAATAAATGCCGTCCTTGGTGGTCAGCATTTTGTTCGACGTTTCGTTGTAGATTCCGACGGAATCGATATATTGGTTTACTACGGAAAACGACTTCAGGTCGCCCATCACCTCGAGCAGCGGCCATACCGCGTCAGGCGAACGGAAGTCGGGATACCGGCCCAGCTGCTTCAGCAGATTGTCGCTTGCTGCGATCGACTCCGACAGCTTGACCGTATTCTCCATATACATCTCAATGCCGGAAATCGCCGTTCCGAGCGCCTGCTCCGCCGAGGTGCGGATTTTCTGCTCCAGCACGTTTTGAAACCATAAAATCAACAGGAAAGTGACCGCCGCAAATACCGCCAGGCTGCCGACCGCGAACATAAGAAGTGTCGATTTAATAGTGCGTTTTGGGGGGAAGGCGAGCTTGCTTCGATTCACG
Organism: Paenibacillus sp. GYB004; assembly: GCF_036577605.1. Classification (NCBI taxonomy): domain Bacteria; kingdom Bacillati; phylum Bacillota; class Bacilli; order Caryophanales; family Paenibacillaceae; genus Paenibacillus; species Paenibacillus sp. GYB004. Next base: position 31,473 of record NZ_JARBDB010000072.1, read on the forward strand.
ACGATCACCGCTTCTGCTAGGCGTTATGCCTGTTTTCTGAGTAAGTTCTTGCTGTATCTTCACCAATTGTATCATACGAGACAGACTGCTATGATCTTACTTGCCCTTTTGGGCGTACCACTCTTCGACTTCCTTCCATATTTTGTCTCCGCCCTTGGCTTTGTAATCGGTGACAAACTTGTCGAACGCTTCGAGCGGCAACTCGCCGATAATGATTTTCACGAACGTTTCGTCGCGCAGCTTGCGCAGGCTGCTCAAATTCTCGATCATCGCCGGCGTAGGCGAACCGGTGAACTGGTCGCGGATCGCGTTTTTGACCGACAGATTGATATTGTCGACAAGCTTGAAATCGGCGCCGAGCGACTCCATCTTACCGGAATTGAGTTCCTTCGGCTGCATGAACATCAGCTGCTGGCGGTAGCCGTACTTGTTGTGGTTTTCGAAGTTCAGCGCTAGCTTGCCGTCTTTTTTCGTATACATGAAGTTTTCGCCGTACTCGCCGAAGCCGAACACGAACTTGTCGATATTGCTCTGAACGGACAGCCAGTCGAGCATGTTCAGGATCGCTTCCGGATGTTTCGCTTTGCTCGTAATGACGGCGAACGACTTGTAGGCCGGGTCTCCGAACACGCCTTTTTTGCCGGTAGGGCCAGTCGGCGGATCGATGGCGATCCAGTTTGCCGCAGGGTCGTTCGTTTTGCTCGTATTGATCTCGTTGCGCGCTGCCGCCCAGTTTCCTTCGTACAGCCCGACCTTGTTGTTGCTGACCTTCTCCGTGTACGCCTTCACTTTGGTCAGCGGCCATTCGTTATCGAGCAGCTTGTCGGCGTGCAGCTTGCGGATGTAATTGAGCGCGTCCTTCATCTCGGGTTGGATGTCCGCTTGGACGATTTTGCTGTCCTTGATGATCCACTCGTCCGGGATGACGCCGAAGGCTCCGAACAAGCCCGACCAGCCTTTCAAATTATCGTAGCCGATAAAGCCGTACGTATCCGGTTTGCCGTTGCCGTCCGGGTCCTGCTCTTTGAACGCTTTGGCGACGTTGTGAAAGTCGTCGAGCGTCTTCGGCACGTCCAGCTTCAGCTTGTCGAGCCAGTCTTTGCGCACATAGAAGTTGTTCGTTCCGAGGTTCCCGTCGTTCAATACCGGCACGGCATAGATTTTGCCATTGTATTTGGCGGCTTCCCACGCGTCGGGGAATACGGCGTTCGACAAGTTTTTGTAATTTTTCACTTTGTCGCCGAGCTCCATCAGCGCTCCCTGCTTGGCGTTGTCCATCAGCCAAGATTGGCTCGTTGCCGGAAGGACGAAGAAATCGGGGATGTCGCCGGAAGCGAACTTCAGGTTTAGCTTGCTTATAAAATCTTCCGGAGTGGCCGGTCCGTATTCGATCTCGAGGTCAACGTTCGTCTCCTTCTCCAGCATCGCCGTCCAAGGATTTTCATTGATCGTCTGGCCGTCCGGAAATTTCAAGCCCCCGGACATAAATACTTTCACGACAGGCGCTTTCTCCGGCTCCTTCGCCTTCGAATCCGCTCCGCCGGCGCTGCCCGTTTGCCCCGTTTGGCCGGACGAACAGCCGGCTGCCAGCGCTGCGGCCAGCAAGGAGTTGACGACAAGTGTTTTTCTCAGCTTCATGTTGTAAAGTGCCTCCCTTTTCTTGTCTTTGTTAGTATAACTCTTCTTGCCTTGGTTCTCTTCCCTTCGGACGAAAGCGGCTGCGGAGCCCTTATTCCTTCACCGCTCCGAGCATCACTCCTTTCACGAAAAACTTTTGCAGAAACGGGTACAGAATGATCATCGGCAATACGCTTGCCATGATCGTCGCCGCCTTTAACGTTTCCGGAGCGACGAGGAACAGCCCCATGTTGTTCGTAAGCTCGATATTCGATTCGTTCTGAACGATCAGATTCCGCAAATAAACCTGAAGCGGATTCAAGTCGGCGTTGCTGATATACATAACCGCATCGAAGTAGCTGTTCCAGTGCATCACCGCGTAGAACAGCGTCAGCGTCGCAATGGCCGGCAGCGACAGCGGAATGAACAGCCGCGTCAGAATCGTCCAGTGGCCGGCCCCGTCGATTTTGGCGGATTCCTCCAGGCTTTCCGGAATCGATTCGAAAAAGTTTTTCATCAGAATCAGGTTAAAGGCACTGACTGCGGATGGCAGAATTAGCGACCCGAACGTATTAAGCAGGCTCAGCTCCTTCAAAAGCAGGAAGCTCGGAATCATTCCGCCGCTGAACAGCATCGTGAACACGACCATCGCCATAACGGCGCCGCGTCCCCGGAGCGTCCGGCGCGAGACGGAATACGCCATCAGACACGTCAGAATCATATTGATCGCCGTCCCGAATACGGTCCGCATGACCGAGATGCCGAACGCCTTGTAAAACGCGCTGTCCTGCAAAAGCAGCTTGTACGCTTCCAGTTGAAAATCAATCGGATAAATCGTCACCTGATTGGAGACGACCGCATGCGGACTGCTCAGCGATTGGGCCAGGACATGCAGGAACGGGAACAGCGTAAGCAGCCCGAAGCCGGCCAGCAGCGTATAGTTCAGCGCACTTCCGAATTTCTCGGACCAAGACCGGTTCATCACCATACCCCTCCCCCATAACGTTTCGCGATCCGGTTGGCGATCAGAATGAGCACCAGTCCGACGACCGATTGGAACAGCCCGACGGCGGTGGCGAAGCTGAATTTCTGCTCGGTCAAGCCGACGCGGTATACGTACGTATCGATAATATCGCCTACCTCGTAGACGAGCGGATTGTACAGCATGAACACTTGCTGAACGCCGAGCTCGAGAATGTTGCCCAGCTGGAGCACAAGCAAGATGAGGATCGTGCTGCGGATGCTCGGCAGCGTAATGTACCAGATCTCATGACGCTTTTTCGCTCCGTCGATCCGGGCCGCCTCATACAGCGACGGGTCCACGCCGGTGATCGCCGCCAGATAAATAATCGAAGCCCATCCGGATTCCTTCAAAATGTCGGTGATGATTAGGATGCTCCGGAAGTACGCCTTCTCTCCCAGAAACAATACCGGCTCGAAGCCGAGAAACACCAATACGTTGTTAATCATCCCCGTCCCCGACAGTACGTTGATGACGATGCCCCCGAAAATAACCCAGGAGAAGAAGTGCGGGATGTAAAACAGCGTCTGGGCCGTCCGCTTAAACCAGGAGATCCGCACCTCGTTCAGCATGAGCGCGATCAGGATCGGGACGGGAAATCCCCATACCAGCTTGTACACGCTGATCAGCAGCGTATTGCGGAAGACGGTCAGAAATTCATCGTCGGCGAAAAACCGCTCAAAATGCTTCAACCCGACAAATTCGCTGCCGCTCATGCCGAGAAACGGGCTGTAATCCTGAAAAGCGATCAGCACGCCGTACATCGGTACATACTTGAAGAGGATAAAATAAAGCAATCCCGGAAACAGGAACACGTACAACAGCCATTCCGTCCGCAGATGCTTCCGCCAGTTGCCGCGGGTTGCAGTTTTCATCGAGCGTTACACCTTTCCACATGTTGATGGCGCCACTTGGCTATGTCTTTATTGTGGCAGGCGGGCAGAGCGTTTCACTAGAGGAATTGTGTTGAAATGACAGGACTTCTGTGACTGAAATGCAGCCGCAGAAGTCCGGGTACAATCGGGTATCAGGTTCCGAGAAGTCGGCTGACGGCGGCTTCCTGAAGCGAAGGGGCATGATCGTAGGCGAGCAGAACCGGCACATCGGGCAGATGGTCCGCATCGTAGTTGGAGCCGAAATGCACCCAGCGGACACCGCTGCCGCCGCGCTGGCGGAGCCGCTCGTTCATCTGCGCAAGGTAAGCCTGATCGATCGGTTTATTGTGGCATACGGCTACAATAATACGGCTGCCGCCCCCGATCCGGTCCAGCGCCTCTCCCAGCTCCAGATAAGAGGGGATCGTGACTTCGCCGGCCAGCCGTCCACCCAGCTGATCTTTCAGCCGCGAGGCGAACATTTCCGCTTTGACGTCGCGAATCAGCGTCCAAGGCTGGCCGTCCGAGGGCAGGGCAGCCATCCCGTGAAGAGGGCAAAGCGCCAGCTCTGCGATCTCCCGGCTGACGCGCCGGGACGGCTCGGCATCGAGCCTTGACAAGCCGTCAGCTGATGACGATGCCTCTGCAAACCGCTCGCGCGTCAGGCCATACTTTTCCTTCGCAGCCAGAATCCGCGCTACCGATTCGTCGATCCGCGCTTCAGAGATGTCCCCGCCGGTTACGGCAGCCATCACCGTTTCCACCATCGAGAGCGCCTCTTCGTGACTGCGCGCCGTGCCCAGCAGGATGTCCGCTCCCGCATGGAGCGCTCGGACGCAAGCCTCCTCCATCGAATAACGGTTCGTAATGCCTTTCATCGACAAGCCGTCGGTCACGATCAGCCCTTGGAAGCCGAGCTCCTCGCGCAGCAGCCGGGTCGTCATCTCGTAAGAGAGCGATGCGGGCAGCCCTGTAGAGTCCAGCGCCGGCACCGAGATATGGCCGATCATAATCGCCTCCACGCCCGCTGCGATCGCCCGGCGGAATGGCTCCAGCTCGAACTTCTCCAGCCGCTCGCGATCGAACGTCAGCTCAGGCAGGTTGTAGTGCGAATCGATATTCGTATCGCCGTGACCGGGAAAATGTTTCGCCGTCGCAATCAATCCGTGATCCTGGTAACCCCGGATGACGGCGTTCGCGAGCAGGGAGACGGACTCCGGATCGTCGCCGAATGAATGGGTGCCGATCACCGGGTTGCCCGGATTGTTATTAATGTCCGTTACCGGGCTGTAGTTGAAATTAACGCCCATCGCCAGCGACTCTTCCGCGGTGACACGTCCGGATTCGTAGGCGAGACGCTCGTCGCCCGCCGCTCCGATCGCCCGGTTTTTGGGGAAATGAACCGCTCCGCCCTTCAGCTTGCAGCCCGCGCCCGCGACAAAATCGGCCGAGATGAACAGCGGAATGCCTGCGCCGTTCGTCAGCGCCTCCCGCTGCAAATCGTCCGTCAGCCGCTTCACCTGCTCCGGGTCCTGCAGGCTGTCGATATTCAGAAACACGCCGCCCAGCTTCTTCTCCGCCACGAGCTGCCGGGTTTCCGGCGATACGGTCGTACCTTTGCTTGTTAATGCGAACAACTGGCCTACCTTTTGCTCCAGCGTCATGTTCGATATGTTCATTCTGGCTGCTCTCCTTCCGGACCGCGCTTTACGATACTTGCATACGCGTTTGTCCGTGTGCTGTGTCTACTCCGGTTACCGGTACCAAATTCAAAACTTGTCTATCAGTTTGAAAAGGCATAACCAGCGCACTGAATGTGTACTCGTCCTAATTGTAAAAGCGGTTGTCGCCTGACGACAGAGGAATGGCGTGCCATTTCCGGTACTATTGTGACATGGGAAAGAGAGCCGGCGGATTTTTTCAATGTTAAAAAAGCCCCTTCTGAATTAGCTATCCAGAAGGGACTTTTGCTCATTACACTTATTCGTTTTTATTCCATGCGGGGATTACTTGGCAGTACTTCCCTCAGATAAAACTCATAAAGCTGGTTAATCGAAGAGCTTGACAAGATCGGACTGGCGCGTTCAACCTGCTCCCGTTTCCAATCGAACCAACGCATTTCCTTTAACATTTCGATTTCATTGTCCTTAAACCGCTTCTTGATCTCTTTGGCCGGGTTGCCGCCTACTATGGTATAGGGCGGGACATCTTTTGCAACAACCGATCCGGCTGCCACAATGGCGCCTTCGCCTATCTTCACACCGGGCATGATCATTGCATTCATGCCGATCCAGGCATCACTTTCGATGACCGTATCCCCTTTCGGTTCGTAAGAAGTTTCAATCTGCTCCACAAACGGATACACGGTAATCCAGTCAGGACGATGATTGTGATTGCCGCCCATTAAAATAATTACACCACTTGCCAGACAGACGTAATTTCCTATAATCAATTTATCCAAATGCCAACCATAGTCTTCAATGGGGTTAAATAGCGTTCTGGATTTCTCATCTCCCCATAAGTATCTGACGCATCCATCCTCAAAATCATGATTATCGTAATAACCGGAGTAATAGGAGTATTCCCCTACCTCGATCATGGGGTTCGTGACTATATCCTTCAGATACTTCATTTCCGACCAATGATTAAACCGATGCTGTTTCATTTCGTTTCCCTCGCTTCTAAGTAATGAAGATCTTTTTTTACTTAGAAGCTTAATCCAGTAGCCACATTCTTAAACCGTTTCAAACGACGAACCATCGTTCTCATCCTTTTCCCGATTGATTAGGAGATTGTAACAAACGAATCTTTTGTTCGTCAAATTTACTATAGCGGAATCCCCTATTCCACGTTTACGAGCACTGGATCAAGCGCAACAGCTTCAAATATTAAGCGTATTATAATGAAAGAGATCAGATCTTAAGCAACGGGAGAGGCGTACCGAAATGAAGCTCAGAACGACCCAAATATTCCTGTATCTCATCATTATTGCGGGAATGTTACTACTTGGTACCGGGTTCTGGCAATATGTGCCCGAGTCGGTTTCATCGCAGATTCCGGAAAAAGTAAGAATTGCAATTACTGCGGAGAGTATTGTATTTCCGATTCTGGGCATCCTGCTGATCGGTTTTGGTTTTGCCTTATTAAAGATCATTCGTGAAGTTAGAGAAGAAGCTCGGGTACTTAGAGAAGAGATCGGGTATTTGGCTGAAACAGTCGAAAGTAGTTACGACGATTCGGAGTACGAAGATCAAGGCGATGAAGCTGCAGTAGAGTATTGTTCGTTTTGCGACAAGCAACAGGGCGATGTATGGAAAATTATTACCGGTCCGGGGGTTAATATTTGCTCAGAATGTGTGGAAGCATGCGCAGAGTTATTAAAACAAAAGAAAGAAGCCAGAGAATAGCGTGGACAGTCCCATCGCAGGGAAGCCTGCTTTCAATGGTATCAGCGAGCGAGCTGTCCCCAACGAACGAAGCACAAAGACGCTCCCATAACCACGGTATAAGCGGGGCTGGAATCGTCTTTGTGCTTGTATATTCCTAGGAGAGAGGAAGCTCCATAAATCAAAGATTGACTTTTGGATCGTCCCCTCGCATGATCAGGCGGAATAAAGATAGCTCCCGTGCCTGTTGAAAGCCGGGCTCACTTCCCCTTCGCCTCGCGGTAAGCCGCAATGTACTGGGCCGCCTTCTCCGCTATAAGCCCGTAGTCGCCCGTCTTGACCGCTTCGCTCGTCAGGTCGGAGCCGATACCTACGGCCGCCGCTCCCGCTTGGATCCATTCCCCGAGATTCGCAAGCGATACGCCCCCGGTAGGCATAATGTTCGCTTGCGGCAGCGGACCTTTAATCGCCTTAATCATCGACGGCGAGTACAGGTTGCCCGGGAACAGCTTCACGATGTCCACCCCGAGCTCGAGCGCCGTCTGAATTTCCTGAACCGTCATCACGCCCGGCATCACCGGAATCCGGTACCGGTTGCACAAAGCGACGGTCGCCGGATTCAACGACGGCCCGACTACAAATTCCGCTCCGCTCAATATCGCGGCACGCGCCGTCTCCGGATCGAGCACTGTACCTACGCCGATGATCGCATAGTTGTCTGCGCCAGGCCGGGCGCTCGAATACCGCTGCGCCAGCTGCTCAATCGCCCGCAGTGCGAACGGTACGGTCATCGTCACTTCGATGACCTTGATGCCGCCCGCGATCGCCTGCTCGGCCATCCGGACGACCTCTTCGGCCGTATCGCCGCGAAGTACGGCAACGACTCCTTCTTCTGCGATTTGCTGAATCAGTCTGATTTTTTTCATGATGTATATTCCGCCCTTCTGCGATCTGTATCGATGCCCGCTTCTACCGCTCCACGTGCGTTTCATTATGGAGAACAGCCTGCACTTGCGCCCAAGTCGGCAGTCCTTCCCAGTCTCCGGACGCCTGCACGACCAGCGAACCGATCAGATTGCCGAGCCGGACCGCCTCCGTATGCGACTGTCCCTTCAACAGACCGGCGATAAATCCGGCGCAAAAGCCGTCGCCTGCCCCTACCGTATCGATGACGCGCTCGGCCTTAAAATAAGGAACCGCGGAGACGCTGCCGTTCTCGACCACATAGGTTTCGTCATCGCCGCCCTTAACAATCGAGACCGCGTTCAGCTTGCCGAGCCGTTCCACGATTTGTTCGAAATTGTCGGTTTCGTACAGAAGCTTCAACTCATCGAGCCCCGGCAGGAAGTAGTCGGCCTGCCCGGCCAGCTCCAGCAGCACTTCTCTCGCCTCGGCGGCGGACCATAACTTCAGCCTCAGATTCGGGTCGAAGCATACTTTCACTCCATGTTTGCGCGCGATCCGGACCGCTTCCTGAACTGTATCCCGGCACGAGCCGCTTAACGCCGGCGTAATTCCCGTTACATGCAGCAGCTTGGCTCCGGCAATGTACGCTTCGTCCAGATGAACCGGCTGCATGAGGCTGGCGGCCGAATGCTTCCGGTAATAATAGACCGACGACCTTCCGTTTACGACCTCGCGAATAATTAGCCCCGTCGGAGCGCCTTCGGTCAGCTGAGCGCGGGATACATCGACGCCTTCCCCGCGAATCAGCTTCAGCCCGTATTGTCCCAATGGATCTGCGCCCAGATGACCGAACCAGCCGACCGTATGGCCAAGACGAGCTATCCCGATCGCCACGTTGCTCTCCGCACCGGCCAGCGATTTCTCAAACTGGGCGGAATACTCGATTCCTTTTACGCCGGTCGGCATCATTAAACCCATCGTTTCGCCGAAAGTGACGACCTCCGGGGACGGGGTGATTGTTCCAGTATGCGCCTTCGACATCTTCTGACCATCCTCCATCATCTGCACACAAATTAGCCGCTTTTGTACCATCTTAACAAGTTTAAACGTTTAAATCAATTGGAATCGCCGGATCGAGACTTGATCCACTAGCTATATTGCCAGTTCCGTCACGGCGTTATACCATAGCGGCCAAACTCCAGGATATCGCTATCGTGTCCGCTCAGGTACAGCTGCAACCCGAAGGGAGCTCTCGTCGTATCGATCCGGCCGAACCGCGAATCGAAGCCGCTCCATCCGAAAAGCGTTTCTTCCGCGTCAAAGTCTCCGCTAATATACTGCCTGGCCAGCCGCTCGTCGTCCCAGAACGTTAAAATGACCTCGCGCTCATGCGCGAACAGGACGGCTGCCTTCAGCAGAAACGTTTCCTTTTCCTTCAGATCCGTCAAACCCTTTACATAGATGACCTTTTCGTTCCCGTTGTTGCCGGCTCCGGCAGCGAGGACGGTATAAGCAAGCTCCCGGTTTTCCGTGATCCCTCTCACCCGGTCCTCCGTTACCCGAAGCTTGTTAATGACGGCGTCCTGCTCTTGCACCGTTTGTTTCGCCTGGCGAGCCTCCTCACTGAGCCGGTTTATCGTTTCGTTCCGCTGGTGCAACTCCCCGGTCCGGCTGCGGAGTTCTTGTTCAAGCTCGGCCACTTGCCTGGACAGTTGTTCATTTTGTTGTGCGAGACCGCCGGATTCGCATCCTGCGATCGCCAGGACGAACAGCATGCCGACTGCTACTCTTTTCATAGCTGACCTCCTTCCGCATATGCGATGCGCTCATAGGACACTGCTTTTGGTCTCACCCGCAAATGTCGCGTATGTCACGATCGGAACGCCTACCGCTCTCTGGAAATAATGCGCTGTCCCTACTTGCTCCATTTGAGCCGATAAACTTCTTTCCCTTCGTATTGTTCTTCCCCCTTCCACCAGGTAAGCTTTACTTCGGCTTTTTCTGGAAAGCCTTCTAGTTTAATTTTTTTTGTTGTAAGTCCTTCCTGGAAGTTATCGGTACTGAACTCAGCAAGACTTCAAATAATCACCCGCCCCTTCCTAACACAAGTCCCGCTCTTCCTTACCTATAAAATAATAAACCCCATTGACCCCCAAAAAGTCGCGCCGAAACGTAAAATAACAGCAAAAAAGCAGAAGCTGCCCCAATCGCGAACAGCTTCCTTCTTTTTAATCCGCTGCATGGTTAGGAACCTTTATTTTTGATCCTGGTAATCTTCCCATAGATCGTGTCGGTTCTCGGTAATCAAACTTGGCGGGCGTATCCGGAACGGCGTACCCGAGCTAGAATAGCAATCCGGAAGAAACGTCAGAATAGACGAAAGGGTACAATAGAAGAAACAGAGGTCCATAATCGAAACCAGAGAGGATACTGCCAAATGGCTAAACACACGACTTATATATTCTCGGAAGATGCGAAGGGGCAAGCTGAATTTTACATTCAGGCATTCGGGGGCGAGATCTTATCCGTCATGACCTACGGTCAGCTTCCCGATGCGAAAGAGGGGCTCCAGGACAAGATCATTCATTTAAGTATGGTCGCCGGCGGGGTGCCGTTCTACTTGTGCGATTCTTTCAAACCTGTCCATCCCGGCAATGCGATCAGCCAAAGCATGGAATTTGAAACAGAGGCCGAAGCCCGCGATGCGTTCGATAAGCTGGCGGCAGGAGGTAAGGTAACTCAGCCCCTGAAGCCCGAGTTCTGGGGCGACTTGTTCGGTCAGCTCGAAGACAAATACGGAATCCAGTGGATGATTACCGCCAAGGCGGAACAAGCCCAGTCTTGATCTACCGGTGGCGAGCCTGAAAGGCCCGGCAGCCGCAGCGCCGCAGCCCGTTCCATCCGCTGGGACGTGTTGCGACGTCTTTCATTAGAGACGGAGCGGTTTGCCGTCATCCGTTTCATTTTTCGCCTCTTACAAACGTTCCGTATCCGATCTCATAATCGGCCTCGATTCCGCCGCCCTCAGCAGGAAAAGATTCGGTATAGATTCGTTCCATCGTCTCCAGCAGCTTTCGGCCGCCGACTCCGCTCCGGCTTCCCGTTACCGCATTGCCCGCTCCCACCCGTTTCACCTGATGAAGAAACGTGCGCACATCCGCATACACGAACGTCCGGACCGACTCGCTCCATCGGAACTCCCCGGATTCTCCTGCCACACACGCGCTCCACTCATCCTGTCCGAGAAATCGCTGTCCGTGCGGCGACGGTGCTGCGCCTAACTGCCGCTCCGCTTCCGCGAAGGAAGCATGCAATTGGTGAAAGGTCCCCGGTCCAAAGGTAGAGAAAGCAAGCACGCCTCCATCGGTGCCCAACAGATGGATACAAGCTGCCACCGTCTCTGCCGGCTTATTGAACCATTGGAAGGCGGCGTTGGAGATGATCAGGTCGAATGGCGGGAGCGGCATGGGGTCGTCCGGCCGCCGAGCTTCGCCAGTGACAGAGTCCCATCCGGCAGCTTCCACCGAACACCGCAGCTCCGAGTGGTCGGCCAGCAGCTTCTCCGCATCTCCCACTATCCAGCATACGCGATCTGCCCGCTCCGGCTGGGAGCGCCGCAAGTTATGCCGGGCCGCCTCCACCATATTCGGCGACAGGTCGACAGCCGCAATCGTCGCATGCGGAAAAGCCGATACGAGCATCGCCGTCAATCGGCCGGTCCCGCATCCGATCTCCAAAATTCGCTCAACTCGCTCGGCCCCTCTCGCCCCAAGCCGCTTCATCGCATGAGCAACCAGCTCCTCGGCCATTTCTTTCTGAACGTCCGCATAACGCTCGTACTCCGAAGCATGACGGTCGAAATGACGGCGCACAAGCGACTTATTGATGTTCATGGGCGATTCTCCTCAACTGTTCGGCGAAACGGTCCGGCTCTGTCCAAAACGGCGCATGGCCCGCTCCCGGAAATAACACCTTCATCGATGCAGGGATGTCTTGAAGAGCACCCGCCGGGCATATCGGATCTTCTTCGCCGTGCAGCCACATAATTGGAGGGGTTGCGATTCGGGCTTTGCCGGATTGGTCTTCGCCGCCTGTCTCCCTGCTTCGAATAAAGCTTTGCCACCGCTGCGTCAAATCCGTTTCCGCCAAGTAAGCCAGACCCGCGTCCAGTCCCCGTTGTGTGAAATCCGTATCCGCCCCAGCAGCGGACATTCGCGCGACGACAACTTCCCGGTTCCGCCGTTCCCGCTCGGAAAACATCGACTCCGCGAACTTCCGCAGTGTCTCACGGGGCTTGTCGGCAAGCTGAGAGCGCATGCGCCTCACCAACCGCTCCGGCCAACCGCTCGCCCGGTCCTCCGCCACAAAGCGCAGGGTTGCACCGACCAGCACCAACCGCTCGATCCGGCAATGGAAATCGCCCGGATTCGGAGCAGCTCGCAACCCTGCTTCCCAGCTGTCCAGCACCGTATCCAGCGCCAGCATCCCCCCGAGCGACCAGCCGATTACATAAACCGGGCCGGTAAGCCCGCTCACCGTCTGATGCAGACGGCTGCGCATCTGTCCGACGGAATCACAGTCGGCATAGGTGAACAAACTGTGCCGGGCATCCGGCAGCCACCGGTACGACTGATCCCATACGCGCGGCGACTGTCCCCAGCCATGTATCCATACTACGGACGGTATCGTCCGCTCCATGTCAAATAACCCCCAGTTCCAAGCCGATGCTCACGATGATATCGAGCGCCATTCTCAAATCGTCGTCCCGGTGTGTAGCCATCGGCGTCAACCGAATCCGCGCCGACCCTTCCGGTACGGTAGGCGGCCGGATCGGCACCGCCGCGATGCCCGCCTCCTGCAGCTTCGAACCGAACACAAGCGACCGCTCGTTATCCCCGACGATAACCGGTACGATGTGGCACTCGCTGTCTCCCGTGTCGAATCCGGCGCTCCGCAGCTCGCCTCGCAGCCAGTCCGCTTTGCGAAGCAGGGCGTCTCTTCTCCAGCCTTCCGTCCGGATGATGTTCCACTGATCCCGGATCGCGTACACGAGCATCGGCGGCAGCGCCGTGGAGTAGATCAAGCTCCGGGCCTTGTTGATCAGATAGTCGATCACCAGGGCAGGCCCAGATGCATAAGCGCCATAGCAGCCGTATGCCTTGCTGAACGTCCCCATGTGGACATCGATCCGCTGCGTTAAACCGAGCTCTCCGGCCAGTCCTTCCCCCCGGAGTCCGAACACGCCCCCGCTATGGGCTTCGTCAACCATCAGCATCGCGCCGTAACGCTCCTTCAGCTCCACCAGTTCGCGAAGCGGCGCGATACTGCCGTCCATACTGAAAACCGAGTCGGTCACAACGAGCTTGCGCTTGGCAGGATCTGCCTTGCGCAGCAATTGCTCCAGATGGTTCATATCCCGGTTCCGGTACCGGAACACCTTGGCTCGGCTGAGAATAGCCCCGTCTACGATGCTCGCATGATTATATTTATCGCTGAAAACCAGATCGTTGCGTCCTGCCAGCGCGCTGATGATTCCGATATTCGCCATGTAGCCGCTGCCGAATATAAGGCACGCTTCCGTTCCTTTGTACGCCGCGAACTCCCGTTCGAAGCTTCCGAGGATCGGATCTCCGCCGACGATCAGCCGCGATGCGGTCGCGCCTGTCCGGATCGGTGAGCCGCCGGGTTCACCGGATTTCCCCGCTTCGCTCCCAACCGCTCCCGAGCCCGATTCCGCGCGGATTCGGTCTGCGTAATCGTTCCAGCGGGACATCACGTCCTCGTTCACCTCATGATGAAGACCCAGATAATGGTTGGAGGCCAAATTAAGCATGCTCCGTCCGTTTCGGATGATCCAGCCTTCCCTCCGTGCCCGGGCGCTTTCGGTTAAAGCTCGGGCCTGCCCGGCGGCCGCCAGCCGGTCCAGCTCGCCGCGCATCCATTGCAAATGGTCCATTCTCTCCTCATCCCTTACTTATCCGTGCGGATTGCTTCCCCTCACAGTGCGCATCGTTCAATTTCAAAGCCGAGATCTTCGATCATCCGGTGATCCTCTCGCGCTTCCTGACCTTCCGTCGTTAAATAGTCGCCGACAAAGATCGAATTGGCTGCGTACAGACCGAGCGGCTGCAAGGAACGCAGATTGACTTCCCGTCCGCCCGAGACCCGGATCTCCTTAGTCGGGCAAATGAACCGGAACAGCGCCAACACTTTGAGGCATTTGCGCGGATTCAGCTCCCGGTTATTTTCCAGCGGAGTGCCCGGGATGGAGTTGAGAAAATTAACCGGAATCGAGTCGGCGTCCAGCTCCCGCAGCGCATAAGCGATCTGCACGATCTCCGCGTTCGTCTCTCCCATGCCTACGATACAGCCGGAACAAGGGGACATGCCGGAAGCTTTCGCCTTCTCCACCGTAGCGACCCGATCGTCGTATGTATGAGTGGTCGTAATATTCGCGAAGTTGCCTGCGCTCGTATTCAGGTTATGATTGTACCGGTCGACGCCTGCCTCTTTCAGCTGCCCCGCCTGCTCCTCCGACAAAATTCCAAGGCAGGCGCATACTTTCATCGGCATCGTCGCTTTGATTTCCTTCACCGCATCGATGACTTGATCCAATTCCTTGCTTGTCGGACCGCGTCCGCTCGCCACGATACAATATGTTCCGACCTTCAACTCCATCGCCTTCCGGGCGCCGTCGATCAGCACGCTTTTCTCCAGCAGCGGGTACTTCGAGACGGGCGCTTTGGACACGATCGACTGGGAGCAATATCCGCAGTCTTCGGGGCACAACCCGCTTTTCGCATTGATGATCAGGTTTAGCTTCACTTTTTTGCCGTAATACGTCTTCCGGACTTTAAAAGCGGCGTGAAGCAGCGGCAGCAGCTCGTCGTCATCCGCCTCCAGTACGGCAAGCCCCTCCTCCGCACTTAGCAGCTCGCCACGCAGCGCCTTCTCTGCAAATAAGTCCCATTTCGAACGCAATTCGATCATTCAGTTCTCCTCCGACCATTGGATTTCAGTGTGAATGTGCGATCTGTCGCACTTTGCAAAAAGGTAATCTATGTATGAATTACAGCTGCAATAACGTCTCCCAGTCGATCGCAGACCGGACAACGTCCGCCCAGCGGTTCGGCGTTCCGCCCAGTTTCGGTTGGCTGGCCGTGGCCGCGGGCTTACTAGCCGTGTTCTCGCGCGCATCGCCTGCTGGATGGCCGCTTTCCGCTTCCTCCTGCCATGGCAGCAGACCGACGACCGGGATACCGGAAAACGTCTCGATCATCTCCGCATTTTCCCGGACAGCGGGCATATCCGTAACTGTATGCTTATAGCCGTTAAGTATAATTCCCGCGACAGGAATCCCGAACTGCTTCGCCACAGCAACCGTGAGCAGCGTATGGTTAACTGTCCCTAGTCCGGGTCTCGCCACGATCAGCAGCGGCAGACCGAGACCTGCGGCAAGATCAGCCACCAGATGCCGTTCCGTCAGCGGCACCGCAAGCCCTCCCGCCCCCTCGACGAGCAGGAAGTCTCCGGCACTCAGCCTGCTCCGCCCTTCTGCAAGCAGCGCGTCCACATCGATCGTCTCGCCGATCCGGCGGGCCGCCATCCACGGCGCCAGCGGGTCCGGCAGCGTCAGTGTCGCGATATCCCGTTCCTGCTGCGCCAGCCCGCCTTCCTTGCGAAGGCGATAGCTGTC
The DNA here is from genome assembly GCF_036577605.1 of Paenibacillus sp. GYB004. NCBI lineage: Bacteria > Bacillati > Bacillota > Bacilli > Caryophanales > Paenibacillaceae > Paenibacillus > Paenibacillus sp. GYB004. The sequence continues at coordinate 46,974 of NZ_JARBDB010000072.1, forward strand.
CGATTCCGGAGCTTCGGCAGAAGGAATCCCGGTTTGTACCGGCTTCCATACCTGCACGTTCCCGGGGCAGTATCCGTCCCTTATCGGGACTCGCTCCCGCAATACGGCGGCGAGGCCGGCCGTCACGCTCGTCTTGCCGACTCCCGTGTCGGTTCCCGTAATGAACAAACCTCTGCGGTTCTTCATCGTGAATCCTCCTCCAGATCGTGTTCGTGTTGTCAGCGTCTAATGGAGTTTAATTGTTAACCTCTTTCTACAATACGGGTTAACAATTAGGCTAGAACCGATTGTAACACGATTTTCGAGGCAGCGACAATGACTATTTTTGCAAATGAACTTGAAAGCGGGTCGAAGAATAGGGTCAAAAAGCTGGAGTGGCGCTTCGTCCGGTGACCTTGCAAGGAAGTTTTCCACAAAATAGGAGGTACTAAAAAGGCTGTCGATTCATTATGGACAACCAAGTGGAAAGGGAAAAGATTACCTTCTGGCGAGTTTTGTCAGGAATCCCCTACTTTACAATCCTTATTATATCAAGGGATTCCGGACAACCTGTTTGAGTAGAAGAAGGTAACTTTTCACTTGGAGCGGCCTGCTAACACTTCTACACATTGAATCGACAGCCTCACTAAAGACCGTTATTTCTCATCAAGGGGGCTGCATCGCGGTTAACCACCGCCCAGCGACACCACAGCCTTTTTACGGCCCATTGCTGCCTCAAATAAAAGTAAGGCGCCCCGCAGGGCACCCAAGCAAGCTTAACCATCTTAAAGTTTGCCTCCCGCCGAAGCGGCGCTTATGACGGCGTATCGATCACCGTCAGCAGCTCCGACGCCGGTGTACGCGGCTGTGCCGGCGGCACTTTGGCCGGATAGCCGATATGCAGGCTGGCGACGGCCCGTTCCCCGGGCCCGATGCCCAGCGTCTCGCGGAATTCCGCCTGCGTCAGCAGCGGATAGCTCTCCCAGACGAGGCCGAGCCCCTGCTCCCAGGCGAGCAGGCTGAAATTTTGGATCAGGCAGCAAATTGCAGCGAAATCGTCCTCCCGCACGGCCAGATTCGGATTCTCCTTCTGGACGACGACCAGGATCACCGGCACGTTCATAAACCGGTTGTAAAACTTCTGCCCCATGCCCAATCATAACCTGACAATGGACTTTCATCCCGGAGCATATGGATTTTTCCCTAAACCGTCTTCACTTTGCGGTATATTTTCTGCGTGCAGTCCATCGCCGTGTAACGCCCCGATTGCTGGACGGCCAACAGCGACTCCTTGCTGCCGAGCGCAAGAATCCCGGTCGGATGCAAGCTTTCGTCGAACAGGCTGTGCACCTTATTTTGCAGAACCGTATCGAAGTAGATCAGCACATTGCGGCAAATAATGACATGAAATTCGTTAAAGGACCGGTCCGTCACGAGGTTATGCTGAAAAAAATGAATGTTCCGGCTAAGCTCCGGCTGAAAATAGGCAAATTCATGATCCGTCGTATAATAGGCCGAAAATTCCTGACTGCCGCCCGCAAGCAAATAATTTTTCGTATAGCCTTGCATCCGCGCCAGCGGAAACGCGCTTGCCCGCGCCCGTTCCAGCACATGCTCATTCATATCCGTAGCGAACAGCTGCGCTCTCTCGGCAAGTCCTTCCTCCTGCAGCAGGATCGCCATCGAATAAACTTCCTCTCCCGTCGAGCAGCCGGCGTGCCAGATGCGAATTTCCGGCAGCTCTCGCAGCAGCGGAACGACATTTTGGCGTAAAGAGGTAAAAAAGGCAGGATCCCGGAACATCTCGGTCACATTAATCGAAAAGTCGCCCAGCAGCTTCTTCGCCATGTCGGGATGGTGGAGCACTTTGTCCAGAAGCGCGGTTATCGACGGCAGCTTTTCCATCCGGACCCGGTTCATAATCCGCCTCGTAATGGAAGTACGTACATAATTCCGGAAATCAAACCCGTACAGACGGTACAATCCTTCCAGCAATAAGCCGACCTCGATCTTCTCCAGCTCGCTCGTATGGGTCTCCTCGGCTTCCAGATCCGCCGGTTGCAGCATCAGATCATCCGTATTCATCGTTCACACCTTCGTCAGCCAAACCCGCATCAGCGAGAACAGCTGATTCATATTTAATGGCTTGCTTATATAATCCGAAGCTCCCGCTTCCAGACATTTCTCCCGGTCGTACTTCATCGCTTTGGCCGTGAGCGCGATGATCGGCACCGCATCGAACTCCGGCATTTCGCGAATGTGGCGCATCGTCGTGTAGCCGTCCATAACCGGCATCATGATGTCCATCAGGATCAGATCGAATTTCTCCGCCGCCCTGTGCAGCGACTCCATGCATTCCTGCCCGTTGTGTGCGACTGCGACCTCGATGCCCGCCGCTTCCAGCGAAATTTGCAGCGCATACCGGTTGCGTGCATCGTCGTCCACAACCAGCACTTTTTTGTTTTTGAAAATCTCCTTGTGTATCGAGGCTGACGTCACCAGGCTTTCTTCGATATGGCCCTCGCCGCCCTCTGTGCACGCTGCCTCAACCGCCGAATCGGCCGCCGCCGACGCCTCGCTGACCATCATAGCCGACTCATGAGATTTCGTCTGACCGAGCGGAGGCAGCAGGATCGTAAACGTGCTGCCCCGTCCTTCCTCGCTGTCGAGCAGGATCGTCCCGCCAAGCAGATTGGCGAATTCGCGGCAGATCGATAACCCGAGTCCCGTACCGCCGTATTTGCGGCTCGTCGTCCCGTCGACCTGCTGGAACGCTTCGAAAATAATTTCCCGCTTGCTTGCAGGGATGCCGACACCGGTATCCGCCACAGATATCGCCAGCACCGTCTCGTTCCGGTATTCCGGCAGCGCGTCCGCCACAACGGTCGGGTCGGCCCGGCGGATCGACAGAACGACTTCCCCGCTGTCGGTAAATTTGAATGCGTTTGACAGCAAATTTTTCACAATTTGATGCAGCCGATGCTCATCCGTCCAAAAAATCGCCGGAGCGTCCGGCTCCATTCGGGTAACGAAACGAACCCCTTTTTGTTCGGCGATTTTGCCGAATTGGTATTCCATAACGAGCGGAAACTCGGTTACGCTCATCTCTTCGGGCACAATTTCCACTTTGCCGGCTTCCACCTTGGACAGATCCAAAATATCGTTAATCAGCGTAAGCAGATCGCTGCCGGACGAGTGGATGACTTTGGCGTACTGCCTCTCCTCGATGCCAAGCTCGGCATTCTCCGCAAGAAGCTGCGACAAGATCAGCATGCTGTTCAGCGGCGTCCGGAGCTCGTGGGACATATTGGCCAGGAAATCCGACTTGTACTGCGAACTCTGCTCCAGCTGCTCCGTATATTCCTCGAGCTCGATCCGGATCTTCTCCAGCTCCCGTGATTTCTCCTCGGCGTACCGGTTCTGCTCTTCCAGCTGTTCGTTCGAGACGCGCAGCTCCTCCTGCTGGGTTTGCAGCTCCTCGGCCTGAACCTGCATCTCCTCCGCCTGCGACTGCAGCTCCTCGGTCATCGCCTGCGATTCGCGAAGCAGCCGTTCGATCTCCATCTGGTTCTCGACCCTGTCGATCGTCGTGCCGAACGTATCCAGAATCTCTTCGAGCAGTTGCCGCTGAACCGGCGTAAACGCATCCAGCGTAGCCAGCTCCAGCACGGCCGTAACCCGTCCCTCGAACTCGACCGGAGCGATCAGCACCTGCTTCGGAACAGCGCTCCCGAGACCGGAAGCGATCCGAATATAGTCGTCCGGAACGTGCTCCAGATGAAACATCCGGTTTTCTTTGGCGCATTGCCCGACCAGCCCTTCTCCCGGATAGATCGTCTCCGGGCTGACTGCCGGCTCGCCCTCCCCCGCATAAGAGGCTAGCCGCATCAGCTTGCGCTGCTCCCCGCGGCCTGTACCTACATACAAGACACCGTATACGGCATCGAGCAGCGGCGTTACTTTATCGATAAACGAATGACCGAGCGACGAAAGATCGGTCACCCCTTGGTACATACTGACGACCTCGGCAAGCTTCGTCTTCGTCCAGTTTTTCTGCTCCTGGTCCCCCAACAACTCGTTCATCGCAGTCCCCAGATCGCCGATCTCATCCCGGGCGCTTACTTCGACGCGGCGCTGCATGCCTCCGGCCGAGCTGGAAATTTCTTTAATGCTTTGCGTAACCGCTTGAATCGTCCTCAGGATCGAGCCTGAGATGAGCGTTGCCGCAGCGGCCGATATGACCGTCACCATAACGAGCATCACGTACAAAGCCGTCTTCAGAGCGGCGTTCCGATCGTTCAAAGCCGCCGCTCTCTCCTGGGTCAGCTGATTTTCGGTCTCGCGGAAAATGTCGAATTGCGAACGCATTTCGTCCATGTAAATTTTACCGGGATCTTTCCTGTAAAATTCGGCGATTCCCGCGTTATCGTTCGCTTTCTTCAACCCGATAGCCCGCTCCCCGGCCGATTCGATCCATTGCTCAATCGTTAACTTGACCGTCTCCAGCCGTTGCTGCTGAGTCGGGTTATCCGACACGAGCTGCTTCAGCCGGATATAGTCCTTCTGCCATTCCGCCTTGGCGGCCATATAAGGCTCGAGGTAAGCGGCGTCGCCTGTAATCAAATAACCGCGCTGGCCGGTCTGCATGTCGAGCAGATGTTTTTCGATCCGGTTCGTTATATCGATTACCGCCATATCGTGCTCAATGACGTAATTCCGCTCCTCCTGCATGGAAGTCATCTGTTGATCGACAATAATTAGCGAGACAACAAAACAGATAATGCTCACCATGTAGCCAAGTACGATTTTGGCGCGTATTCCAAATCTGAACCTGTTTGCCATTACCTTGTGTCCTGCCTTTTCTTGTAGATAGGATAAATTGCCGTTGAACGTCGAATAATCCAACCTTTTGACTATTATCATACTACCATACTATAGATCGAGACAATTTGACCATTTCTTAAGTTACACAAAAAAGAGACTCCACAGCTCTTCGTCTCTGCGAGTCTCTTTCTCATACACACAATTTTGCAAGAACGGACATACACGCTTATTGTCCAAAACGTCCGATCGCTTCAACGACACCCTCCCCGTACGGCGACCGGGTGACGTAATCGGCCGCCGCCTTCAGCTCGTCGGGGCTGTTCGCTACCGCGACCCCTACGCCCGCCGTCTTCAGCATCGCCAAATCGTTGAGCTGGTTGCCGATCGCCATGACGTCGACCAGTTCGACGCCGAGCACGTAAGCCACTTTGCGCAGCGCCGTGCCCTTGTCGATTCGCGCGGGGATCAGCTCCAGATAGTCGCTTTCCGATTGAAGCGCGGCGATCCGATCGCCCAGCAGCGGCTCCCAGCGCTTCCATAGCTGTGTGGACAGGCGGATGTCGCCGAGCAAGATGACTTTATCCAGCTCGCCCTGCCTCCACCCTTCGTCGGCTGCGGACAGCAGCGTGCAGGCCACCTGCTCCTTATGCTCGAACGTCACGATTTCCGGGGTCCGGCCGAAGACGCCGATCCGCTCGTCGCGGAATTGCAGCACGTTCAGACCGACTTCGTGCGCGGCGACCAGCAGCTCCGCCGTCAAACCGGCCTCGTAGCCGTTCTGTTCCAGAATCCGGCCGCGAGCGGCAAGGACCGCCCCGTTGCACAGGATGACCGGAATCTCGATGCCGAGCTGCTCGATCACCCGCCTAGCCGTCAGCAGCGGCCTTCCCGTCGCAATCGTAAAGTATCCGCCCTTCCGGACGAATGCGTGAATACTGCTTGCTACTTCTGGCGCAAGCTTGTGGTCCGGGGACAGCAGCGTCCCGTCCAGATCGCTTACAATCAATCGGATGCTGCTCATGCTGTAGTATTATTCTCTCCTTGGCCCCGCGACCAAGGTGAACAGGCTTTCTCCGTCCTCCGCCCGCTCCCGAAACCTGCGGCGCGTTATTTGAAAGTCGAATTGGCCATCGCCGTTACAATATGTTTCTGCATCGAAGCGAATACGGCCACAATCGGTAAAATCGCCATGACGCTCGCCGCCATGATGACATGGAAATGCATCGCCTCGTTCCCTGCAATCGAATCCCGAAGCATCGTAATGCCGACCGTCAGCACCCGCATCTCGTTCGTGTTGGTCATAATCAGCGGCCAGAAATAAGAATTCCAGCCGGAGATGAAAATAAGCACGCCAAGCGTGACGACCGTCGGCATCGCCATCGGCAGCAAGATCCGGTAGAGCATCCCGAACCGTCCGGCCCCGTCCACACGCGCCGCCTCGAGCACGTCGTTGTTAAGCGACTTGAACGCCTGCCGGAGCAGAAAGATGCCGAATGCCGAGGCGCCGTGGGGGACGATCAGCGCCCAGAACGTGTTCAGCCAGCCGAGCTTGGACATCATCACGTAAACCGGCACGAAGGTAACCTGGTCCGGCACGATCATCGCGGCGAGCACGAGGAAAAACAAAACTTCCTTGCCCCAAAACGTCCCTTTGGCAAACGCGTAAGCGGCCATCAGAGCGACGTTCAGCTGGAGCACGATCAGTCCGACCGACATCAGCAGCGTGTTGCCGAAAAAACGTGCGTACGGAATGACGCGGAATGCCTCCGCGTAGTTTTCCCACGCGAACGACTGCGGCCACAGGGTCGGAATCGCCATCCGCATCTCCGCCTGAGTCTTCAAGGAACTGATGACCAGCCAGTAGACGGGAAAAAACATCACCACTACAACAAGAAGCGCGATAACGCCTCGAATCACGTACTTAAACTTGCCGTTTCCTTGTCCGGCCATCCGGCTATCCCTCATAGTGCACCTTCTTCCGGCCGACTGCCCATTGAAGGAGCGTTAGCAGCAGGATGATGACGAACAAAATGATGACAAGGGCCGAAGCGCGTCCGGTCTTAAACTCCGAGAACGCCATCGTGTAGATCCAGTAGACGATCGCATTGGAAGCTTGAAGCGGCCCCCCGTTGGTCATCACGTCGATCGACTGGAATACTTGCATCGAGGAGATAAACGTCGTAATCAGCAGGAATAAGGTCATCGGCGACAGCAAAGGAAGCGTAATATGGCGGAACTGCTGCGCCCTGCCCGCCCCGTCGATCGCGGCCGCTTCATAATATTCCTGCGGAATGCCGCGCATGCCCGCAATGAACAAGATCATCGCAAAGCCGGCGCCCTTCCATACCGACACCGCGACAAGCGCGGGAATGACGGTAGCCGGGTTAACGAGCCAATTGACTCCATCGAGCCCCAGCAGCCCCATTATATAGTTCAGCAAACCGTACTGTCCGTTGTAGATCCATGTAAATACCATCGCGGCGATAACCATCGAAATATAATACGGCATAAAAATTACGCCGCGCATAAACGCATACAGCTTCGAGTTCGCCACGTTGAACAGCAGAGCCAGCAGCAGGCCGATGCCGAGCGTAAACGCCACATCCAGCACCGTGTATACCATCGTCACCTTCAACGACTGGTAAAAATCGGCGCTCGTCAGCAGACGGGTATAGTTATCCGCCCCGACGAACTTTTTGACCGGCCTCGTCATGTTCCAATTCGTAAAGCTGATATAGATCGAATACGCCAGCGGATAATAGAGGAAAGCGCCCATGAAGACCAGCGCCGGCAAAGCGAACGAAAAATCTTTCAGCGCCCCGATCCATTTGCGCCCGCCGCGAAGGCGGGAGGAAGCGGCGATCCTGCCGGATGCCGCCACCGTCCTCTTTCCGTTAGTCGTTACGTAGCTCTCCATCGACATCACTCATAATCCTTCAAGACGTCGTTCATTTTCTGGGTCGCTTCCTTCATCAGAGGTACCGGATCTTCGTTGTTAAGCGCCAGACGTCCCACCACTTCCATATACTGCTTGCTGAATTCCGGGTAAGCCGGATGCTGCAGGCGCGGAGTGACGCTGTCGAAATTATCGAATACCGCTTTATACTGCGGCCATCTCTTGAAATATTCCGCTCCTTCGGAAGAAGCTATCGCGGATTTACGGGTAGGCAGGTAGCCGACTGATTCCGCCCACTTGATATTCGGCTCCGCGGACGTCATAAACTCGATGAACTTCCAGGCCGCTTCCTTCTGGTTCGCCTTCGCGCCTTCCATCATGACAATCCCGGCGCCGCCGATATTGGAGGTGCGTGTCTTGTCGCCCGGCAGGAACGAAACCCCTACCTCGAACTTGGCGTTCTCGCGGTACATCTTGAGCAGAGCGGACGTGTGCTGCACCATGGCGATTTCGCCGTTCAGGAACATTTGCCGCATATTGTCGGAGGCGCCTTTGCCGTACCCGATATGCATACTGCCCTCTTGCTTCCACTTTTTGAAGTTTTCGATAAACCGCAGCGATTCCGGCGTATCCATCGCCGACTTTTTCATATCGCCTGTCAAAATTTTGCCGCCGCCGTTCACGATCCACGGATCGTAATACCACGTATCCCAGCCGGGCACAGAGAAGGCGTAACGCGTCGTTTTGTCGCCTTCTTTTTTCGTTACCTTCTGGTTGAATGCCTCAATCTCGTTCCAGGTTTGCGGAGGCTTTACGCCGAGCTCGTCGAGCAGCGTTTTGTTGTAGACGAATACGCTGGTGCTGACGATCAGCGGGAAGCCGTACTGTTTGCCGTTATAAGCATAAGCTTGCAGCATGCCCTTGGAGAAATCGTTCAGATCGGTTTTGTCGCGCTTGATCCAGGAGGTCAGATCTGCGAATACCCCGCCGTCGGCGAAGTTCGGCAGCGACGCCACCTCAACGTTCGTCACCGCAGGCACATCGCCGGCCGCTACAGCCGCCTGCAGCTTCTTATGAAGGTCGCCGTACGCTCCTTGATACACCGGCTCTACCGTAATATGCGGGTATTTCTTCTTAAACTCCTCGATCATATCATTCAAGCCGGCCAACTGCGCTTCCGCATGGGCATGCCAATATTGAATCGTAACCGGAGTCGTGTCCGGCTTCGCCTCAGCCGGCGCCGCCCCGGCCCCCGTCGTCCCGGCCGGTGTCCCTCCGCTCGAGCACGCCGCCAAACCGGCTGTAAGTACGCCTGCCAATACCGGCGTAACCCATCTTTTCACATTCATGTTCATGTACATAGTCTCCTCTCCAAATTGAAAACCGCGGTTTTTGTTTCGTTTCCAGACACACCAAAAGACACGATCAAGCCCGACTAGACAGACCACCCCCGCAGAATCGCTTGGACGTCCGCATGCCGCTGGGTTTTCTCGTCGTCTCCACCCGAGGCGCACTTCTGAACGAAATCCGATCCTTTACCAAAACCGCTGGTCTCCGATGGAGACGTGGTCCGCGCCGCTGTTCAGCGCAACTCTGATTTCTTCCTCGCTGCGGATGAGCCCGCCTACTATTAACGGCCGATTCAGTCTCGCCTTCAGATCGCGGATGACGCGGGGCATCAGTCCCGGCATCAGTTCCACTTCGTCCGGCATCACTTGGCCGATCATTTTCACCGCTGTTTCGACCGCTGCGCTGTCGATCGCGAAGATCCGCTGGATCGAGCGGATACCCGCCTGCCGGGCCGCCGCAATCGCGTTGCTCTTCGTCGTAACGATCCCGTCGACCGCGAACGTTGCCGCCAAATACTGCACCGCGGAACTGTCCCGGCCAAGCCCCTGCACCATCTCCAAATGAACGAACACTTCTTTCCCGGACTCGTGCAGCCGATTTCGAATATCCGCCAGCCTCACGATATCGCCGGTCATCAGGATGACCCGTTTCACCTTGCTGGCCGCCGCCGCTGCAATCTGCTCCGGCTTCGTGATGGAGGCTATAATCGGAAGCCCGCTTTCTTCTGTTTGTACCATTGACTAGTCCCCCTCCTCGTAAGCCATTGTAAACGACAACTATAATCGCAATATTCGAGAAATGTTAAGCGAATGTTAACCTTTGCCTTTTGCTACGGCTTCTCCGGATAGGCCGACAACGTCTTGCCGTCTGCCACGAACAGCAGATGCCCGTTTTTCCCGGTGTTGTATACGGTCGCGCCTTCTTTTTCATACCGTTTCAGCACGTCCATGCTTTGCAGGAAATTGGCGCTTAAGACGGTTATTCCCGGATTGACCGCCTTGATGAACGTGCCCGACGAGGACGTCATGTCCCCGTGATGGGGAGCGTGCAGCAGATCGGCCTTCAGCTTGCCGCCGTATTTGTCCGCAAGGGCGTATTCCTGCGTCTTGTACAGGTCCCCGGTGAGCAGGATGCGATTGTCTCCGTATGCCATCATCAGCACGAGGGAATGATTGTTGTGCTCCTCGGTTCCCCACTTCTCGTATTTGTCCGGCGTCGTGCCTTGCGGCGGGTTCAGCACTTCCATCGAGACGGAAGGCGACCATTCGATCTTCATCCCTTCGGCCGCCGCCTCATGGGGGATCTGTTTCTCCTGAAGGATGCTTTGTACTTTGCGGTACGTCTCCGTCTGATGCGGAATGCCGTTATGGATCAACCGATCAACCGTCTTCGTATGTAAAAGGGTCGTCAGTCCTCCGATATGATCGATATGCGGGTGCGTGTTCACGACCAGGTCGAGCTTGTTCACGCCCAGCTTCGTAAGCTGCTCCTCCAGCTTAGGACCCGTCTCCGGAATCCCGGCGTCCACCAGCAGCTGCTTGCCCTCCGGCGAAGTGATCAGGATCGCATCCCCCGACTTTTCTTGCGACTGCAAATGGAAATAGCGGATCGACAGCTTCCCCTGATTCGAAGCCATATCGTAAAAAGGCGCTTTCGCCGCGGCGGTCCGCCCGTTTCCCGATTCGACGGCGGAAGTCGGCGAGCAGCCGGCCGCAAGGAGCAGGCTAAATCCCAGCGCCGCCGGGACTGCAAGCTTTCGGAGCCAGTTGCGTATACGTTTCATCTCTTGATGTTCCCCCCCGGACGTATTTCAATTTATGAACAGCACAAAAAACCCGAACACAAGCCGCCTCCATCCAAAATACAAAAATAGAAGCTGCAAGCGTCGCGGGTTTTCTCTAGGCTCTACCCGAACATATGCTGATACGGTTACTATACTGGGCAATTGTTCGAACCGTGTTAACTGGTTGTAAAGAAATCGTAAAGAAGCGCAAGAGGAGTGCTCAGACGCCTTTGACTTTGAAAACCCGTACGTTTGCGTGGGAATGGGGGCACAGCATACTGGCTCCAGCCGCATGCGGATCAGGTTATACGGAACCATCAACTTCAGAGGAAGCCCGTGATCCTCATTCCGGTGAGCGGGTCGTGTTCGCCCGCCTTCGCCAAAACGTATGCATCGCGGGCTCAGAACAAAATAAGAGTCTTTGGCACCTCCTACGTTCGGCCTTATGGCAAAACCGAAACGAACAGAGGCGATTTGCACCCCTTATTTCCACCAACTGGGCGCATTTGCACCTTCTTCGTCTATTTTAACGGTCCCAAACCGCACTCGCTGACCGACAAGGAAGGAGATCCTCTTCTTCTGCTTAGTACGGATGAAGAAAATCAAACCTTCTACTTCATAAAAAAAGACCGCCCTCCAGTCGGTTCGACTGGAAGGACAGCCTTTATGCGTACTTACTCGCAGATTGCGATGGCCAGGATCGGTCACGCCCCCGTCGCGCCCGCCTCGGACAACGTCGTCCGTAGCTCGTCGTGAACCGTCCCGTTCGTGGCGAGCACGTGGCGAACCGCCAGCGTGTACGGCTGTCCGGACGTGTCGGTTACCCGGCCGCCCGCTTCGCTGACAAGCAGGGAGCCTGCGGCGATATCCCAACTGTTCAGCCCGATTTCCCAGAAGCCGCTTAATCTTCCGGCCGCTACATAAGCCATATGAAGCGCCGCCGAGCCGGCCACCCGGATGTTTCTCGCTTTCGGGGCGACCGCCTGAACGCCTTTCAAATTAAGCGGAAGCGCAAAATCGCTGTCTGCCGGGAAGCCGGTCGCGATCAAGGAATCGGACAGCTTCGCTTCTCCCGATACTTGCATCCGCTTCCCTTTCAGATAAGCGCCCTTGCCCTTCTCGGCGACGAACAGCTCGTCCCCGCACGGATCGTACACGACGCCGACAATCACTTCGCCCCGGTGCGCCAGCGCGATCGATACCGAGAAAAACGGAAAGCCGTGCACATAGTTAGTCGTGCCGTCGATCGGATCGACGATCCATAAATATTCGTTATCCTTCATCGTCTCGAGAGCTTTAGCGGAGGCGTCGGCCCCCGGGGCCACTCCCTCTTCCCCGAGTATCGTATGATGCGGAAAATGCGTTTTGATCAAGTTGCGGATCATCGTCTCCGAACCCTTGTCCACCTCGGTGACGAGATCGTGCGGCGTGCTCTTCAGCGTCAGTCTCTCATGGGTGCCAAGCTTCAGCTTGATCCATTCGCCGGCCTTGGCAGCGGTATTGATGGCAACGGCGGTGAAGCTTTTGCCGCCTACTGTAAAGGTTGGTTTTGGCTCATTGCTCAACGGTAGATCACTCATTTCTATCGATACGTTGCGATACTAGTAAGTATAGTATAATTTCGCTTGATTGTCCTCGGAGTTTCACCCAAAATCGTTCGGCGAATCGTACAACTTCCCGCTAGTTTCCTAACCCCAGATCATTTTGAGCGCCAGCACAATCAGCGTGATGCGCAGTACCCACAGCAAGGCGTTGCCGCTCATCTTGCGCACGATCCGGGCGCCCAGCCAACCGCCGACCCACGCTCCGGGTGCGAGAGCCAACGTACTGTACACATCGATCTCGCCATGAAAACCGTGTGTAATGCTGCCCAGGATGGACGACAGGAAAATGACGAACATCGACGTGGCCGTCGCCACATGGGGCGGATACCGGAACAGCAGCACCATAACCGGCACGAACAGAGATCCGCCGCCGATGCCGAACAAGCCCGAGATGAAGCCGACGCCAAATCCGACCGTTAACGCTAATGCGATATTATAACCGTATTCGTACGAGTTCCCCTGCAGATCCGTATAGGATCGCTTGATGCTCCAGTCGATGGCCGCCGGCTTAATCTTATTGCGAAACATAAGCAACAGCGCCATGAACAGCATGAAGAATCCGAACGACAGCTCGAACGGGCGCGGCGCGAAGTTGCCCGTCAGCGAAGCCCCGATCATCGCAGCCGGTCCGCTCGTCGTAAAATAAAGCCATCCGCTTCGAAAGTCCACCTTCTTCTCTTTCATAAACGTTAACGTCGAAGACAGCGCGGTAAAAATCAATACCGTCAGCGAAGTCCCTACCGCCATCGCCGTCGAGATGTCGCGCTCCAGAAAAATCGGTGCAATATATAGAAGCGCAGGCACGATAATAATGCCCCCGCCCAAACCAACGATGCTTCCAAACGTCGCCGACACGACGCCGAGCAGAAGCAGCAACAGGAAGCCGGTCATACGAATCCCTCCGCAGCAATGTCATTTCCTTAATGTAGCAATCCGGTCACCGTTCGTCAATCGCTTGTCCCCGTTCCCATAACAATTCGCGCACCCGAAATGATTCAGGGATAACATTAATTCTAAATAGAAGCTCTTAGAATGTTGCGTAATCTGAGTTACAATATACACAGTATCAAGTCACAATGGTTTTTTCCGGCCAGAGGGTCAACTGAGGCTTCCGGAAAATGTATTGTACGGAGCGGTGTAACTGTCTGCTTTTATCTTTTTTAGAATGGCCGCTCTTCGGTTTGTGATTCAGCCGGTTTTTGTTGCATAATTTTTGTATAAATATTGTATAACCTTTTATCGAAATAGTGTACAATTATGAAGATCAAGTAACTCTGTTCTTGAAGGGGCCATCCGTATGAAAAAGTGTCCGTATCATGCCTTGACTTCACTCTTGAAGCCGTCTGTAAAAAAAGAGTATTCGCAGCATTCATCCCGCATAACTCTCCCGTCTACATCGCCGGCAAACGATACCGTCAAGCTGGAAGCATTCGCAGACTCCCAAATAACGGCCCAGCTCCGGATGATTGCGCTGACCGAGGAAGATTTGCGGCTTCTGCAAAGCATTCAGCCTTTTATTATGGAACATATCGACGAGATCGTGGACGATTTCTACAAAACCGTCATAGCCGTTAACGGGCTTAAAGACATTATCGAGCGCCACAGCACAGTCGAAAGGCTAAGGGAAACGCTTCGCCAGCATCTGATCGAGATGTTCGACGGCAGGCTGGATGCCGAATTCGTACAAAAGCGGCTGAAGATCGCCGAGGTTCATCAGCGGATCGGACTTACGCCCAAATGGTATATGGGCGCTTTTCAAAACTTGCAGAATACGCTTCTCACTGTCCTTTTACCTTATCTTCGTAATGGAGAAGACAGCTTAACCGTCGGAAAGTCGATTACCAAGCTGCTTAACTTCGAGCAGCAGTTGGTATTGGAGGCTTACGAGAAAAAAAATGTAGAGCTTCGGGAGCTCCAGTACGAGCGGATCAAGAAGGAATTGAAGCATTCGATCAGCACAATTAGCGAAGAACTGGCCTCTATTACGGAGCAAACGTACGCTTCGACCCACAAGCTGATCGCAGCCAGCAGTCAAGTGAACGAATCGGTCACGCACAGCACGGACCGGGCCAACGAATCCAGGAGTCTGGCGGAAGACGGCGCGAAGAAAGTTTCGGAGCTGCAGGCGCGCATCGAGCTGATCCGCCAAAGCTCGCTGCAGGTGGAACGGGCAGTGATGCAGCTTAAGGAATCGTCGCGGCAGATCGGCAGCATCGTGACGATCGTAAAAGATATAGCGAGTCAAACGAATCTGTTGTCGCTGAATGCGGCGATCGAAGCGGCGCGGGCCGGAGAATTCGGAGCGGGCTTTTCCGTCGTCGCCCAGGAGGTCAAAAAGCTGTCCGACCATACCCAGCAAGAGGTGCGTCAAATCAGCAAGCTGATCGAACAGTCGAACGAATATACGAAGCAGGTGATCGACTCGATTCAGGACGTGCAGCAGCAGGTCGAGGCCGGGAGGCACGAGTCGTATACTACGAAGGAAACGTTCGCTCAAATCGAGCAGTCGCTCGAGAACGGGCTGTCTGAAATCAGCAAATCGAAGCAGGAAATGAAGCAGCTCGCCCACGCCATCGAACAGATGGAGGAAGCGACGCACCGGGCCGCCGTATCCGCCGAACGGCTGGATGCGACGACGCGGAATTATTAGTGAGGCCAATGCGCAGCCGAGGAACCCGTTGACATGGCAGACAGGTATTTCCCCCGTCATTTTCAGGACTGTCCAATTGATAAAGTCTAGAAGGACCGTAACCGGGCAGCACTTACCGGGCGAGTCGCCTAGCGCTTAGATGCCGTTACATTAGGAAAAGCCATCCCGGGGGGCAGAATCCCCTGGAATGGCTTTGTTGGTAATTCGTTTAAACTCCGATAATATGATAGCCGTTGTCGACGTGGATCACTTCGCCGGTGATGCCTCGGGACAGGTCGCTCATGAGGAACATCGCGGTGTCTCCGACTTCCGCCGTCTCGGTCGTGCGGCGCAGCGGAGCTTTCTCCTCGACTTGACGCAAGATCGAATTGAAGTCCTTGATGCCTTTGGCCGCAAGCGTTCGGATCGGTCCGGCCGAAATGCCATTGACGCGGACGTTGAATTGGCCGAGGTCGTTCGCGAGATAACGGATGCTTGCTTCCAGCGCCGCCTTGGCGACACCCATGACGTTGTAGTTTTTCATCGCGCGTTCGGCTCCGAGATACGTCATCGTCATGATGCTTCCGCCTTCGGTCATCAGCGGATAGATCCGCTTGGCAACCGCCGTCAGCGAGTAGGCGCTGATATCGTGCGCAAGCGCGAATCCGTCACGGGACGTGTCGACGAACAGTCCTTCCAGTTCCTCGGTCCGTGCGAAGGCGATGCTGTGCACATACCCGTGAAGAACGCCGAAATGCTCTTTCAGCTTCTCCGTAAGCGTATCGATTTCGGAATCGACGGTTACGTTGCACGGCAGCACGATCGAATTCGGGATGGTGGCGGCCAGCTTGCTGACCCGCTCCTCTACCCGCTCGCTCTCATACGTAAATGCAAGACGCGCTCCTTGAGCGGAAAGCGATTGGGCGATCGCCCAGGCGATGCTGCGATCGTTCGCGACACCCATGACCAATATATTTTTACCTGCCAGCAATTGACTCATCGTTTCGTTTCCCCTCTCGACAATGAACAAATGGTCACAGCTCGGTTAATTCCTCTTTCAACGTACCTTATTTTCCCATCCGGATCAAGCCCTGATCTCGAAACAAGCCTGATCTGCTATCCGAATCCCGCTTCTGTTCCGTATATCCTCCATCAGCCGGAGCAGAGCCGCATCCTTCATCTTGGCCTCCAGCATCACATCAAGCCGTTCCGTACCCGCTTCGGCCGCCATTCGCAGAAAGGCCAGCAGCTTGTCCGCTTCTACATAATCGGCATGACCCCGGACATCCTTCAGGCTTTTGGGGCTGGACATGTGGATCTTGGGAGGCAGCGCCCGGGTCGCCCAAGTATTCGTGATCCGCGGCCACAGCTGTCCGGCAGTATGTTCTCCGGGATTCACTCCGTGGTGGTGGATATCAAGCACCATCGGCGTCCCTACCGCTTCGCAGATGTCCAGCGTTTCCTCCGCCGTGAACGTCTTGTCGTCATTCTCCAGCGTAATGCGGCGCCTGATCGGCCCGTCCATCTCCTGAAACTGCTTGACGAACCGGTCGCGGGCTTGCACCCGGTCCCCGTATGTACCTCCGACATGGATGTTGCACATCGCCCGCTCGTCCAGTCCCATGGCATCCAGCATCCGGACATGCCGCCGCAGATCGTCAACCGAATTGCGCAGCACCTCCGGCCTAGGCGTACTTAATACCGTAAAATGATCGGGATGAAAGCTGACGCGCATATCATGCTCTCGGACATAATCTCCGATTGCACGGAAATCGTCCTCCAGCGCCGGAAACGGGTCCCATCCTTGGAGCAGCTCGTGTCCGATCAGAGGGATCAGCTTGGAGGAAAAGCGGTACATCCGAATATCAAAAGCGCGGTTATGTCTGAGCAGCCTGAGCGTGTTATGCAAATTCTCGGCCGCAATCCGTTCCAGCTTGCGAATCGCCGCTTCACGATCCGGAAGCTTCCTGAAAAAAGTGGCAGTCATCGTTTTGGACGGCGAAGCGTTCTGGACAATAGTCGACATCGCTACATATCCGAGTCTGACGATCAAGCGGCAATCCTCCCATCGGCACCTCATATAGAAATGGAAACCTCTATAGTAGGATGCCCTTACGGAGGAAAACCATAATCCGCCCCCGAGCAAGC
Source organism: Paenibacillus sp. GYB004 (assembly GCF_036577605.1). Lineage (NCBI taxonomy): Bacteria > Bacillati > Bacillota > Bacilli > Caryophanales > Paenibacillaceae > Paenibacillus > Paenibacillus sp. GYB004. The sequence goes on from NZ_JARBDB010000072.1 coordinate 64,187, forward strand.
CGGCCCGACATCGGCGAACTTCTTCTTCGTAAACTACGCCTCCGAAGCCGCTTCGGGAGCAAATCCCTGCTTCCGCAGCCAGTTGGCGCATTCCAGCGTCCATGCGTACGCTTCCGGGTGCGTCTCCGCCAGACCGAGGCCGTGACGGCCGCTTTCGTAGACGTGAAGATCGAACGGGATCTTGTGCCGGCTTAAAGACGCGGCAAACATCAGACTGTTCTCCACCGGGACGGCCCCATCATTCGCCGTATGCCACAAAAACGTAGGCGGCGTCTCGCTGTTGACCGCGAGCTCACCCGACATCAGCTCGCGAAGCTCTTGAGACGGCTCCGGTCCAAGAAGATTGTTCATCGATCCCTGATGATAGGATTGAACAAACGAGATTACGGGATAACAGAGCACAAGCGCATCCGGCCTGGAACCGACCCGTTCGATCGGGTCCGCCGCCCCGGGATCGCCCGGCTCGTGATGGACGCCTGCCATCGCGGCGGCATGTCCGCCAGCCGAGAAGCCCAAAATCCCGATCTTGTCCGGATCGATGCCGTACTCCTCCGCGTGGCTCCGCACCCAGCGGATCGCTCTGCGGCAATCTCCGAGCTGCACGGGATGGCGGTAAGGAGCCACCCGGTAATGCAGCACGAACGCGGCGATGCCGAGCGAATTCAGCCATCTGGCGATCGGCTCTCCCTCATGATCCGCTCTGCGGGCATACCCTCCGCCCGGGCATACGATTACACATCCTACAGGTTTGTTGCTGCCGCTAACCGGAAACGCAATCAGGCGAGGGTAATCCTCCTCGGTCTCTCCCGCCCGATATGGCGCGCCCTCCGGCCATAGTTCGATCGTCATTGTAAAGTCCGCCTCTCCCTAAGGTTGGTTCTTCACACTCGGATGACTGATTATGCGGGCAATCTGTTTGCATGGTCAACTGACGTTTGGTTCCCGGCCGCTTCCTTCTACTGCCTGTCGCCAAAAAACATTTCGTGGGCAAGCGACGTCTGAATGCGGGACTCTTCCTCGGTCAGCTTGCGCACGAGCTCCATTTCCACTTCGGTTACTTCTTCGCCCTGAAAATTGATTTCCGCAATCGAAACGACGATCTTCACGATCGCCACCGCTACGTTGTTAGGCGTGTAAGCAATAACCTTCTGCCCGGTCGGGTAGACGCGGAACCCTTTCTTAACCATCTTCCCTCTGCCGTACTCCAGCAGTTCGTACAGCTCCTGGTCCGACTTGAACTTGCAGACGGAGTTGAATTCCGATTGAAAGCCCATTGCATCATCTTCCTTTCTCTATTAGAGGTTGTTCAAAAAGTCCACTTTTGATCACGAAGCACATCAGGAAGCCTACTTGACATCGAATATGGAATTTAGCCGGAACTTCCGGTGCTCACAAAAGCTGCCACTACGCTCCGCTCCTCATTTCCTAGCTTCATCCCATCTTCTCGGTGCTGAAAACTGGACTTTTTGAATTCGCACTATTAGTCCAGATCGAATGAATAACGGATGCTTTGTCTGGAAGCATGCCGCTCCAGCGCCAATCGGATCAGTTCGTTCAGCAACTCGCCATAAGGCTTGCCGGTTTCCTTCCATAATAACGGATACATGCTGAACGGAGTAAAGCCAGGCATCGTATTAATCTCATTAATAAAAACAGCCCCGTCCGATTTGCGCAGGAAAAAGTCGACACGCGCCAGCCCGCTGCCATCGATCGCCTGGAACGCGCGCACGGCCATCTCGCGAATATCCTTTGCGACCTCCTCGGAAAGCTCCGCAGGTATAATCATGGCCGACTTGCCGTCAATATATTTGGCCCGGTAGTCGTAAAATTCATTGGACGATACGATTTCTCCGGGAACGGAAGCTTCCGGCTGCTCGTTGCCCAGTACCCCGACCTCAATCTCTCTGGCTTCCACGAACTCCTCGACAATGACTTTGCGGTCGTATTCGAAAGCTTCGGTTACCGCCGCAATCAGCTCTTCGCGGTTGCGCGCCTTGGAGACACCTACGCTGGAGCCGAGATTGGCGGGCTTGACGAAGCACGGATACCCTACGGATACTTCGATTTCCATCAGGAAAAACGGCTGATCCTTATCCCACTGCGTCCTCGTGAAATGACGGAATACGCACTGCGGCAGACCTTCCTGGGCGAACAGCTTCTTCATCATGACTTTGTCCATTCCCACTGCCGAGGCCAGTACGCCAGCCCCTACATACGGAATGCCAGCCATTTCCAGAAATCCCTGAACCGTCCCGTCCTCGCCGAACGTACCGTGAAGCAGCGGAAGCACTACATCCAGCTTACGTTCGGAGGCCATCCCGGATGCGCCGGCTACCGGCTGCAAATTGCTGAAAAAAGGCTGCAGCGCTGTCGAGCTTCCGGAGGAAGTAGCCGAATCCGCCGCCGCGATCCGCACTTCACCGTCCGTCTCAAACCGCAGCCGCTGCAATTGGTCCACAGGCCCGGTCAAGGCAGGCCCCGACCTCCACTCTCCGTGCTTCGTAATATAGAAAGGATGAACTTCGTATTGCGTATGATCGAAAGCGCGGATAACGGCCATCGCGGTTTGCAGGGACACGTCGTGTTCGCCCGATCTGCCGCCATATACCAATCCGACCCGAATTTTTCTATTCATGGCTACCTCCGTCTTGTTGAATAATGAAGTCGTGTTTTGTTGCATGCTAACGGTATTAAAAATAGTCCGCAATATGAAAAAAGCTGTAACGGGTATTTGGTGTCCATGCATAGGAATCCCGGTAGTCCCAGTAACGCATGCGGCTGTCGATCGTATGCGCGTTAACGAGCGGCATCCCTGCCGCATCGAAGCCGGTTACGATCGTATTATGTTGAAACCGGCCGTCGCCGTCCCAGTCGTAGCAGATCACGTCACCGATCGTAAGCTGCCTCGGCGAGTAAACGATTTCCGAACGCAATCCGGACTTGCTGGAAGCCAAAAACGATTTCAGACTATGGGCTACCGCCCAGCTGTAACTCCACAGCTCGCGGCCGCCGTCCATGCCTTGATACCACCATCCCGATTCCCTTTTTCCAGTATAGTTCATGGGGGCTCCCCCTGCAACGAGGCATTGCGAGACATAGTTGGTGCAATCCACCTCGAAACTCGTGTAGGCGGGATTGGCTTTATTCCACCATGTTTCGGCATAACGCTGCGCCTTGGCGCGGTCATAAGGGATGTTCCGGACGGACGGCTGGGCGGCGAACGAAGACAATACGCCGTAATTCAAATAAGGAACGGAGCGAAGTCCGGCCTGCTTCTCTCTCTCCGGTTCGGCTTCGGCAAAAGGAAGCTCCGACTGCGGCGGTCTGCGCCGCTCCGATTCGTCCGGCTGCACGTTCGTAATGATCCATTGCTTGCCTTGCTTCACAACCTGAATCCGCTCCCGGTCCATCCGTTCTTCGCGGTGCGACTGACCGGCCTGCCCGTATTCCGTGCAAAGACGCAGCTCCAGATCCACGACCGCCCGGCGTTCGGTATCGTCGATCGCGCGCATCCTCATGCCCGCTTCGCTGCGCAGCGCGACGACCCCCCTGGCGTCCCGGCTCGCCTGCACGCGGTGAATTCGCTGCTCCAGCCGGCGGACGAATCTGTCGTCGCGGACGATCGGTACAAGCTGTCCCGCATCGCCGTCGACCTCAAGCCGATTGCGGCGGTGCGCATATTCGTAGATGGCGGATTTCCAATTAGCGAACATGGCGATTCCTCCTAATAGTCGGAACTACATGCAGGCGATCATCGTCCCTCGTTTCCTCGGGCTGAGCGCTATTTTCATATGTATGTTCACATCGGGCAAAACATGTGCCGGACGCCGGGGACGGGCAACCGTCAAAAGGATTAAAAAGCCCGTAATGACAACGATTCTCAGTGCGAAACAGGACAAAAAAGAGCTTTACGCTTGCCGCAAGAGACGGTATACTAAAGGTATAGCAATTTTGAAATCAGGTTTCATAAGGTGAAACTGATAAGCCGAACATCCGGCTACTTACAAGTACAAAGGAGGCTATCATCCATGTCCAGAAAGGACCATTTCAGCGTCCGGACGCAGCTTGCCGTCGGCGGCAAGCCGTATAACTACTACAGCCTGAAAGCGCTGGAGGGCAAAGGCTTCAGCGGCATCGACCGTCTGCCTTTCTCCATTAAAGTTCTTCTTGAAGCAGCTGTCCGCCAGTTCGACGGCCGTGCGATTACGAACGAGCACGTCAAGCAAATCGCCAGCTGGGCCGAAGGCCGCGACGATAATAAAGAAATTCCGTTCATTCCTGCACGGATCGTGCTTCAAGACTTCACCGGCGTACCGGTTGTCGTTGACCTCGCAGCTATGCGCGCGACGATGAAACGTTCCGGCGGAGATCCGAAGCGCATTAACCCGCTCGTTCCGGTTGATCTCGTTATCGACCACTCGGTCATGGTTGACGCATTCGGCAGCAAGGACGCTTTGGAATATAACATGAAGGTCGAATTCGAGCGCAACGAGGAGCGTTACCGTTTCCTCCGCTGGGCGCAAACGGCGTTCGACAACTTCCGTGCCGTTCCTCCGGCTACCGGTATCGTTCACCAGGTCAACCTGGAGTATCTGGCATCCGTAGCGGCAACGAAGACGGTTGACGGCGAAACTGAAGTATATCCGGACTCCCTCGTCGGTACGGACTCCCATACGACGATGATCAACGGTCTCGGCGTAGTGGGCTGGGGCGTTGGCGGTATCGAAGCGGAAGCCGGCATGCTCGGACAACCGCTGTACTTCGTAACTCCTGAGGTTATCGGCTTCAAGCTGACCGGAAGCTTGGCGGAAGGCGCTACGGCGACTGACCTGGCCCTGACGGTTACGCAAATTCTCCGTAAAAAAGGCGTTGTCGGCAAATTCGTCGAGTTCTACGGCTCCGGCCTCAGCAATATCAGCCTTGCAGACCGCGCTACTGTGGCGAACATGGCTCCGGAATACGGCGCTACAGTCGGCTTCTTCCCGGTCGACAGCGAGACGCTGAACTATATGCGCAGCACCGGCCGCGAAGAGGATCAGATCGCCCTCGTCGAAGCCTACTATAAAGAGCAAGGCATGTTCCGTACGGACGACACGCCGGACCCGGTATTCTCCGACACGATCGAGCTCGATCTGTCCACGATCGTACCGAGCTTGGCCGGTCCGAAGCGTCCTCAAGACCGCGTCGAATTGACGCAAATGAAAGAAGCGTTCAACTCGATCATCCGTACACCGATCGAAAAAGGCGGTTACGGACTGAGCGAGGAGAAAATCGAGCAATCCGCCGAAGTGAAACACCCGAACGGCGAAACGACGAAGCTCGGAACAGGCGCTGTCGTTATCGCGGCGATCACGAGCTGTACGAACACGTCGAACCCAAGCGTTATGCTGGGCGCCGGTCTCGTCGCCAAAAAAGCGGTCGAACGCGGGCTTAAAAAGCCGGCTTACGTGAAAAGCAGCTTGACTCCGGGTTCCCTTGTCGTTACCGAATATTTGCAAAAAGCAGGCCTGATCGAGCCGCTCGAAGCGCTCGGCTTCCACGTGGCAGGTTACGGCTGCGCGACTTGTATCGGGAACAGCGGTCCGCTGCCGGACGAAGTGAGCCAAGCGATCGCCGACAACGACTTGACGGTAGCCGCCGTATTGTCCGGTAACCGGAACTTCGAAGGACGCGTTCATGCTCAAGTCAAAGCAAACTATCTGGCTTCTCCTCCGCTCGTCGTCGCTTACGCGCTTGCCGGTACGGTCAATATCGACCTGGCAAACGATCCGATCGGCTACGACAGCGAAGACAAGCCGGTTTACCTGAAAGACATCTGGCCTACTAACGATGAGATCAAAGCAGCGATCGGTACCGCTCTTACGCCTGAGATGTTCCGCGACAAGTACCGCAACGTCTTCACGCAAAACGAGCGCTGGAATCAAATTCCGGTGCCGCAAGGCGAATTGTACGAGTGGGATACAAGCTCGACGTACATTCAGGAGCCTCCGTTCTTTATGGACCTGGGCGAGCAAGTGGGCGACATCGGCGAGATCCGCAGCGCCAAGACGCTTGCGCTTATGGGCGATTCGGTTACGACCGACCATATCTCCCCGGCCGGCAACATCAAGACCGACAGCCCTGCGGGCAAATATTTGCTCGAGCATGGCGTACAGAAGGCGGACTTCAACTCGTACGGTTCCCGCCGCGGCAACCACGAAGTAATGATGCGCGGTACGTTCGCCAACATCCGGATCCGCAACCAAGTGGCTCCAGGCACCGAGGGCGGCGTAACGACTTACTTGCCAAGCGATGAAGTAATGTCCATCTACGACGCGTCGATGCTGTACCAAGGCGAGAACACGAACCTGGTCGTGATCGCCGGCAAAGAATACGGAACCGGAAGCTCCCGCGACTGGGCGGCTAAAGGTACGTTCCTGCTGGGCGTCAAAGCGGTTATCGCGGAAAGCTTCGAGCGGATTCACCGTTCCAACCTGGTGGGCATGGGCGTTCTGCCTCTGCAGTTCCCGGAAGGCATGGGCTGGAAAACACTCGGCATCACCGGCCGCGAAACGTTCGACATCATCGGCCTCGACAACGGCGTACAGCCGAGCCAAACCGTCCGCGTTCAAGCAACCCGCGAAGACGGCACCACGTTCGAGTTCGACGCCATCGTCCGTCTGGACAGCATGGTTGACGTCGACTACTATCGCAACGGCGGTATCCTGCAAACGGTACTTCGCCAGCTGATTAAAGAAGCGAAGTAAGCTATATATGGAAGAGGCCCGGGGGCTTAGCCCCTGGGCTTTTTTGGTCGACTGCCTAAAAAAAATCCGAAGAATTGGGAATTCCGGATATCGTAGCCCTCAATCGATCTCCAATGCAGCAGCCAGCACCGGGTCCCTGTTCTCGTACAAGTCTTCCCGAGTCGGCGTAATGGCAAGATCAGGAGCAATGCCTACTCCTTCAAAAGGAGAGCCGTCAGGGAAGTACGCCCGCTTCGTACTGATCCGGAACGACATCCCATTGGCAAATTCGTAGTAAAAAGGCTGTCCCGTTGACCCGAACGTCGATTGTCCGATCACAGCCGCTCTCCCGTTGTCTTTGAAAGGCAGTACAAAATCCTCCGCCGCCGAACCGGTCCCCCGATCCGTCAGGATAATGACGCGGCCGCCGTACGCACCGCCGTCAGACTCTTGATACGGGCGGCGCATCAGTACATAAGAATCGTAGTATTGGTTCGCCCAGCCTTTGGCCGCCTGCAGCGTATGAATGCCTACGTTATGCGGAGTCATTTCCGCGTACCACCGGTACGGTTTGTTCATCAGCGCCCGGGTCAGCTTCGAAGGCGTGCTCCCTCCGCCATTTCCCCGCACATCGATAATCAATCGCTCCATGTCAGCGTATTCCTTCACAAGCTCCATCGCCCTATTCTCGAACTCCGGATTACCAAAGGAAGGGATGCGGATATAACCTGCTCCTGCTCTTGTTCCTGCCTCTGCGCCGATAACGCGGCCCGTCGTGCCCCTGTCGCCGTCCGCAGCCCCAGATGGGGAAGGCTGCTTTCGGAGCAAAGTCCATTCCTTCTTCTGACCTTCCCGGTTTTCCGCTTCCAGAACGAACGTCTCCGGCAAGATCAAGTTTAACGCTCTAAACAACTGCCGCTTGTTCGATTCCGGATTGCTCGGATGGATGTACCTTCTCAGATCGCAGTACCATTGATCCGGCGTCTTGCCCTCCACGCGCTCGACTTTATCGCCGGGAACGAGTCCTTCTATGGAACTGTCCCGCACAATCCATTCCCCACGGAAAGGAAGGGCATATACCCCGATCGGCGCACCGTACAAGGAAGGCTTTGGAGAAAAGTTCGTATGGCCGTTGTTCAGCTTGGCCATAAACTCGATCATCTGCAAAGAAAACTGCCGCTCCGTATCGGCTGCGGCCGCTTGTGCGATCAGCTCCTTATATCGTTCATCCAATTCCTCCTTCGGAAATGATGCATCCTCCCAATGTGCAAAATAAAGCGGAATCGATTGAAACACTTTGCTGACGATCCACATCTTGTCCTCTACTTTCATTGCAGCCTCTCCCATGCCCGATTCGCCTCCCATTTCCCGTTTTCTGTAATTAGATTACAATATTGTCACCCGACTTGTCACCGATTCAATGGCGGCTCGCCTTGCGATTCGCTATAATTAACCGCGTTAGACATTCATCTGTTAAACAAGGAGTGTGCCGCATGCGTACAACGACGGGTGCCTACGACGGGGAGCGGATCGATACTCTCGATTATTTGCGCGGTTTTGCCTTGATCGGCATCGCGCTTGTTAATGTTCTGACGCTGTTCAAGGTCGGCTCCGGCGCTCCCGGCAGTGCCGACCGCTATTGGTTTGTATTTCTGAATCTCACCGTGGAAGGCCGATTTTATGCGATCTTTTCGTTTCTGTTCGGCATCGGGTTTTCAATTTTCTTGTCCCGGGCCAAGGAGAAAGGCGCAAAAGGCAACGTACTGTTCATACGCCGCCTGCTGGTGTTGCTCGTCATGGGTATCGTCCACCAGCCGTTTCATCCGGGCGAGGCGCTGCTGCCTTATGCGGTGTTCGGATTTGTGCTGCTGCCTTTTCAGAAGCTGAGGCCGGCGGTTAACATGACGCTTGCGCTTGTCCTGTTCGTTCCTGCTGCTTATTACGGAGGCAAGCTGCTGCTCGTCCTGCCGCTGTTCCTGCTGGGCTTGGCTACCGGACAATACGGCGTGTTTGTCCACATCCGGAAGCATTTGCGGGGAATCCGGAGCATTCAGTACGTTACCGGCGCACTCTCCGCCATCGGACTCGTCCTGCAGCTCTTATGGATGCCGAATCAGCCGGAAATGGCGATCGTTGACGAAGGAACTCGCGTTTCCCTCATGAGCCGGCTCGCCGATTACTCGTTTATCCAGACGATGACGGGGCTGGTTATGGCGGCGTTTTACGTCACGACGCTGATCCGCGCTCTCCAGAGCGAGAAAGTCCGCAGCTGGTTAAGGCCGATGCAGGCGTACGGGCGGATGGCTTTAACGAACTATTTGGGGCAAACGGTACTGTTGCTGACGGCCGGGAGCCTGTTCAGGTGGAGCGGTAATCTGGGCGTCGTGCAAACCACTTTAGTATGTATCGGCATGTACGTGATGCAGATGGTATTCAGTATGCTGTGGCTTTCCTGGTTTCGGATGGGACCGCTGGAATGGTGCTGGCGGCTTCTGACGTACGGCAGGCTGCCGGAGATGCGAAAGGCGAGGGGAATGTAGCGTCAGAGGCGGAACCGGTTGCAGGCTTGAGGAGTTTGCTCGCTCGCCGGAAAATGAAATAGCGGTCTTGTGCGAGGCTGTCGATTCATTGTGGACAACCAAGTGGAAAGGGAAAAGATTACCTTCTGGCGAGTTTTGTCTGGAATCCCCTACCTTACAATCCTTATGAAATCAAGGGATTCCGGACAACCTGTCTGAGCAGAAGAAGGTAACTTTTCACTTGGAACGGCCTGCTAACACTTCTACACATTGAATCGACAGGCTCTCTAGCACCTCTTATTTTCGGAAAAAGTGGCCGATTCCACCAAATAGCGGATGTTTGAGGCTGTTATTTGGGGGAAATTAGGATGATCTTGCAGATAGGCTGAAAATAAGCGTCTCAAGAAGCTCCTATTCACATTTTTCTCGTTAATGGGCCGAATTTAGCGTATACGAAAGACTCTTATTGTCGGCGAGGATTCAAGGCGCTGCCATAGCGGACGCCGCCTTACCTCGTTTACCTTACGCCGCTTACCTTCTACCTTACACAGCTTCACCCTTGGCATCATTCATGCCCACTGTAAGTGTATGGAAATGTACAAGCTAGCCTCGGCGGCGCCCCCCCTCCTCTCCGCCAAATAGATAAGAACCGGGCAGTAGTTCACCCGGCTCTTTGTCTTGCCGCTATAACAGATCCGCATCGACTCGATTCCACAGAGCCCGGGATCACGCTTTTTGTCTTGAACACCAGTGATCGTATTCTTCCTGCGCCTTGTCCTTGGCGTAGCCGTAACGCTCCTGCAGCTTGCCCACGAACTTCTCCTTCTCGCCATTGATGACGTCGAGGTCGTCGTTGGTCAATTTGCCCCACTGCTTCTGAGCTTCGCCTTTGAGCTGCTTCCAGTTGCCTTTGATAACGTCTTGGTTCATGGTTATCACTCCTATTCAAGGGTTGGATGGGTGTACAAGAATGTATTACCCCTATTGTTTGACATTCAAACTTTAGCTCCCTGCCTATATCCAACCCATGAGTCCAATCCGGCGCAAAAGGAACCTGCTCTGCAACACTTCCATTATATGCTATATCAACCCTCGCCGTCCGTCACCCGATTAGGTTGCCGCTGCCGATGGCACCTTCACCGTACAACGGCGTCCCATCTACCGCATTACCTGCACCCGCCAGTTGCCCGCAGGCAAGCTTATAGCGGAGCCCGTCAGGTTGGTCAGCACGACCCGGACGAGGTCCGGACCGACAACCATCGCGCTGACGCCGAGACTTCCCGTACTCGTATTGCTTCCGGCCAGAGCAAACTGTCCGGGCAGCGCACCCTGCACCGACACATCATATTCCGCGTAACCTCCGGCCGGTACCGTAACGGCGTTCCAAGCGAAGGAGGCCGTCAACGGAGCCGCATACGGATCGTATCCCTGATTATTAAAGGACGAGAAGTCCGTCAGCATGGTCAGTCCCGTTGGCGCAGCGCCAAACTGATTATGCAGCATTCGGATATTGGCCGAAGGATTAACCGTAAATTTGACGGTAGAGTTTTGCAGATCGTTCGAGTTGACCGTAATACCTTCGCTCGCCCGGATGTTGATTCCCGCAAATGCGGCGCTTGCATTGCCGATTCCGCCGATGATGTTGCCCTCGATCGTCGAATTCGCCACATGGTCCAGCACGATGCCCAGACCGCCTCCCTGGATCACGTTGCCGGTAACGAGCAAATTTTGCAAATTCACGGCGCTGATCGTACGCGTGCCTCCCGGCGACGGCGCATTGCTGCTTAAGATGTTGTTGGCGATCAAATAGCTGGACGGAAGCGGCGATACATTGTTCGGCATTTGCAAGCCGATCAGATTGCGTCCGGACGTACTTTCGATAATATTGCTTTCTATAAGCAGGTTATTTGCCTGGTAGTCTGCACTAATTCCGCGCCCCGTGGACGTTTCGATCTTGTTGCCGACGGCGAGACTGAAATTTCTCGTAGTGCCTGTAAAGGTGACTACCGGCGAATAGGCGAAAGCGATGCTGGAATATTTGGCTGTGGACGTATTGTAGTACGGCTTGCTGACGCCTCCATCCGGGGAATCGTTGGCGTTTCTCAGCGTATTGTTGACGATTTTCACTCCCGTGGACTGGAACATCGCAATATTGTTTTTCCCGGTATGCTCGACGATGCTGTTCACGATCGTCAAATTCCGGTTCGAGCCGCCGGAAATCCCATCCTGACCGATATGCTTCACATGGACGTTCTCGACCTTCGAGTTCGAGGTGGTCGACAGCGTCAGGCCGTTCTGATCATAAATCCCGCTGCTCTCCATACCCGTCGGCCCGGCCCACGTCACATTGTTCCAGTTGCCGTCGATGGTCAGATTGGCGATCCGAATATTGCTGAGCGCCTTGGCCAGCGGGCCGTCGATGCTGGAATTATTGATGACAGTGCGCAGGATCGTGCCGTTCTGGCCGTCCGCCATCTTAAGAATCGATACGCCCATGCCCGAACCTTCGATCGTCACATTGCTTTCCTTGATCAAAAGGCTGTAATTATAATTCCGGGCCGGCGAAGTCCGAGAGACGCTATAGGTTCCCGGGGGCAGGAAGACGACACCGCCGCCCGCTTCACCCGCCGCATCGATCGCCGCCTGAACCGCAGCCGTATCGTCCGCGACTCCGTCGCCTATGGCGCCGTAATCCTGGACCGAATAAATCCGCATCGGATTCGGATCGATCCCGTACACAGCCTGCTGCACAACTTGCCGGACATACTCGCCAATCGCGCCGAATTCCTTGCCTCCCCGAAATTCGGACGAGTCCGCACGTGCCGGCATCGCCGGGGATACCATAAAGAATACTGCCGCAAGAGCTAGCCAATTAAACCATTTCAACCGCATTGTACCGCCTCCCGTATTTATATTAGGGACTGAACCCGGGTGCACCTATTTGCTTTTTTCTTTCTCGACTTCTTTTCTCAGCCTCTCGCTTACATCGTTAAGGGCTGTGTTGATGTCCATCTCGCCTGTTGCGACTTTCTGAAATGTGTTTGCGACCAGATTTTGCTGGGTGCCCAGAGGGACGTCGGCCAGCCCGGCCTCGCGCTTGGCCGTCGGGGGAATCGGCGCATAGTAGTTGACCGCCCCCGTATTTTTCTTGCTGTACACCGGATGGTCTTTCCCAAGGTTGGCTGCGATCTCTTTGCTCGCCAGCGTAGTCGGGATACCGCCGCGCGAGTCCTGCATCTGGACTTCCTCCGACAGCATCGTCATGATCGCCTGGAACGCTTCGCTCTTATACTTGCTCTGCTTCGTAATCGACCAGTAGGCCGGGCCGCGCTGCGGCATCAGCTTCGGGGCTCCGTCCATCGTAGGAGCGGATACGATGTCCCAATTGAGCTCAGGCGGCAAATTGACATAGATGCTGTACTGGTTCACCTGCATCGCGACCCGGCCTTGACCGAATACCGCCCCCTCCTCAACCGCCGTCTTGGCAATCGTATTGTTCGGGATATCGTAAAACCGCTTCAGATTTTCAAACAACGTTTTCCACACGTCCGGATTAGCTAAGCGGTCCGCCTTCGGGTCGAGAATCGGCTGCGAATACGGGTTGTCTCTCAGCAGTGCGATCGTCCCCGCGCTAAATCCCCGATAGATCCGATCCCCGTCTACCCTCGTCAGCTTTTTGGCTAATTCGTAAACCTCGTCCCATCTCATTCCGTCTTTCAGGTAAGGTTGGCCGAACTTGTCGAACAAATCTTTGTTGTAATACAGCACTTGGGGAAAATAAGGCGGAACGGGTAAGCCGTACAGCTCTCCGGTCTTGACTACATCGACGATTTCCTGCACGAACACCGGATTGAACCGGCTTGTCGAATAGTTGTGGACGTTCAACTGCTCCCGCAAGTCGTAAGCCAGACCGAGGTCGATATAGGACGTTTTCAATGAAGGAATATCGGTTCGGATCAGGTCGGGAATGTCGCCTTGGGCGACGAGCTCTTGAATCGAGGAGCCTTTGTCGCTCGTTCTGAACTTGAACGTAATATGCGGGAACTTGCTCTCCAGCGCCTTGCGGAATCGGGAGTCAAACTCTTCCGCCTTGACTCCCGCCGCATAAATTGTCATCGTGAACGGTTCCGGAGCTTCCTTCGCCTGCTTCTCCGGCTGGCCGTCCTCCTTCCCTCCTCCGCAAGCGGTTAATGCAACCGTTCCCAACAAACATACAGCCGTAAATAACCGTTTCATCCTTCGCACCCTCCGACTAATTCACATCTAAATTCATATTGATATGAATTAATAGTTAAAAACTCTTCATTAATTCACATCATGATTATAATGATATTTAGAAAGCGCTGTCAATGCATTGTTTTTGTTTACCAAAAAAACGTATTTCACACTTCATTCTGTTGCAAACTAACTTCCCAAACAAAAAAAAGAGAAATAAATATCCTCTACCCCCTTTTAATCCATATGTAATTCATATACAATCATAATATCAATTAGATCGAAAGGTGAGATTATGTCCGAGAAAGCTAGCCGCAAAACGTTCCGAGCCCGCCTTCAAACGATGGTTCAGCAGCTGCGCAGCGGCATAATAGAGGGCACCTACTCCATTGGCGACTATTTGCCTGCCGAGAGCACGCTCGCCGAGCAATTTCAGCTCAGCAACAATTCGGTGCGCAAAGGACTCGAGGTGCTGGTGGACGAAGGCTTTATTGTCAAAATCGATAAAGTCGGCAGCCGTGTGATCAAGTCGGCGGAGCGGGAACGGATCACTGTAACCGTAGGCTGCATGCCTTCAATAACGCGGGATTTGGAGTTTATGCGGCTGCTCGATGATTTCCACGCCCTTCATCCTGCAGTTGCCGTCAAACCGGTTACCGGAACGGCAAGCGGTCTATTCACCAGCCGCACCTATATCGAATCGATCAGGGAGCAGATGGAGAGCGGCTCGATTGACATTTTCACGCTCAACAACATGAATTTCAACGAGCTCGCGGAAAGCGGCTATACGGGGCTGCTGGAGGAGCAGCAGGCAAATGCGGGTATCTATCCGTTCCTGAACGAGGCTTTTACTGCTGACGGCACCTTGTATGTACAGCCCGTAACATTTTCGCCGGTCGTGCTCTGCTACAACCGGACTCATTTCGGCGAAGCGAAGCTGCTGGAGCCGGACTCCGGATGGAAATGGAACGATCTCGTTCAGGCAGCGGCCCGGCTGACCGTGCCCGGTCAGAAGCACGGCTTTTACTTTTATCAAGTATCGGAGAACCGATGGCCGCTCTTCCTGCTCCAAAGCGGCGAATCTTTTCTACGGGATGGCGGTCTTCCGGGGGACATACGGGGAACCCGGCTGATGGAAGGCATCCGGCTGTGCGGGGAGCTGATCCGTGATAGAGACATCTTCCCGGGCTACTTGTCCGAGAGCAGCACGGATGCGAGCCGTCTGTTTCTGGAAGGAAAAATATCGATGATGCTGGCTACGTACAGCAGTTTAAACGACCTAAAGCATTCCGGCCTCGACTACGACATATCGCCGGTACCTTATATCCATATCCCGATTACGCTGCTGCTCTCGATCGGTATGATCGTGAACAAGCGCTCCAAGCATAAAGAAGCGGCCCGGCAGTTCGTAGACTATATGACCTCCGAAAGGGCGCAGAGTCTGATCCGCCGACACACAGTCAGCATTCCCGCCATGAAGCAGGCTGCAGAAGCTCCGGTCCCGGAGGAACCCCGGCTGAACCGGCCGAGACACTATTCGTTGTTCCGCGAAATCATTCCTTCGTACCGGCTGCATTCGGAGCTCCACTGGCCGGCCCGGGATTTCGAGCCCCTGCGCCATCTGCTCAAAATGTTCTGGTCCGGTCTGATCGACGAACACACATTGAGCGAACGGATCACATCTCTGCTGCGGAAAGACGGTGCATGCTAAACGAATCAGAATCCGGCCGTCCGACTGCGGACAGACGGCGAAACCGCCCGGCATCGGACAGGAACGAACCCTTGACGGACACGCAGAGAGACGCGGGTATGCTCAGCGGCAATACGAGTCCGCCCGCCTCACTCTAAGATTCATACGGCAAAGAGGCAGCCCGATGGCTGCCCCTGACCTCTTTACCTATTGTCGCATCAAGCCTTCAAAGACACGATCATATCGACCTCAGTCGAGGATCCGAGCGGAAGCGTGTGAATGCCCAGAGCGGCCCGGGCATGCTCGCCGGACGATCCGAACACGCCGATCAGCACCTCGCTGCCTGCGTTCATGATGACCGGATGCTCCGTAACATGATCGGCGCAGGACAAAAAGCCGTTGACTTTGAGAATTTTGTCCACCTTGTCCAGACCGATCTCGCGGTCGAGCGATTCGAGACAGTTAATGACGGACAACGCCGCCGACTTCTTCGCTTCTTCGATCGACACGTCGACGCCGATCCGCCCTTTGTACAGCAGTTCTCCTCCGGAGAACGGCACGTGACCGGACACATAGGCGAGATTCCCCTCCACCCGTACCGGCAAAATGACGCGAGGCCCGCTGCTTGCAGGAGCAGGCTTAAATCCTAGCGATTGTTTAATCTCTTCATACTTTTGACGATCCATGTTCCATCCGCCTCCATGATCTTTGATTGATAGGATATGGCTTTCTGCTGCGACTATCTCCCGCAGGCTGTCTCATCTTCCTAACTCTACCGTTTGCTTTTACTGCGTGTCAATAACGGGGTTCGCTTCAACCTTCACGACGAAACCGTAAGAAGCGTCTCCCCCGAACGTATCCTTCCCGTCCCATACCGCCCTGACCGCGTAGAAATAAACCCCTTCCTGCTCCGGAGCGGCGAAGCCGCCGTTCATCAGCTGGATCTCCGCCATCGTCCCGTCCGCATGCAGCCGGTACAGCAGCAGATGGGTCGGCCGGTTGTTGCCTTTGAAGGAAGTCCGGATAGCCGCCCCGGGGGCGACCGCCTGTATCGGCAACTCCTGGGTTACTCCAAGCAGGCTTCTCTCGGCGCACCCAAACCAGCAATACGTACCGACAGCTACAGGCAGCTCAACCCCGTCTGCGATGACGGCCGGTATCGGGGGCCCCAACGCCCCCGCATCAGAATCGGGGCCCTGATACGTGAAAAAGCCGCCAACCAGCAGCACATCGGCATATCCTGAAAGATCGGCTCCGCCTTCCACCGGAGTTTCGAAACGCTGCACCCGATAAGGTCCGCCTTCCGCATCCTCATGGAAGCGCTGGCTAATACCGGCTCGCCCGATCACTTCGCTCTGCCCGTCGTAGAAGACCAGATCTCCCCGGAACGCATAAGGTATCCTCTCCCGCGCTATGGTGGACATCGTATCATCCAGCAGCACCAGACCGGTCACCACCGAACTCCCGTTTGTTTGACTTACCTGTAATCCGCCAACGTAAATCTCCGGGTAATCCGGATCGTGCAGCAGAGGCCCGGCTTCGTTCGACAAAACGGATACGGTCCGGCTCCGTTCGTCGTAGCTGACGGCGGCTCCCATCTGCTCGGCCATATAGCGAAGCGGAACATAGACATGACCGTCATAATTCAAGATCTCGTACCCGGCAGGCAGGGCAGCCGCTTCCCCGTTCATATGCAGCGACACGGCAGCTTTCACCGCCTGCAGCACCGACTCTCCCGCCGCCCAGACGGAGCTGCCCGCCCCCAGCATCATTCCCAGCACAAGTCCGAACAACACTTTCTTCATCCGCATCCTCTCCTAATCTGTCCCGGCCTCCAGACGGCCGAGTACTATTTTCCAATATATACCTAATTAAAACAGGAAAGTTGTGCAGGCAGCACAAAAAGAGAGCCGCCCACAGGCAGACTCTCTTCCGGTATAACGCTATATCTGCTTCACCACTTCTTGCCGTCCCGTCTCTCCCCGAACACCTGAAGCTCCAGATCGCTCAGCCGGCGCTGCATCTGGCTAAGCGGGTCCTCCGGTTCGATCCGGCTTTCCACGTGCCGCTCCTGAACCAGGGCCTCCAGAGTCTCGATCTTGCCTTCGAGCTCCTTCAGGATCACCACAAAGCGTTCGTAATCTTTGATGATGATATCCAGATATTCGTTCACTTGATCCTCATTATAACCCCGCAGCTGCTTATCGAACTCGTGATTGTATATATCCAGCGGGCTTAAAGACAGCTTGTATTTGCTCAAATGCGATGCATTCCGCTCGGACATCTGCTCAGCGCCTCCTTATTCTTCGGACAGGCTGCTTTCCTTCAGGATGACGTCATGAGCGCCGCCCTCAACGATGCTGGTTGCGGATACGAGCGTAATTCTCGCCTTCTGCTGCAGCTCTTCAATGGAGAGTGAACCGCAGTTGCACATCGTCGATTTGATTTTGCCGATCGTCTTATCGAGGTTTTCCTGCAGACTGCCCGCGTACGGCACATACGAGTCGACACCCTCCTCGAACAACAGGCCCTGCTTGCCGCCCGTGTCGTACCGCTGCCAGTTGCGCGCACGGTTCGAGCCTTCGCCCCAGAACTCCTTAACGAAGTTATTGCCGACACGCAGCTTGCGGGTCGGGCTCTCGTCGAAGCGGGCAAAGTAACGGCCCATCATAACGAAATCCGCGCCCATAGCCAGCGCCAGTGTAATATGATAATCGTGCACAATGCCGCCGTCCGAACAGATCGGAACATAGATGCCCGTTTCCCGGTAGTATTCGTCCCGGGCTTGCGCAACTTCAATGAGAGCGGATGCCTGGCCGCGGCCGATCCCTTTCGCCTCACGGGTTATGCAGATCGAACCGCCGCCGATTCCGACCTTGACAAAGTCCGCTCCCGCTTCGACCAGATACAGGAAGCCTTCGCGGTCCACGACGTTACCCGCTCCGATCTTGGCGTTAAAGTTCGCTTTCACGTACTGGATCGTCTCGCGCTGCCATTCGGAATAACCGTCCGACGAGTCGATGACGAGCACGTCGACTCCGGCTTCCACCAGAGCAGGGACTCTTTCCTCGTAATCCTTCGTATTAATGCCGGCTCCAACGATGTAGCTTTTGTTCGAATCGAGCAGCTCCAGCGGATTTTCCTTATGCGCGTCGTAGTCTTTGCGGAAAACGAGGTATTCGAGGTTTTGATGGCCGTCCACGATCGGCAGACAGTTCAGCTTATGCTCCCAGATCAGATCGTTCGCTTCCGACAGCGTAATCCCGGACTTGCCATAAATAAGCGAAGAGAACGGCGTCATAAAATCGGCTACCCGCTTATCCTGCGCATCCCGGCTGACCCGGTAATCCCGGCTCGTTACGATCCCGAGCAGCTTGCCGGTCGGCAAGCCGTTGTCCGTAATGGCGACGGTCGAGTGCCCGGTCTTCTCTTTTAACTGCAGCACATCTTTTAAAGTATGGTCAGGAGTTAAATTGGAGCGGCTCACGACAAATCCGGCCTTATAGCCTTTTACCTTACGAACCATCTCCGCCTGGTCTTGCACCGATTGAGAACCGAAAATAAACGAAATTCCGCCGCACCGCGCCAAAGCGACCGCCATACCATGGTCGGATACCGCCTGCATAACCGCAGATGAGAACGGAATGTTCAAAGATACGTCGGGCTTCTCGCCCTTCTTAAACTTTACGATCGGCGTCTTCAAGCTGACATTGGCCGGCGTACAGTCCTTTGTCGTCAAGTTCGGCAGCAACAAATATTCGCTAAACGTCCTCGATGGTTCTGTGTAATAATAAGCCACTTTCCTCTGCCCTCCATTATTTGTTCTCGATAAATTTTTGCAATCATACCATACGATTATGAAAGAAGCAACGGATATTTTTGCATCTTGAGGTTCTTCTATGAAGGATGCCATATAAGTTGAACTAAAGATAAGTCCATTCCATTCCGGAAAAAATTGCTTGAAGCTTCAGACATCTTGTTTGGAGTGTCTCGATTTGAATTGGCCTTCGGATTGTTGACACTCCAAGCCAAAACTCGCTTTCAAGCTAATTTCTTTTCTCCATTGCATTGAGTTTTACCATCGAGGATGTTTGTTCAACTTAATATAGCAATCAAAGTAAAAAAACCTCCAAGCCTGATTCTGCATGGAGGGAATACTTGATTGACCGGCTGCCCGGTTACAGAACCCCGATCACGTACCTTAAAGGGTCACTCGCGCTTACGACGGTAAGCTGCGTATGCGTATCAATGGATGCGACCAGCTTGCCGCCGGAGGTGGCGACATTCAGGAAGTCCGTCCCGGGCCGGAAGCCAGACGTATACCAGCCTCTTGCGATTTCGTGGCGCAAACCGCCGCCGGAGACGGAGCCTGTCGCGATGATCAGCGTTCTGTATTTCGTTATATCGTCATTCAACACGACCGTTCCGCTGGAAACATTCAGACTCCCGGTCAGCATACGCTCGCCGCTCTCCATAGCGATGACGGCGTCAGCCGAGTCGCTGCGAATCGTTCCGGACACTCCCGGTGCGGCCGTATTGCCCGAGATCTTCACGCCCGTGCTGCCAGCGGGGATGTAGATCGCGTATTTGTAATTATTCGTATAGCCCGCGTTACTGAGCGAATTGCCGGCTATGTCTACATTCGAGCAGTTGTCGGCACGAATGCCGTAATATTGCCCGTGTTGCGCCTGACCGACTCCCCGAAAGACGTTATTGCGCAGCACAAGATCGTCCGTATTCGTTATATAGGCCCCTTCGCGATTAGAGGTCGACCCGATGTTGCCGTCCACCACAATCCCCGCTCCCCCGATAATTCGAAAAGGCGAAAACGCGATGTTGTTCAGCACATTGCCGCATACCGTGATGTCGGCGGAAGGCTCGTCGAATACGCTGCTCGTCTTGCGGGAAATCGTAATGCCGTGCAAGCCGGCATAGCTTACGGTATTGTTGGCAATAATCGTATTCCGGCACGAGTATACCGCGATCCCCGCACTTCCCGTATTCTCGATTGTATTGCCAGCCACCACGGCGTTCCGGTAGCTTTCCGGCTTGATCGCAATATCGGCGATCTGGTTGAAGTAGTTGTTCACGATACGGATATTGCTGTGAAACACCTGCTTGCCCGCACTGTCGTACTTCGAGCCGTGAGTGCCAACTCCTCTATGTCCGTTCACGAACGTACAGCCCTCGATCAGTACGTCGCAGCATGGCGTATCGTCGAACGCGCCGAATGTGGGGAACGCTTCGGCTGAGGCGAAATCGATCTGCACCATCTCGTATTGGCCGGTCGAAGCGACCACCTGGTCCTGGAACAAACAGTGAAGCAGCTTGACATTGCGGCTCGAATTGAATTCGATGATATGCCCGTTATGCCCGTTAATAAACCGGACTCTCTCGATATGAACACTGTCGGCGTGGGCAATGCCGAACGCCTGGTAGTTGCGCGACGGGTTGGTCGGAGGAAACGTATTCCCGCACAGATCGATCGTCCCGCCGATGACCGTGATGTTGCCATCGCCGCCGTAGCCGCTTGCATATTCAGCATCGCCGATATCCCCGTTCACGAACAGCTTCAGATTGGAGTCGGGATTTCCGAGCTTTTTCAGTACGGCCCCATCTTCCATTTTGATCGTCGTATGGCTGTACAACCGGAGCACCCGGGTGATGACATATTGTCCGGGAGGCACGTAAACGACTCCGCCGCCCCTCATCTTCATATGCAGCAAAGCTTGTTCGAACGCCCCCGTATCGTCCGTCACTCCGTCTCCAACCGCTCCCAGCCGCTTCACATCGTACCAGCCCTCCGTCCCGTGCCGGTCCGGATTAGGGTGACCAGGGTAAACGCTTTCCGTAACCGATAGGTTCCCGCGTCCCGATTGCTCCCAATCGGCAGACTTGCCGTGAGCGATTGCCGCTCCGACGGAGCCAACCGCCATAACGGCACCGGCTGCGCCGAGCGACTGCAGCAGCTTTCTCCGGTTGAATCTGGCCTCCGACGAAGGATTGTCGTATGAATTGTTCGACATCCCGCCCACCTCCCGGTGTTTTATTGTCCCTTCGCTTTAATGCTGTTGTTGATCGCCTCTTCCGCATCTCTCAGCGCCGAATTCACGTCCTTGCCCTTCTGGAATATATTGCGGAGCTCCGCCTGGATCAACGTCATCGAGCTTGTATCATGCAGGGACGGCGTATACGGAGCGGCGGTTGTCGTCTTAAACACAGCTGCAATATTTTTGCCTTTCAGGAACGGCAAGTCTTGCCCGAACGCCGTCTTGTATTTCTCGTCTTTCATGATGCTGTTCCTGCCTTGCTTCGCCATATCGAGCTGGACTTCGTCGGAGATGACGGTCGTCATCACTTTAAACACCTCGTCCGGATATTTGCTTATACTCGTCGGCACCATAATGTGCAGATCCGCTCCCATTCCTTTGCCCGGCGCTTCGGGAAATACCGGGTAGGCTGCAAAATCCCAATTGAGATCGGTCAGTTCTCCCAGCCGGGCGGTCGTGATGATGTTGACATCGGCCAGCATGGCGAGCGTCCGGTCTTTGGTGAAAGCGTTGATGCCGGCCGTTTTCCATGCATGCTTGCCGTTGCCCGGTATGGAGTAGATTTCCGCCGCCTGAAGCAGCACCTTTTTCCATAGCTCATTATTAATAACGGCACGGTTCGTCTTCGGGTCCACGAACGGCAAGGACAGCTGCATCGCCATCCGTTCCGGAACGTTAGGCTCAAGTCCGCGGTATTGGGTCGTCCCGTCCATACGGGTGAGCCGCTTCGCCAGCTCCGTCGCTTCCTGCCACGTCATTCCGTCTTTCGGATACGGCACGGCGAATTTGTCGAAAATGTCTTTATTGTAATACAAGGCGCTGAAGCTTCTGGTGTACGGAATCGCTACGAGATCGTCTCTCTGCGCGGCGGCTTGGATCGCTTCCAGCGTCTGCGGCTCGAATCGGGCCAGATCGACCGAATGCTTCTTCAGCCCTTCCGTAAGCGAGGTTAGCAGCTTGGCTTCGCTGATCGCGGGAATTCCGTTGACGTTATTCGTTACGATAATATCGGGCACACCGTTCGATGCCAGCATCTCCGGAATGAGCTTGTCGTCGTAGTCGACCCGTTCGACCGTAATCCACGGGTAAGCCTTGCTGACCGAATCGGCAAAAAACCGTTTAAATTCTTCATCCGTCAAATAACCGCTCTTCTTCACCCCGATCTTGATCGTTACCGGGTCCGGGGCTTTCTCTTCCGGCTTGGCGGCAGGTGCAGGTTCCGCGGACTGCGAGCATGCGGCGAGTACAATCAGCGCCGCAGCGGGAACGATGTAGCGTAATGCCGCACCTATCCGAATCGTTACTTTTCTAGAATGGATCATTTGCGAGGACTCCCTTCCCATCGGAAATTTTCGTAATCGATTACATTTCAGACAAACCCGTTCGTTCCTGTTTGTACGATCCTGCATCCGGCAATAACGATCGATTTCTTCGCACTACACCGTTCGGCCATCCTCACCCCCTCAGCTTAATTCATTACTGCCGGAACGGGAAGCAAAATTTTGCAACCGTTTTTCGTAATCGATTACATTCCAGAGAACATTACATTCCCTTGCCAATTTTCAAGATATCATCGGTATGTTAACTTGCGGTAAAGAATTTGTAAAGATCGGGAACTACCGCCCGTCGGAACGTCCCGCCCGCCTGAAAAACGTCTCCATATCGTTCATCCCGTACATGCCGATGGTGGAGAAACGGAGCCGCTGCCCGCTAATCGCCGGCGCAAGCTGAGCATGTAATCGCTGTACAGCCTCCTCCGCCTTCTCGCCCAGCTGTTTATTGGCCAAATATCCGATCGAGACGTGCGGCCGGTACTGCGGTGCGGCTGTCGGAAAGCCGAAACGCTGTTCGAACTCGCCATTCAATCGATCTCTTTCCTTCTCAATGCCGCTAAGTACAGCTTCCGCCTGGCTGTCCGTTGGCTTTAGTCTGGCTACAATCGAGGCGTTGTTCCATTTCTCCAGGCAGTCGTATTCGAATTCGATCGGTTCAATGCGGATGCCGATCGGTTCGCCGTCAGGAACGGTAAGAAGCGGATGTCGGGAATCGAACGAGGCCGGCAAGCTTCTCAGCCACTGCTCCGCTTCTAACCGGGCCCGATCGGGCAGCCTGCGGACATTGAAATCGTTCAGGCCGTCCCACACCGTTACGTGATAAGAATGAAACGGCAGCGCACAGAACAAGTAAGTGCAGACGAGCTCGCTCGCTTTACTGCTTGCGTCCCACAACGTTTGATAAAAAGCAAGCTCGGGACTGCCGCTGCGGCAGTCCATCTTCTCCAGTTCCGGGTAACCGTTTAATCTGGAGTAACTGTCCCCCGGATTGTCGAACAAGAGGGAAAATCCTTTGAACGGTGCCCACACAGGTACGAAGCCGCTCACTTTGGGATTGGCAATCATCTTCATTGGATAACCCCTTCCGGTTGCAAGGAATCGTGCAGCAAGTAGATGCATGCATGCTTGTTTGTCTTTTGTAATCGATTACATATCTTTCAAAAGAAAATCGTCCCTCTTTGCCGCCCTCGCCTGGGGTCGGGTACATCTCCGGCCGAATGTGCTCCGTCCCCGCCCGGTACTTTAGCCGCCTGCCCGTCCGTCCGGTTCGCCGAACGCTTTCAACGACCGGACCTGCGGCTCTGCGAGGCTTATGTTTCTCGCACTTCCAAATGGTGCGGCAGCAGGATCAGCCCCTCTTCCTCGTCGCCCGATTCGCCCTGCAGCTTCTCGATAAGTTTGCAGACCGACGTGTAACCCAGATCATACAAAGGTTGGACGATCGAAGTAAGGGTCGGATTCGTAATCTCCGCCACAAACGTGCCGTCGAAGCTGACTAATCCAACCCCGGCGGATAAGCCGATCGACTTTTCCTTAATCCCTTTCAGCAGATAGGACGCCTGGAGGTCTGAATGAGTCAGGATGCCGTCGATTTGTAGTCCTTGGCCGAGTATGCCGTTTACGATTTCTTTGACATGTTCGAATTTGTTTTTCGCTCCGGCGATTAATTCCGGCCGAAACGGGATGCCCGCTTCGTTCAGCGCCTCCTTGTACCCTTCGATCCGGGCGGCAACGGAGCTCGACGCACTGTTTCCGGCAATGTAGGCGATATGGGTATGACCGCGGCGGATCAGTTCCCTCGCTGCCTCATAACCTGCTTTTTTGTTATCGATCGCTACGCAGGCCGCTTTAATACCCGGATAATATTCGGTGCACAGAACGACGCTGTATTCGTCCACAAGCGTTTCGAGCAATTCCTTGCTCACACTGGACGAAACGAAGACGATTCCTTCCGCCAGATTGGTCTTGAGCATATTGATGTAAGTATCCAGTATCCAGCGCTTCGATTCGATCGTTCCGATAATGATGTTGTAGCCTTTGTCGTAGGCGGCGGCCTGCGCTCCCCTGGCAATTTCCGAGAAGTACGGATTGGACATGGAAGGCAGCACCATCACGACTGTGCGGCTGGCCTGCTTTCGCAAATTTTTGGCGAGCAGGTTCGGCTTGTAGTTCATTTCTTTGATAACCTGCAGCACTTTATTCTTCGTGGCGGGCTTAACGACCGGATCGTTGTTCAGCACTCTGGATACCGTCGCGACCGAAACGTTGGCTTGCTTGGCAACCTCTTTAATGGAGCTCATGAGCGGGCAGTTTCCTTTTAGCTGGAGTCGGCTGACATCCGATTTGTAATCGATTACAAAACAATTAATATAACGTTATATTAGCAGAAACCTACATAATTATCTATACCTTTATAACCATCTGCCCGAAAATTTTACGGGGTAACGGGAACAGCTGGAGATTGAAGTTTCGGCAGCCGTCCTTTCCCGTCGCCCGGGTCGGATACAGCCGCACTCCCATAGTCCTGCGGGCTGCCTGCACCTTACATCCGTACAACCAAAGAGACCCGCCAGGCGGCTGTCGCCGAGCGGGCCTTGATGCCGCTCCCACTTCAGGGGAGCGCTGTCTGTACCGATGCTGTGTAATTATGCCGATCCGCGGCGTCCGGTAAACAGCGAGATCAGGAACAAGATCAGGAATATGAAGAACAGCACCTTCGCGATCGAAGCGGCTGCGGATACGATGCCGCCGAATCCGAATATGGCGGCTACAATTGCGATAACGAGGAATAAAGCGGCCCAGCTTAACATATGCATCACCTGTCCTTTTGGGATTATGGATGTCCGACGTTTTGCCGGTACATTTCATTACCCGCTGCCCCCCGAATGAAACATGACGCGTTTTCTCGCCCGGACCTCCCCTTTTATTCGCTGTCGCTTGCCGTTGATTGCGTCTTCTTCGTAACTTCGCATCAGACCGCGATTCCCCTCGCGACAAAGTCATTCCTGCTGGAAACCTTATGTTTCAACCTGTCCTCCCCCGGTTAATAAAAGCCTAGTACGATGCCGGACCGGAAGCGGCGAGGCTTCACCCATGTTGAAATGTTTATCCGCATCCAGCACCGGCTTCGTACACAAGATCGGCATTCGCCCCACCGGGGCAACGAACAGGAGGCGTTCACTATGAACGAAAAAGTTTTCTTGAAAGTAGTCGATAACGGGGCTAGGGCGATGGAGGAAATCAACACGCTTCACCGTCAAGGCTATTTGCCTGAAGATATTTTCGTCCTGGCGCACGATAAGGATCGCACCGAGTACTTGGCGGGAGCGGCGGATGTCAATACGATCACTTTGGAAGAAGAAGGCGTCATCAAAAGTATCGCCAATATGTTCCGCTCCAGGGGAGACGAGCTGCGCTCCAAGCTGGAGGCGATGGGCTGTACCCCTCGCGAAGCGGAAATGCATGAAGCGGAGCTGGACCGCGGCAAGGTGATCATTATGGCGAGAGCCCGGTCCGCGACTCAGAGGATATTGTAGGATGCGACCATGAGCCAGCCTGCCCCCGACCGGGGAAGCTCCGGAACAGGCAAGGAATGAGAGCCCGCCCGCTCTCATTCCTTCTTGTCGTTTCAGCCCGGGTGGACAGCCTTTTGGCCGATAAGATAGTATAAACGTACAGCTAACGTGAGAACATCGCCGGATATTCGAACGATTCCATCGATAAGGGAGCAGCAAACGATGCGCATTATGATTGTAGATGATAACCCGATGAACGTGATGGTCGTAAGGGAGATGCTGAAAAAGGCCGGCTACGCCAAAATCGAGACCGCTTCTTCCGCCGGAGAAATGTTCCAGCATCTCGGCCTGGTCGATCCCGCGCCGCTGCCGCCGCCCAAGATCGACCTGATCTTGCTGGATATGATGATGCCGGGCATCGACGGCATCGAGGCGTGCCGGAGAGTGCAGCAGTCCGAGCAATGGCGCGATATCCCGGTCATTATGGTGACGGCCGTCGGCGATTCGAACAAGCTGGCGGAGGCGCTGGATGCGGGAGCAAGCGACTTCGTCACCAAGCCGATCAACCGGGTCGAGCTGCTCGCCCGAATTCGCGCGGCGCTTCGCCTGAAGGCGGAGATGGACTGGCACAAGGAGCGGGACCGGCGGCTCCGCGAGGAGCTGGAGCTGGCCCGGCAGGTGCAGGCTGCCGCGCTTCCTTCCCCGGTGGAAGAACCCCGCTTGTCGATCCGCGGGCTGTACCGCCCCGCTGACGACCTCGCGGGCGATCTGTACGCCTGGTACCGGATCGACCGCGACCGTTACGGCATCGCCGTCATCGATGCGATGGGGCACGGGATCTCGTCGTCGCTCGTCTGCATGTTCGTCGCTTCCGCTCTAAGGGATGCGATCCTGACCCGAGTCGATCCGGAGTTCGTCATTCGCGAGTTGAACCGGAGGACGATGCAGCTTCAATTTTCGAATCCGCTCATCCAATATTACTTCACTTGCCTGTATGTGGTTGTAGATACATCCCGCGGTACCGCCGAATATGTCAACGCCGGCCATCCTCCGGGACTGTTGTCCCGGGGCGACGGCTCCGCGCCGGAGCGGCTGGAGCGATGCTGTACGGCAATTGGACTGTTCGAGCAGATCGAAGTCGAGAAACGGGTGCTCGACCTGAACGCAGGCGACCGTTTGTTCCTCTACACGGACGGAGTGCTGGAGCTGATCGAATCCGGCGAGGAACAGCGCGTCGACCGGCTGCTGGACGCTTTGCTGGAAAGCGGAGCGGACTGCGCAGCGCTGGAGAACCGTTTTTTCCTCAAGCCCGAGCCTGACGCGCGCCAAGACGACCGTTGTCTGGTTGTCGTCGAAGTCCGCAAAGGAGACAGCTCCTGATGAAAATAAAAACGAAGCTCGTCATGGGCTACGGCCTGCTCGTCGCTCTGCTGATCGTCATTACGACGATCGGCTACGAACGGATGGCCAATATGAACGATGCCCTGGAGAAGTTTTACACGATGCGTTATGCCAAAGTAAAGCTGACCTCCACCATTCACGGGGATGTCAACACCGCCGCCCGGGAAATCAACAACGTCCTGCTCGATGCGGATGGCCCCAGAAGCCGGTTCGACGTCATCGATCAGTCGGTCGATAACGTCATCCGGCAGCTCGCCGAGCTGCAAAGCCGGGTGCAGGAGCCGGCCGAGCAGCAGCTCGTCGATACGGCCGTCCGGGAAGCCGAACGGTTCCGGACCTTCAAGGACAATGTCCTCTCGATGCTGATGGAAGGCCGGATGAGCGCCGCGCTCGAATACCGCAGGACGGTGGGCAACGACACGCAGAAAGAGTTTCTCGGCAGTCTGGAGAGCTTGTCCGGCTATCACCAGCGGGCGCTCGACGCCGAGCTGGCGGCCTCGCAGGCCACTTACCGCCAATCGGTCAGCGCGACGGCCGTCCTGACCGTGACGGGCATCCTGATCGCGCTGTGCATTATGCTCTGGGTCATTCCGAGCATCACGAAGGGACTCAGCCTGCTGACCGGCATGGCCCGAAAATTCGGTCAGCACCGGCTGCGGTCGCTGCAGCGTATCGAGGTGCAATCGAAGGACGAGCTCGGCCAGCTGGCCCGGGTATTCCAAAGAATCGCGATGGACCTGCACGCCAAAAACGAGCTGGAAGCGAAATACAACATGGCCAAGGAAGAGCAGGCCTGGGTTAATACGCATATGGCGCGGATTACGGAGCTGCTGGAGCACGCCACCGATATCGGACAGGTGGCGCAGACGTTCATCACCGAGTTCGCGCCCGTGCTCGGAGCGCAGTACGGCGCCATCTACTTGTACGACGAGCTGCGGCGCACGGACAGTCTGACGCTGCATGGCGTGTATGCCGCAAGCGGCGACGTGGTCGTAGAGCCGTCGTTCCGGACCGGCCAGGGACTGATCGGCCAATGCGCCCAAGATGGCAAGCCGATGACGGTGGACGGCATTCCGGACCATTATGTCCGCATCCGGTCGGGCCTCGGGGAAACTGTACCGGCGCAGCTGCTTATTTATCCGGTCCGCTTCCGCGGCGACGTGATCGGCGTGATCGAGCTCGCCTCCCTCCTCCCGTTCACCTTCATCCGCCGCGAGCTATTGAAGCAGCTTGCCGAGAAGCTCGGCACCATCCTGAACACGATTCACGACCGGCTGCATGTGGAAGAACTGCTCCGGCAATCCCGGGCGCTCACCGAGGAATTGCAAAACCAGTCCAAGGAACTGATGCGCTCCAACGAGATGCTCGAGAAGCATACGAGACAGCTGGAGCGCTCCGAAGAGCTGCTCCAGAAGCAAAGCCTTCTGCTTATCGAGGCGAAAGAAACGGCGGAGCTTGCTTCCCGGGCCAAAAGCGACTTTTTGGCTGTCATGAGCCATGAAATCCGCACTCCGATGAACGGGGTTACCGGCATGACCGATCTGCTGCTCGAATCCGATCTGCAGCCGGAGCAGCAGGAATACGCCCTAATAATCCGCAAAAGTATGGATGCGCTGCTTAAGGTGATGAACGATATTCTCGACTTTACGAAGATGGAGTCCGGGAAGATGGAGCTGGAGGAACTGCCGTTTCAACTGGATGCGTGCATCGCCGAGGCGGCCGATCTGTTCCGCGCGGAGGCGGCGAAGCGTAACCTGGAACTGCTGGCCGATATTGACCCGGCCGTACCCGGCTGGATTGTCGGCGACCCGTCGAGGCTGCGGCAGGTGCTGGCGAATCTGATCGGCAATGCGGTTAAATTTACCGAGTCCGGCGGTATTTACGTGCTCGTTCGTCTGGCCGAGGAACCTGCCGACCGGGCCGATTCGGCCGAAGCAACGGATGTGTCGGAGGCCGCCGCTTCGGATGGGCCCGCCTCGGATACTATGGATGCTGCGGGTGCGGCCCCCTCCGACACCGTTTATCTCGAATTTGCCGTCAAGGATACCGGAATCGGCATCCCGCAGGATAAGGAAAGCAGGCTGTTCCAGCCGTTCTCCCAGCTCGACGCCTCGATGTCGCGCCGTTACGGCGGAACCGGTCTGGGGCTGGCGATCTGCAAGTCGCTCGTGCAGCTGATGGGCGGGGAAATCCGCTCGGTCACGGAGGAGCGGGACGGCGCGCTGTTCGTATTCACGATCCGCGCATCGCGGCTCGATGCAGGCAGCGCCGGCGGCGATCTCTCCTTGCGGGAGATGGCTGCCTCCGCCGATAACGCAGCCGAAGAGTTTGCCGCCCGGACGTCCGGAGTCCCCTTAACGGCGGTTATCGCCGATACGCGGCCTTACCGGGCGCTGTTAAACGCCGGTCTGCTTCGCCGGCTCGGGTACAGCTCCACCATCCTGAACGCCTCCGATCCCGCAGAGCTGCGCGAAGCCGTCTCGGCGCAAGACCCCGCCAGCCTGCTCGTGTTCGGAGCGAAGCTGCCCGGCGCGGTTCCTCTCGCCAAGGAGCTTGCCGCCGCAGGGCGGCGAATCGTCCTGGTGGCGAACCGCGACGGCGAAGCCGCTCTGCTCCCGGCGGAAGAGGCAGCCGGCGGCCTTGTCGCCCTGGCGAAGCCTCTTACGCTGAACCGCTGGAAGGAGGCGCTGCTGCGTTAGCGGTGCCGTTTATCGTTTCAACCGTCCCGCCCGGGGGTAATAATAGACAGGGCCGAGAGGCCAATCCAAGCGGCGGGAGGTAGATTGCGATGGAAAGAACGATCGGTATATTTCAGGAAGAGACAGGTGTGGTACGCGCGGTCGAAGCCCTGGAAGCGCAAGGCTTCGGTTCGGAGTCGGTCCGGATCATTGCCGGCAACGGCGACCGCGCGCAGCGGGTGGTAGCTGAAACCGATATGCCGGTGGACCGGCTTCGCGGAGAAGAGGCATACGCAGGCGGCAGGCCGGAGCCGCTTGAGGATCGGGTGCCGTTCGGGCCGATCGGCATGCTGGGAGCAGCCGCTTATCTCACCCATCCCTCCGGCTATTCCGCACCCGGCTCTGCAGACGGATACGTCGGACCGGTAATCGGGGCAGCCGCTCTCTACGACGGGGACAGCAATGCAAGACATAAGATTGATGCGCTCGGACTCAAGGAGTCGGATACCGACTACTGTCTGGACCGAATCGAGCAAGGCGGGCTGCTGGTCGTCGTCGACTCGGACCGGACCGGCCGGCCTTATGCGGAGTCGGCTCTGCGGGAAGGCGGAGCTTCGACGATTTTGTAACCGACCGGCATGACAGACCGGCCGCGGGCCGCTCCCGGACTACTGTTCCGGGATGCGGCTCTTTTGGGTTGCCTTGGACTCGCTTGGGGAGCGGGAGAGGCTCGGAGAGGCCCCTCCTGCCTCCCTTTCCGCTGTATAGATCGAGCAGAACCAATTTCCTGCTGAGTTAAGGGTTGAGAGTTGATCAGTTGGGCAGTTGGGCAGCTGGGCAGTTGAGAGTTGAGGAACTGAGTAATTGGGGAGTTGAGCAACTGAAGATCGGAGGAGTTGAGGAGCTAAGCAACTGAAGAGTTGAACAACTAAGGAGCAACTGACGAGCTAAGCAACGGAGCAACGGAGCAGCAGAGCAGCAGGATAAGAGTCGATTGCACCTCTTATTTTAGAGTAAATTCTAATATTTTGAAAAATAAGAGGTGCATAAGGCTGCAATTTTAGTCATGCATCCATAGATACCTCCGGAAACCCAATGGAATCCCTCGATTCGAACACCCCAGCGGGATTCACACCGCCCCCGGCACAGACTTTGGCGCACACTTCCCTTTTTTCCACACCGCGAGCGACCCTGGCGCACGGTGCCCGCGCAGCCTCGTGTGACTGCGACACCACTCGCAATCCGGACCCGGCACCCGGGCCCAGCTTCTAACCAACACTCTTCCCCGGTATCTCCCCCATTCCCGCAGACGCTTTCTATCCTCTATTCCAAGCTGCGGCTATCTTTTACTTATTGGGAAAACGGAACATCCTATCTGCTATCGCTAAAAAAAGGCCGCTCCCGCTTACGGCCCGCACTCCCGATTCCCCATACGGGTTACCCGAGAAGAGCTGCGCGCGCAAGACGGGAACGGCCCCTCTCCGCTTCTATTTCTTTAGAACATCGGAAAGACGTATTTGACGAGGAAGTACAGGGCGCCGAAGAAGATGACGATGTATGCCGCATATTTGATAAAGGTTGACGCCACCAGGCTCGAATCCATCTTTTTCTCCACATTGGTTTTCTCGATTTCGACGTTCCGGTTTTGTTCGATAGCCATACGATCGCTCCCTTTCCGTCTTGTATAGTAGCGAAGCAACGCTTACTTGTCGTTACCCGCTCCAAGTCTTTCCTAAACGATTTGTTTTTCGATGCCGCCGGCATGTTTCAACCCGATTTTTTGTGGTTAAATAACAATAGACGTTCGGATAAGGGAGATGAACCGAGTTGAACAAGCATACCTCTGATAAATTAAAACTGCGCACCGAGACCCAGGAAGGCCGGTGCACCGTGTATATAAGCGGCGAGCTCGATCTTGAAGTCGCTTCACAGATGCGGGCGGTCATGGAGCCGCTTGTCGAGCTCTGTGACCGGATCCTGACGTTGAACCTGAAGGAGCTCCGTTACATCGACAGCACCGGGATCGGCATTCTGATATCCGTGCTGAAGGCGCGTCACGCCAGGAACGGGTCTTTCACGGTAGAAGCGATTCCGCCCAATATCAAGAAACTGTTCGACATGACCGGCATTACGCCGTTCCTCACCCAAGTCGGCCCATCGTCGGCCGCTCAAGCTCACTAAGAAAGGATCGATACAATCCAGATGAAATCCGTTGAACCGACTGTCACGCTTCGCGTTCCGGCCACGGCGGAATACGTCGACCTGGTCCGGTTAACTTTATATGGAATTGCCTCCAAGATGGGATTTTTGTACGAGGAAATTGAGGATATGAAGGTGGCGGTTTCCGAAGCTTGCAACAATGCCGTATTGTATGCTTACGAAGGAATGGGCATGATGGAGATCCGTTTCCTGATTGACGGGGATGCTCTCTCCATTACCGTAAAGGATGAAGGAAAAAGCTTTAGCGTGACAGCGGCGGATGCTCAGTCGTCTCCATCGCTGCACGGCAAGACGATCGATGAAATCGAAGCCGGGGGGCTAGGTTTATACTTGATGCAGGCGCTTATGGATGAGGTCGAGGTAAACGGCGGTGCCGGAACCGAGGTCGTCATGACGAAGCGTCTGGGCAGGAGTGAGGAGATGGCATGAGCTCTAACCCGGCATGGCCTTGCCCGAATTCGTCTGCTGCACTGATCGTCGAGTATCAGCGCAACCCGAGTGACGATTTGGCTACAACGCTCATCCGGCAATACGAACCTATGGTCAAAATGGCAGCGGGCAAAATGTCCCGAAATCGTCCCGATCTGTACGAGGATTTAATTCAGGTCGGGCAAATGTCGCTTCTCCGCTTGTTCGACCAGTTCGACGCCGGAAAGGGCAGCCCGTTCGAACCTTACGCTATGAAAAGCATTATCGGGCATATGAAAAATTTTCTTCGCGATACGTCCTGGTACATTCAAGTGCCGCGCCGCATTAAGGAAAAAGGCGCCCTGCTCCAACAGGCGGTCGACGAATTGACGATCCGGCTGGAGCGTTCTCCGAAGATCGAGGAAATCGCAGACCACCTCGGACTGTCGTACGAGGAGACGATGGAGGTGTTCGCCGGACGCGAGCTGTATCACTACGTTTCCCTCGACACCCCCGTATCGGAGGAGGAATCCACCTCTACGCTGGGCGATCTGATCGGCGCGCCGGTTAACGATTTCGAATCTGTGGATAACCGGATGGATCTGGAAGCGGCGCTGGCTCACCTGAAGCTTGAGGAACGAAAGGTGCTGTCCCTCGTCTTCGAAGCCGGGCTGTCCCAGCGGGCGATAGCCGAACAGCTTCACGTCTCACAAATGAGCGTATCCCGCATTCTGAAAAGGGCTACAGAAAAGCTGAAAGCGCTGCTGGAGAACGAGAACCCGGAGCCGTAGCTTCGCCCTTCGCGCGCTGCGGCAGGCAAAGCAGAACCAAGACGGCGCGTACGGCCCGGAGCCGACCGGAGAACGGACGTGCCTCTTCGGAATGGCCGGGACCGCAATGCCGAGAGGAGAGCGGATATGAGCGAGCCTACTTCAAGCCAATACTCAAGCCCGGATTCGTTTGCCGATTGGCAGTGGGTTCGGCGGCAGCTTCCCCCGCACAAGGACGATCTCTTCGTCACTGACACGGACACGGCTGCCTGGATCGAACGCTTAAGCCAGGAAGACGACAATTTGACGATCGTGACGGCGACATCGGGCGGGCTGCCCGTCCTGTACGGGACGTTGCGGTACAAGGTCGATTTCGGTTCGAAGCCTGCTCACCCGGAATGTCCTCCGCTGCATTTCCATGTGATGAAATCGCGGCTGATCACCGTTATTCCGGCAAGCAGCGGGCTGGACATCCGCTTGGAGGAATCACCTTGGGCCCAGCGCCTGGAACGCTGCAGAACGGCCCACGAGGCGTTTTGTGTCCTGTTATGCTCGCTCGTCGAGCCGCTGCATGCCGCGCTGGACGGCTACGAGGCCAGGCTCGGCGAATTGGAACAGTCGATGCGGGAGCGCAATCGCAAGCGGATTGTGGATCGGCTGTTGGAGCGGAGGCACGAGCTGATTCGATTCGGTCTGGCTCTGACTCCTCTGCGTGAAGCCGGGGACGCCGTACGCGAATCGTTTCTGGACGAGCCGGACGAGCTTCCGGAATGCCTCCGGTTGAGCCTGAAGCTCGAACGGATCGAGCGGCTGCTTCGCAAGCACGAGAACCATATCGATACGCTGCTGCAGATGGAGGAGGTCGTCTCTTCAGTGCGCGGCAACGAGATTATGAAAACGCTGACGATCTTCACCGTGCTGTTCACGCCGGCTACAGTCATAGGCGCCCTATGGGGGATGAATTTCGATCTGCTGCCGTTTGCGGATTGGTCTTCCGGGTTTGGGGCCGCCTGCGCGGCCGTGCTGGTGCTGACCGCCGTCATCTACGCCTGGTTATGGCGCAAAGGCTGGACCGGCGATCTGCTGAGGGGGCGTAAAGCCGGCTCCAACGTCTAAAGGAGAGCTGTTCCAGAAGAGTTCGCCTACATCGCAACGTCCCGATTCCGAAGCGAAAGGACCTCGGTTTCCACTGCAACGTGGAGGACGAGGTCCTTTTTCTCGGGTAAGCCGACGTGTGACCGGGCATCAATCGCCGGGAAAATCGGTGCGAAGCGGGGCGCAACCGTCGCAAAAAAACGTTGAGGACAGCCCCTTCCTATTGTTCCCTCAGTCCCGCGAATACTCCCTTTCGGCGGATAACGGAATATACAACGCCGCGCCCTCCTTAATATCGTAAACAAATCCTTTGGCATAGTCCTCCGGATCGGCGTACGAGCGTATGAGCGTCATATCCCCGATATCCAGCACCGTCCCGCCTCCGGGACCGGCATAAGCGCTCCGAATCCGGTATACTGCATTGCGGACGCCGTCATTCGCAACGTATACGAACCGTCCCGCGAGCGTCTGCAGTTCCGCTGCCTCCGCCGTTCCTTCGAGCTGTACGGTTATCGTGTTCCGATCGCTTGGCTCCTTCGTAAACCCGGTTACTTTGCCGGTACGTCTTCCCGCTGCCAGCACCAGCCGTTCCGCGGAATCCGCGCGTCCGATCTCCGTTCCGTCATGGACATAGGCGTACTCCGGGCGGCCCGCACGCTCGGAATACAATCCGAACGCCCCGCGGAATACGATCTCGCCGTCCAGCAGCAGTTCCTCGTCCGGATGAAGCGAGCTGACGATATAGTCGGTTCTTCCGCACGCCAGCTCCACCCGGACCGCACGGGCGGCCAGATCGCCGGCGGCAGCTCTTTTCGCTCCCGCTTCGGCTTCGGCTCCGGCTCCTGCAGCTTCCGAACCGGCATTCTTCCGCTCCACGGTCGCCAGCCGGATCGCCCGTACAACACGTTCGCCCTGATAAGGCTCTAGGACCGAGGTGAAAAAACTGGACAGATCGCCGCCTTGGCGGTGGGCCAGCACGTAGCGGAGGGAGGCCGGGTTGCCGGGTTTGTTGCGGGGCGGCACTCCGTCCGCCAAGGCAACCTCGTCGAACTCGCCCAGCATCGTCAGCCTGATGTGCACGGTTCCCCGTTCGCTCTCCGGCAAACTTCCCCATGTGTCGACGACAGACCAGTCGACGCTGAACTGCCGCTGCGGATTGCGGTCCCGCTCGACGTTATTCAGCCAGTGGAAGCCGGCTCCGTTGTAAGCCGCCCCCGGCACATCGTCCCCTTCCGGGCGGACGCCGAACGAGCTGTCCGCCCCCGCATACGTTCCTTCCTTCTGCGGGACCAGGCTCAGTCCCTCGACCGTAACCGGCCCTTCGGCGCCGTGGAAGCTGTAATGATGGTCCTGACCGCCCTGTACGCGGAACAGGTCAACGGCGTAAAACGATTCCCGCCCCACACGGACCATCGCCGTCACCCTTTTGTACATCGAGATGTGGCGGTACGCCAGCGGAGCTTCGACGTCCATCAGCTTGATACGGCCGGCGTCGTCAAAATGTCGGGGCTCGCCGACCCATTGCGGGTCCTGCTTTTTCTTGTCCACCAGCACTGTATTGTGACTGATCGTCCCGATCACCCACTGGGCCCGGTGCATATCGACCACATCGGCGAACTCGGGGTAGCCCAGATCCGGCGTTAAATCGATGCCGAACGCGTGAATCCCGATATTCAGCGTGTCGCGGTGCCCGTGCCCCGTGTTGCGGCCGTAATACATCCAGACGTCCCGCCTTGTATCCGCCGCGCTTCCGTCCGCTCCGCCTCCTTCGCCCTCCTCGCCGTCCCTCAGTACGGAGAAGCCGTAGCCGGTTAACTGATCGCTGTCCAGACGCAGCCGTCCGCGGTTTGCAATTACGTCCTCGATGTCGCGCGCGATCCGTTCCGGATCATCCGAGAACATCCCGCCGGTAATCCCCGCGGTTCCGTTCCCGTTGATCAAGTAGGCAGCCTGCGCGAATACCGGATCTCCGTATACTTCAAACGCCTTTACAAACACGGAACCTTTGAACCCTATGCCGGGATTTCCGGCCTTCCCGGTATCCCCGATCGTCGGCACGAACCGTCCGGAGCATATTAACGGGATAAAGGCATCAAACATTTTGCGGAATTTGGGATGCCGGTACAAATCGGCCGCCGGATCATCCGAATACCCTTCCATAATATCCGCCACCTCGAGCAGCGAATTCAGCCACAAAGCGTTGTAGCCGGGCGAAGCTTCGTTGCCGTGACCGTCGCGGTCGACGTCGTTGACGAGCGCTGACAATATATTGCCGCCGGTCACCTGCCAAGGCTGATTCAGTCTTTTCCCCGCACGCCCGTTGAAGGCGATCCATTCCCCGGTTTCCGGCTCCTGGTCGAGTACGACGGCCGCCAGCGCCAGCGCGCTTTGGTGGAAGCCGGTATTTCCGTAGTTTCTTGCCGCCTTGACGGCGGGGTATACCTGCCTCACGATCCCGTGCTCGATATGACTGCACAGCGTTTCCGCCGTATGACCGGTCCCGGACAAGGCCGGCGATTTCCCGTTCAGAAAGCGGATCGCCTCCGGTTCGCCCATCGCCGGGAAAAAAGCGTCGTAGCTGTAAAGCAGCTGCTTGACCAGCGAAGCCTCCCAAATCGAGCCGAGCGCCTGACCGAGTCCGGTCCCTCCGTGCGAATTCAAAAAAATCGTTTTGTCATGCTCGGCTACGTCCAGACTTGGATAGACGTCAGCCACGCGATGCAGCAGTACAATGCCGGCTGCGGCATATTCCGGCCTGCCGGTATATAGGTAGGCGTCGCGCAACGCGGCAAGCGCCTTTAAGATCACGCCCGTGCCCGGGTGCCACAAAAACCAATGCACATAATAAGCGACGAACGTATACGTATTCCCTTTCTCATCCGTCCAGCCATAGCCGTCGTCGACGCCCCAGTCCAGGCCCCTCTCGGGATACAGCGTGTTGACGAGCAAGCTGCGGTCCGCTCTTTCCGGACGGAAGAAGCCCGATTCGTCGAGGCCGCTGGCGTAATACGCCGCGAAATCGTTCGCCGGGAACGACATCCCGCTGCTCGGGTCCGTTATTTTCCAAGGCGCCTTCAGCGGGTCGGCCTGGTACGGATAATTGCCGTACTTATCGATCTCCTTGCCCGTAACCGGGCTTCCTAGACGCTGATTCACCCCGTAGCTGCGCGGCAGTGTCTGCCCCGGCACGAGATTCCACAACGCTTCATGCCCGATCGCCAAATAGCTGTCGGCGTCGTTCACCGCGCAGTCCCTCAGCACCTTCGCCCACTCGAACCGCTCTGCGTTACGGCGGGCATTTTCCCTTTTGGGCGGCGTATAAATCGTGCTTCGACGTTTCATCCGGATTCCCCTCTCCATCCTCTCGGTTATCCTATCATACTGCCGGCCGCCTTAGAGGTCATGCCAATTTCGTAAGAAGTGACGGTCATTTATTGAGGTGTAGACGAACTTCTCGGTAACCGGTTTCAAATCGCAGCGTTCCGGTTAAGTAGAAGTACGGGATACCCTAATATAAGCAAGCATCGTACCGTACGATCAGGCTTAACCCTTATTCTAAGGACAGGCGGTGAATGTCATGACAGTGAAACATCAGATTCGTTGTTTTGACAGTGACATATTGGTTTTCGAGACGGATCGCTGCTTCAATGTGAATATTCAAACCCGTTCCAACCCGCTGGGCTTCGGGCGTACGCTTTGTGCCTATGATTCGCTGGAGCAAGCCGTCGAAAGCGCGGAGCACTTCTGTATGGTGTATCAGATCGCCAAGGAACACGGCTACTACTTGAAGGAGGACGAACTGGTCCGGCACGAGCGCAGACCGATCGCCGTAGCGTGGATTATGGAGAGGCGTCTGACCTCCCGCGAATGGATGGACCTGCTGTCCCGTGCCGAGACGGTTTCATAAGGAAAAAGCCGGCCTCCGGTCCGCTCATGGCGGCCAGGCCGGCCGTATTTTTAAAGCAGTAATTCTAAAGCAGTTGTTTAAGCAGTATTTTAAGCAGATTATTAAGCAGGTTTTTAAAGCAGTATTTATAAGAGCGATCTGCAGCTCTTAATCGGGAACTTGTTTGTTTTTTTGGGAAATAAAGGTGGTTTGTATCTCTTATTTTCCGTTGCTGGTTGAAGTTACTCCATTTTTCTTCCGAATTAAGCGCTGCAAAAAGCTCTTATTTTCGAGAAAATGGGGGGGCATCCAAAAAAAAGAGTTCCAAACCACCCTTATCCCCCGTCGGCTCCCTGATCTTCGGCTCCACTTTCAACCTAAGATGGGATCTATCCTTTGTTTTGGTTCAACCTTGGTTTTGTTCATTTTTGCTTTTGTTCATTTTTGCTTTTGTTCATTTTTGGTTTCGCTTCAATCTGGATTTTGGTTCATCCCGGCTTCGTCCACTCTTGATTGCGGTCCACCCTCGATTGCGCTCCGTCCAAAGTTTCCGTTCTTCCACGCTTTCTTCATGGCCGCTGACCCGGCAGGTGTTGACTTTCCCGAGCAGTCCCGCATATTTCCGGGGACCTTCCACAACCAACAACATCGACAATAATCCGGCACCCGCCGCTTCTCGCACAATTCGATCCGCACGTCCCACATTTCTCATCCTTTTACTCCCTCCTGTGATGATCCTCCGATCACCTTTACAAGGTAGGGGAAAAATGCCGGCTTTTCTGTAACCTAGTCACTTTACTTGCACAGCAGCCGCTCAAGCTCGCCGCGCCGGAGCACGTACAGCTTGCCTCTTCCCAGCCGGAGCCAGCCGCGCTTCTCAAACCTTTTCAATATTCTGCTGACGACCTCCCGCGCCGTTCCCAGTTCGACAGCCAGCGATTCATGAGTGATGTACAAAGGGATCTCCGTTGACCCGCCCGGCTGCCGCAGCAGCCATTCCGCAACCCTATGGTCCATGGAGTGGAACGTCATCTCCTCGATCAGCCCGGCGACCGAAACCATGCGTTGGATAAACAATCGGTAAATGAACTGGCTCAGCTCCTTGTGCGTATGCATCCATAATTGGAACGGCGCGGCGGGCAGCACCAGCAGTTCCGTGTCCTCCTCCGTCTGCGCCATCGCTTCATAGCCGGTATTCCCCAGGATGCTGGCCATCATAATAACGCACGTCTCGCCGCTTCGCACCCGATAGAGGGTCAACTCTTTGCCGGCGATGCTCGAATAGATGTCCCTCTCCGACCACGGGCTGAGCCGGGAGACGCATTATGAACGCTTCCGACTGCCGCCATTCCTCTTGCGTAGCAACATCCTGCTAAAACCTTCAACATCGGAAAATCGCTCTTTGAAGCTTAGAAGACTACTCCCCGCAATGTCGCTTTTAACGTTCCGCCGCAAAAAAAGACGCCTTCCGGCGTCAGTTTTGGATCGGATCGGGAATCATCCCTTCCTGCTCCAGCTCCGTATTCGTCTTCATCGCTTTCATCTCTTTGCCGAGTCGGATCAGATCCTGTTCATCCTGCGCCATCACGCCGTTTAACGTCATGTGCAGCGCCGGGTCCGCCTCTTGCTCCGCCTGACCGGTTCCGGCCCCAGCGCTCGGGGTCTCCCGCCCCCGCGCACGGTGCGCCGATTCCCCGATCAGCTCGCACAGCTTCCGGTGCGCTTCATCCCGTACGGATACGGGGACACCCTCGCCGCCGCTCCAGTCTCCGCTGAACTCCGCTTGTTGAACGAGCAGCGTAATCCGCTCGGAGCCGTCCGACAAAAACGGAATCCGGTACGTGATTGCGCCGTCACGCTCAGGAGAACGAAACGTCAGCTGGATCACTTTGCGGCCTTCCGTCTCGGAAGGCTGAAACCCTAGCCGAAATGCAGTTTTCCCAAATTCCACCAACGGCCTCGTTACATTTAATTCGCTTAACGTCATCCTGCCTCGCCTCCTGTTATCGTGATTCCGGCCCCGCTCCGCTTCCTTCCACCCGTGATTAGCGCCGAAGCAACCCCCTGCGCGGCTTTGCCTTGCGCACCCGCAGCACCGAACGGGCCATACCCCGTGCGAGATCCGACCATTCGGACGCGTACCCGCTTACTTGCTTGACCGCTTTTTGAGTGCTGTAGGATGCATCCTTGGCCCATTCGCTCGTAGTATCGCGAAGATCCTGGGCTCCGCGTACAAGATCACGGCGAAGCCTTTTGCCTGATTTGGGAGCAAAAAGCAAGGCGGCCGTCGCTCCCACCATTCCTCCGATCCATACCGCTTTCCAGGAACCTTGCAGGTTGCGTTTGCTCATTGCGAATTCCTCCTCATTTGGTTTGTATCGCGTTATCCCATCGTTCATGCTTGCCGTATAGGGTTTATCCGGTTATTCGCTAAGCCGACTTTCGAATCGCTTGGGACAGCATCCCCAGCAACAATACGAACAATGCGGCGCCGACAATGGCCGGGATGACTGCAAAACCGCCAATGACCGGGCCCCAACTGCCAAGCAGCAGCGATCCGAGCCAGCCGCCGGCAAATCCGGCAACCATCGCTCCGAGCATACCGCCCGGCATCCGGTTTCTTACAAGGGCATCTCCGATCGTCCCAATTAAAATGGCCATCACGATGCTGATCAAGAGTCCCCACATGCGATCTCCTCCTTCTTGTTGATGAAGGCCGCCTACCGTTTATTACCCCGGCATGCCGCGCATGAACCAGCCAAATACCGCCACTCCGCGGCGCCCCGTATAAAAATAACCCTACTAAGTGAGACCTCGGCTTTGAAGCGAATCCGGCTGTTTCTCGTAAAACCGGAAACTGCCATGCGTGGTTGCTAAAAAAAAACGGTCCGGACGGTCCTTTGGCGTGCAAACCCATACGTTGGTGCATGGAAGGGAACCGGTACCTTCGATCCAGCCGGTCGTTAATGAGGTTGTGCGGGAACAACCCGTCCCCGAATGAAGCCTGTTACCAAGTTTCTTGCGAACCGATCGGGTTGGGCTGCGCCTTTTTTCGCCAATATTAGCAGCTTCAAACCGCTCATATTCCGCGCCCAAGCCGGTTTTCGGACAAGATAAAGGCTGCAAACCACTTCTATTGACGGTGCACAATAGCAATGCAACTCCAAAAAACCGTCCCTCCATTCCAGAGAGACGGCTTTTTCCCCATATTTCCTTGGTGCAACGAATACCGATCACGGCCCCGGTTCCCTAGATACGAGAAACGTTACTAAACCTATCTTAATCTCACTTCAGCATCTTCCCCATCCGGTTCGCGCCTTCGATAATCAGCATCGCATGCTCCTTCATCTTCTCCAGCGTCAGCCGGTTGGAAGGGCCCGATACGCCAAGTGCGGCGACGAGCTTGTGCGCACGGTTGTAGATCGGAGCCGACACGGCGGCCGCGCCGGGTTCACGCTCCTCGATACTGGTCGCATAACCCAGCCGGCGTATGTCCCCCAGTTGACCGACGAAAGCATCCCGGTCTGCGGGCGAAGCCCATTCCAGCTCCTGCAGCAGTTGCGCCTGCTCATCCGGTTCGGCGAAAGCGATAAGCACCTTGCTCGAAGCGCCCACGCTGAGCGGCAGCCGCGCCCCGATCGGAGCGACCCGCCGGATCGCCTGATTGCTCTGCACCGCCTGAATCCGGATCCGCTCATTCCCGTCGCGCACATACAGACTGATCGTCTCGCCGAGCGAATCCCGCAGCCGCTCCATCTCGGGTTGCAGCAGGACTCCAGGATCGTCGCTTTGCGACATGTTGGCGGCAAGCTCCCAGATCCGGAAGCCGATCCGGTACTTTTCCGTCTCCGCATTGCGGACCAGATAACCTTTCCCTTCCAGAGACGCGAGCAGCCGGTGGACCGTGCTCTTGTGAAGTTCGGTCTTGGCGGCGATCTCGGTGAGACTCAGCTCGGCCTCGTCGGTGAACAAGGATAAAATATCGAGCGCCCGTTCCACGGCGCGTACGGTCAGCTTCGTATCGTCCATTTTCGATTCGCTCCACATGTTTCATTATATGAAACTCAGTTTTAATTCAAGTATACCTTATCCTTCTTCGGATCGTAAAGAGACTCCGGACTGCCTTTTTCTACACATTTCCTATCCGGCATCTATTGACCAACAGGCCTGTAAACGAATACTATAGAATTAAGATAATTACTTACGTGTATACGATTGGATTCTTGCCCCTACCGCCGGCCTGCGCTTGCCGGAGCGAGTCTCCTTTCCAATCGGCACCCTGTCCCTGGCCGCAACGATTTTATCCCGATCCAAGCAGAGAACCTCCCTTATTACGCAACTCGAAGTGCATCATCGATCAAGGAGGGTTACCCCATGGAAACGACCCACGTTCCATCCACAACTTACAGCACACCCGTATTTGAAAACGCTAACATTGGCAAATCGTACAAAAAGCTATGGATGCTGCTTCCCCTTGCCTTGCTGATCGTTCTGTGTACCGGAGCGATCGTCGCTTTCCACGGTTATATCGCCTGGATGCTCGGCCGGCCGTCGATCGCTCCACTCAGCTCGAACCCGATGAAGGCCGCAGGACTGGCCTATGACGACGTCGTCTTCACGAGCAGCGACGGCGGCAGCACGCTGGAAGGCTGGCTGATTCCGGCAGCCGGCTCCGACCGG
Organism: Paenibacillus sp. GYB004; assembly: GCF_036577605.1. Lineage (NCBI taxonomy): Bacteria > Bacillati > Bacillota > Bacilli > Caryophanales > Paenibacillaceae > Paenibacillus > Paenibacillus sp. GYB004. The sequence continues at coordinate 107,373 of NZ_JARBDB010000072.1, forward strand.
TCGGTCATCTTCTCCCACGGGTACGGCGGCAACCGCGAAGAGCTGTGGGTCCCTTTCTACAGTCTCGCCAAAGAGCTGAATAAGCAAAACTTCAACGTTCTCCTGTTCGACTACGCATATGTAGGCACGGATATGTCCGTGACGGGAGGCGTACGGGAGTCGCTCGAGCTGCAGGGCGCGATCGACTTTTTGAAGAAAATCGGGACGAAGCACACGTACGTATGGGGCTTTTCCATGGGAGCGGGCACTGCGTTGCAGACGGCTCTGTACAGCAAAGACATCGAAGCGATGATTCTCGACAGCACCTTTCTGCTCGAGCCCGACACGCTTTACCATAACATTAAAAATCAGGTCGACTTGCCCCGGTTTCCTTCTTTGCCGCTGATTCGCCTGTTTTTCCCGATTATGAACGGCACGAGCATGAACCAGATTCCGTATCAGGATGTCAAACAAAAAGAGTACCCGATGCCGATCCTGTTCATCCATGGCATGAAAGACACCAAAGCGCCGTATGATATCGCGCAATCGATCTATGAGAACCAGTCCGCTCCGAATACCGACCTGTGGCTGCTTCCCGAAGGTCGGCACGAGTTGATTTACAAAGCGAATAAAAAAGAATACGTTAAGCGGGCGATGGCGTTTTTTAACACTGCGGCGGCACGCCAACCGTAACCTCATTTGCCTGCAAGATCGCTACGTTCTCCCGCAGAATCGCCGATTTCCCCGCATGGGCCAACTTCCCTTCCGAATACACTAAAGGATACAGCCTTAGGTAGGAGGGAAGACCATGTTAGTTGTATACGGCTCGCTGATGCCGCTCAGACTTCTGGAGGAAATCCGCTTCTGGAAAATGCAGGAGAAGGAGCATACCGTCGTAATCCGCGAGCTTATCCCGAATTTGGAGCAGCCGTACGTGCAGCTGCTGGAGCAGTGGGAGCTTGTCTTCGCACAAACCGAGGCCGCCGCGAACAAATGGATCGAAGCGGTCATTCGGTCCAATATGACGATAAGCCCGGAGCTGTGGAAGCATGTCGAAGCTTTGCTCCAGCGCTCCACCGCCCAGTCGACGGAATTTATCAAGCAGCTGTTCGGCATGCTTGAGAGAAGCGCTGCGGTCCGCAGCGTACCAACCGCGCCCACGGTCATTCAGCACATTATCCGGGAATCGGAATATTTCCTCGGCATCCTGCAATCGATCCTCACCGCGCCGGCGTTCCCCCCGTCTTCCCATCCGGTTCCGTCCCCTCAGCCTCAACCTTACCGCAACGAGGAGCAAGCAGACCGGGAGGAGCCGCTTACGCCGGAAGGCGTATGGACCGATTACACGGCTGCCGCAAAGCCCGTGCCGATCGGCGGTCATACCCTGCCGCCGCTTCCTTATGCGTATAACGCGCTCGAACCGCATATTGACGAGAAAACGATGCGGATTCATCACGACAAGCATCACCAAACCTACGTAGACGGCTTGAACAAAGCCGAGAAAATGATGGAGCAAGCGCGCAAAACCGGCGATTTCGACCTGATCAAGCATTGGGAGCGGGAAGCGGCATTTAACGGGGCGGGACACTACTTGCATACCCTCTTCTGGTACGTGATGGCTCCAAAAGCGGGCGGCAAGCCCACAGGGGCGATCGCGACTCAGATCGACCGCGACTTCGGCAGCTTCGAATCGTTCCGGAAGCACTTCTCCGCAGCAGCCGACAAAGTCGAGGGGGGAGGATGGGCCGTGCTCGTCTGGAGCCCGCGCAGTCATAGGCTCGAGATTTTGCAGGCGGAGAAGCATCAGAATTTGTCGCAATGGGATGCGATCCCGCTCCTTGCCCTGGATGTCTGGGAACATGCTTATTATTTGAAACATCAAAACGAGCGGCCCAAATACATCGAAGCGTGGTGGAACGTCGTCAATTGGCCGTACGTGAACGAAAGATTCGTCCAGGCGTCCAAATTGAAATGGCGGCCGTACTGAGGGAGGCGGCGCTCCGGAACGGGCCCCGCTTCTAAGCCGCAGCCGCTAATACAGGTCAGCTCAGGCTCTCAGGCACCCATCCACCGTTGTGTGCCTTTTCTGTCCGAATGATCCGAACCGTCCGCTCCCTTTCCCGATTGGCCTGGTCATTTCGAGTGAAATCGGATCTTTTCTTCTGCCTTCCGTTCCGGTACGATCATAGAAATCCCGGACATTAGAGACACGTTTTCCGGACTAGGGAAGGTGGCGCCATACAATGAACAGACTATACCAACCATTAACCGGAACAGCCGTACAGCTTGTACCGATGGAGCTTGCGCATGCGAGCGCTCTGTACGAAACCGCCCGTGCTCCCGGTGTCTGGACCTATATCCCTGTACGCATGGAATCGCCCGAGGACATGCAGCGGCTGGTCGACGAAGCTATGGCCGAAGCGGAACGCGGTCACACGCTGCCCTATACGATCATAGATATAGCAGACAGCCGGGTGCTCGGAAGCACTCGGCTGTTCGATTTATCCGATGAAAATCGTTCCCTTGAACTTGGCTGGACATGGCTGACCCCAGGCGTGTGGCGAACACGGGTTAATACCGAGTGCAAGCTGCTCCTGCTGACTCATGCCTTCGAGACGATGGGCGCTAACCGCGTACAGATCAAAACGGATTCGCGGAACGAGCGCTCCCGCCAGGCGATCGAGAGAATCGGCGCCGTCTTCGAGGGCGCTCTGCGCTGCCATTATATTTTGCCGGACGGCTACGTTCGCGATTCGGTCTATTACAGCGTCATATCGGCGGAATGGCCGGAAGTGAAGCACAGGATAGAACACCTGCTTATAAACCCTCCTTCCTCCAGGCGGCAAGTAAGACTTGTCGGCGACTAAAGGAACGGATGAACCTCTGACCGGCAGGAGTCCATTTCACAAACCGTATACCGTATATTACTTTCGTCGGCCCGGTTGTATGTGATTATCGCAGGAATGAACTTATCCCGTACTAATTCAGTTGCCAGCGGCTGGTCGGTTTCGCCGATTTGCTCCCTCCGGCATGCGTGTAATCCGCTTTATGCCTGCATTTGCGGCAAACGTTCCGTCTCCGGTGCACATGCCCCGTTTCCTCTTCCTCCTGAGCGGCGGTTTCCGTTTCGCGGGCATATTCCCGGAGCAGACGGATATAATCCGCCGCCTTCGCCACTTCCTCCGCCTGCGGGCGGAACACGTACTTGCTGCCGCTCAGCACGCCGAACACCTCGATGCGTCCGGGCAGCTCCTCGAACGCTTCGCTGCAGAACAGGACGGCCAGATGGCGGAAACCGGCAATCACATCGGGATCGTCATCCACCAGATATTTCCGGATCACATAAGGCGAATCCGGACGGTCGTCGGGACGGTACAGCACCTGCACGATGAACGAAATTTCCGCTTGAACGGCTTCGATATGGGTGCGGTACGACTCGAATACGATCAGCGGCCGGATTGCGCCATTCTGCTCGCCGTGCAGCAGCTGTTTCAACGCGCTTACGGCCCGGTACCGCACCTGCCAGTAATGATCGGCGGAATCGAACTTGTAAGTCCGGTTCGTCCACCGACGGTCCGCCGACCGTTCGATCGAATACTCCGACCGGTGCTCCGGCGGGAGGCTGTAATAATCGTTAACCATATGACAGACCGAATATTGGACGAGCTGCTGCCAGCTTACCTCCGTACCCAGCATCGCCGCGGCGCCGGCTTCCTCATCCGCTTTGCGCTTCAGATAACGGGACGGGCAGCGCAGCAGCTCTTCCAGCTTGTAATCTTCGATCAGCGCCTCCTCCCCCTGCTTTCGGCCGAGCTCTTTATACGCTTCCAGTCCATTCGCGCGTATCATCATCCGGACACACTCACAGCGGCAGCAGCCACCCGTCTTCCCAACTCGCGGCACGCCTCCTTCTCCTGCTCGGACGGATTCAGCTCCACCTTCAGACCTTCCGCAGCAAGTACCGCTCCGCAGCTCAGCAGCTTTTCCTCCAGCAGATTCACCGCTTTGCCGAATTCAGGATAGGAGGAATCGGCCGAGCCGAACGCCGCCGACGGTTTGCCCGATAAATCGACGTCGTCCATCTCGTCATAGAAATCGAGAAATTCATCCGGCAAATCCCCGTCTCCCCATGTATAAGCGCCGAGCAATATCGCGTCATAATCCGTAAGCTCCGAGGCGTTCGTATCAAACACGTCTTTCAATACAGCCTCGGCCCCTTGCCCGCGAATCCCTTCCGCTACCGCATCAGCCATTTCTTCCGTGTTCCCGGTCATGCTCGCAAATACGACAATAACCTTCATTCCTGTCCGCTCCTACCCTTCTCCCTTGATCCGATGATCCTTTCCGGAGTCATCCTACATGTCCCATACCGAATTTATGTACAATTGCGCAGCTTGGATGCTCTGGCCCGCATATACAGCTTCAACAAAGCAATCCGGACAGCCAGCAAAATCAATGCCGTTAACCGGGCAGTCGTCACAGCCGTACCTCCTTCCTGTTCCCATCCGATGCGTACATATCAAGCAAAGAAAGCTCGTTCTCGCGTTTCATCCATATATCGCAGCACGAGCACTCGTAGCGGACGATACCGGCCGGCGGCAGCTCGGAGATCACCGCTCCGTACCAGTCGCTGCATACCTGATCGAACTGCTCCGCCGTCAGGTCCCACCGGCTGGTGACGATAAATTCCTCGTACTCCTCCGGACTCCGGGCGGCTAATACTTCGATCGACGACCATTTGCCGCAACCCGCCTTCGACTTGAACTTATCGATGCCGCTAAGCATCCGTCCGCTCAGCCCGTGCTTCAAACAGATCCTTTGAACAACGGCGATCACATGCTCATCCTCCCAATCGAAAGTTCGTACTGCCCGCAGCTGAAAGCAGCCGGTCCGCACACGGCATTGGCCCTTATTTCGCTCCCTTTCGCCGGCCCGAACCGGTATCCTAAACGCAAATGGGCTCGGTACTTCCGAATCCCAAACGATACCCCGACAATCTATCCAAACAATCGCAACAATATATAAGCGAACAACTGATAACGTTTCTCATTATATTGATAATGATTTTCAATGTCAATAAAAAAATATCTTTATTCTACTTCCGCCTATCGTTCATCATGCTGTCCCTGGCCCTGACGAAGACCCGATAACGGGCATACAAAAAGACGCTCCCACCTCACTGTTACCCAGTGAACGGTTGAAAGCGTCTTTTGCTCTTTGCTTTTGCTTTTGGAATTGCTTTGGGTTCCGGCCATCGCCGCAAGCGAACGTCCGGGAAAGAGCCGCGCTCCTCTCATTCCTTCACAAGCGACAAAAACTCCGAGCGCAGCGCCGAGTCTGTAGCGAACCGGCCGCGGACACCCGATGTAACCGTCTTGCTGCCGGGCTTCTTCACGCCCCGGGAACACATGCACAGATGCTCGCCTTCTACGATGACCATGACGCCTTGCGGGTGAAGCACTTCCACGAGGATATCGGCGATCTCCGACGTAATCCGCTCCTGCACTTGCAGCCGCCGTGTTACGGCCTCCACCAGACGGGCGAACTTGCTCAGTCCGGCGATCTTGCCGCTAGGCAAATAGCCGATATGGATCTTACCGAAAAAAGGCGCCATATGATGCTCGCACTGGCTGTAATATACGATATCCTTAACGATAACGAGCTCCTCATGCTTCTCGTCGAACGTTACGCCCAGCACTTCCCGGGGATCTACGGAATAACCCGCGAAAATCTCCTCGTACATTCTCGTTACCCGGGCCGGTGTCTCGATCAGCCCTTCGCGGTCGACATCTTCCCCGATCAGCCGCAAAATTTCTTTCACATGATTCTCGATCAGCTCGCGGTTCCGTCCAACGTTATCGTTCTGGTATTCCTTGGTACCTGCCATTCTACCCCTCCTCCTCGCTTGCGCGGGAGACGCAGCAATTATTTCCACTTCTGGTTTTTCATCATGTGCTGCATTTGCTGCATCTGCTTTTTATTCAAATTGTAGCCCATTTTTTTGGCCATCTGCTGCAGCATCTCCGGATTCGACTGCATCGCTTCCATCTGCTTGCGCAAATAATAAACACCGATGAAAAAACCTCCGACCAGACCAACGATCAACGTTACGATCGGAATTACCCAATTCCACCACATTCCAGCGTCACCCCAACATTTGTTCGTAAAAACTCCCGAATACACTTCATCATAACGAAATAAGCCGCTCTTAGCAAGCGGTACAATGTGCCGGATTCGGCCCCGCTTTTCGTGCAGTCGAGCCGGCTTTTAAGTTAGATCCGGCTCGGGTCAAGCGCTAGAGCAGCACATTTTCTACGAACACGGTCGTATGTTTGGCGAGATCCACTTCCTTGACCTCGATATGGTCGTCGTTTTGGCTGACGACGCGGACAACCGGACGGCCGGGCAGCCCCCGGTGCTGTCCGACGACAACGCCGGTCTCCCTCGTCGACAGCCGGACCGAGGAGCCGGTCGGATAGATCGAGACGGTGCGCAGAAAATGAATCAGCACCTCCCGGTCGAGCTTCGAACCCGCCAGCGCCATCATATGCTCGCAGGCCTCGTGCGGAAGCATTCGTTTGCCTCCGGCCGGCTGCTTGAACTGCAGATTGTCGAACATGTTGGCGACCGCCACGATTTTGGCGTACAGATGAATCTGGTCGGCCGCTACTTTCCGCGGCAGCCCTTCCCCGTCCGGCGTCTCATGATGCTGCAGCGCCACGTGCGCAATTAACAGGTTGAACTCCTGCTTCTGCTTCAGCACCTCGAAGCCCCGCCACGTATGATGACGCTTCGGATCGGCCGAGCTGTCATCCGTCAGCTTCTCCACCTTGCCGATATCGTGCAGCAGGGCGCCGATCGCCAGTTCCTTGAGCTGCTGCGGGGTGAGGCTCATATTGATGCCGATCATCGTCGACATCATACATACGTTTAAGGCATGCACGTACGATTCGTTATCCTGTGTGCGGATGTCGGAGAGCTGGATCAGCACCTCTTTGTTTCTCATCACGTCTTCCAGCAGTTGATCGACGCTGATGCTCACTGCGCGGGTATCGAACTGCTTGCCCGAGCGGATCGAGTCGAACGTCTCCGTCATTTTTTTCAGTACGCCCCGTCTCGTCTCCTCCGACAGCACATCGGGAATCTCGACGTCCTCGAACTGGGGATCTTTAATATAAATCATCGTTGCCCCGATCCGGTTCAACGTATTGATCATGTAGACGGTCAATTGCACACCCTCGGACAGCAGCACTGCCCCGGAGCTGGAGAAGATCGTTTTCCCCAGAAATTGTCCCGGCTCCACCTGATCGATGCTAATGTATCTCATGATGCGCCCCCTTCCAGCATAAAAACTTCATCCACCCCTTCATTCGGGGCGTCTATGAGCGCACTTCCGCAAACGGTTATACGTCCCCCTCCTCCAGTTCCTGAAGAGCGGAGCCAATCCGCTCGGCCGCTTCGGGATGGCTCTCCCTCGGCCAAGCGCGCTTAAGCGCCTCAAGCGCTTCCGCACCGCCTATACGCCCGAGCGCCCACGCCGCCGTCCCGCGAATTTCCGGCCTCTCGTCCTCCAGCAGCAGACCCGCGAGCAGCGGCACGGCTGTCGCGTCCTTGAAATTGCCCAGCGCGATAACCGCATTGCGCTGAATCGGCTTCTTTCCGCGCCACGAGGCGGACATATCGCCGTAAAGCTCGCGGAATTGCTTGTTCGTCATCGACAGCAGCGGCTTCAGGAGCGGCTTCACCTTCTCCGGGTCCGGCTGCAGCTCGGGCTGATGTGCCCAGTGCTTCCCTTTATTCACGGGACAGACCACTTGGCACGTATCGCAGCCGTAGAGCCGGTTGCCGATCTTCCGCATCAGCTCGTCCGAGACGAAGCCTTTGGTCTGGGTGACGAACGACACGCACAAGTTCGAATGCAACTGCCCCGGACCTACCAGCGCCCCGGTCGGACAAGCGTCGATACAGATCGTACAGTCGCCGCACTGATCCGTAATCGGCTTGTCCGGCGGAAACGGAATATTCGTAATCATCTCGCCCAAATAAACCCACGATCCCCATTCCGGGGTGATGATCGCACAGTTTTTGCCGCTCCAGCCGATCCCCGCCCGTTCGGCAACCGCACGATCCGCCAGCGCGCCGGTATCGACCATGCTCTCGGTACGGGCGTCCGGCACCCGCTCCCGGATGAACACCTCAAGCGCCGCCATCCGTTTGCGCAGCACGCGATGATAATCCTCGCCCCAGGACGACCGTGAGATGATCCCCCGGTAAGCGCCGGGCTCCGACCTGGGCGGGTTCGCCAGCTTGGACGGATAGGCGATCGCGATCGACACGATCGACTGCGGCTGCTCCAGACTAAGCGCTGGATCGGTACGCTTGTCCAGATCCGGCTCCTCGAAGCCGGATTCGCGTCCGAGCTCCCGGTGGCGAAGCAGGATTTGCTTCAACTCTATAAAAGGCTCCGCGGACGCGAAGCCAATCTTGTCGATTCCAAGCGAGAGCGCAGCCTCGCGTATATCTTCTTTTAGTTTTGCCCAGTATTCCCGGGTACCGGGCGCCTTTCCCGCGTCGTCCATGGTGCTCACCTCATGTCAGGCGCTTGATCGCTTCCCGAGCCAAAAAATCGCAATGATTGTTGAACTCGTTGTCGCTATGTCCTTTAACTTTAATATACTCCACCTTATGCGTTTCCATTAATTGAAGCAGTTGCTTCCACAGATCCTGATTTTCCACCGGCTGCCCTTTGCTGTTCTTCCAGCCGTTCTTCAGCCAGCCCCGGAACCAGCCCTGCTTGAAGCAGTTGACCAGATAGGCGGAGTCGCTATAGAGCTTTACGGTGCACGCTTCCTTCAGCGAGCCGATCGCTTCGATGGCGGCCAGCAGCTCCATCCGGTTATTCGTCGTATGCTTCTCGCCTCCGGACATTTCCTTGCGGTGCTGGCCGTAAAACAGAATGGCTCCCCAGCCTCCGGGACCGGGATTGCCGGAGCATGCCCCGTCCGTATAGATCATGACGTCCTTCACTTACAAACCTCCCATTTGATCGATCGGCCAGAGGATGAAGTCCGCACGACCTTGAATCGCCTTCTCCGATACCGTACCAAATATGCGGCTGTCCTTGCTGGCGTTCTGGTGCCGGTTATCCCCCATTACAAAGTAACGGCCTTCCTCGACTACGACCGGTCCGCGATCGCCGTCTTCGATCTTGATGTCGGTATAGGGCTCGGCCACCGTGTCTCCGTTCACGTACAGCTTGCCCCCGCGAATCTCCACTTGATCGCCGGGAATCGCTACAACCCGTTTGACCAGATACTGCTTCTCTACCGACTGCATGTCGGGGTCCTTCAAGATAACGACGTCGCCGCGGTTCGGATGCCCTACCAGGTATACGAACTTGTTGACGAACAGCCATTCCTTCTCCCGGAGCGTAGGCTCCATCGAATGACCCTTCACCGTAGACAAATTGAACACGTACAAATTGAGCAAAATGACAATGACAAGTGCCACTGCGATCGATTTGGTCCAATCCCACAATTCCGCCGCCAAACTTTGTCCCTTCGGCTCCTCGGCTGTTACCGCTGGTGCCGTCTCCCGTCCGTCCTGGCTTTCAAAAGTGCCCATGTCACACCCCCGGCCCTTCGTTTCTCCACAACTCGTAGTAGGCAAGCACCTGATCGTTGCAAAACGGCGGCCCTTCCCGTTTCAGCCGCGCCAGCAGCGATTCGAGTCCCCGCTTCACCTTGCGCTCCACGACATCGGAGTAATGGTAATTGTGCTTATGAAGCTCGTATTCTTCCTGATCGACGATCTGAATCGTGCCGTTCGGCGTGCGGATGACATCCAGATCGTAATCAATGTAAGTGATGACGCCTTCATTCACGTAGGGAGGCGAAGCGATGTTGCAATAGTAGCGGATACCCTGATCCTCCAGTAGCGAGACGACGTTGTACCATTCCCCGGGGATAAAAAAAGTGACCGACGGAATCTTGCTCGTCCATTCCTTGCCGTCCCTTTCGCGGATCGGCGTCTGAGAGTTAATCAGCGCAATCATCGATTCGGCCCGATGCTCCGGGGCAAGCAGCGCGTCCGGAACCCGCCAGTTCTGCATCCACATCCGGTGAAGATGACCGTCATGCTTGAAGCTTTTAATTTGATATGGGAGATATGGATTCATAGTAAGCCCTTTCTGACAACTACTCCTATTATATATCGTCCACCCGTTATTGTCTTTTTAATAAATCTCGAAGTACGTTCTAAAAAAACTCGTTATGTAATACAAAAGCATATCTCTTCGCCAAATGCAATGGCTTCAAGATATGCCCCTAGAAACGCCGATAGGCAGACGACTGTTACCGGCCGCTGACGATTCTTAAATGACGGTAAGAACGGGAAAAATGATGGTCGGTGTAGCCGACCGCTTCATAAACAGGGAGAATCGGTTCGTTGTGTACGTCCACCGTTACGAGAATTTTGCTGACCTTCCGCTGCGTGAACTTTTTCTTCAGGCCGTTAATTAAAGTCTTGCCGATCCCTCTGCGCTGGTGCTCCTTCGCTACGGCTATTCGGTAATAGTATCCTTGATTGCGTTGATCGATCGTACCGATAATAATCCCGGCGATTTCGTCGTCCACTACCGAGACGAGAACCAGCTCCGGATCCAGAGACAGCTGCTTAGCAAAGGCATCCATCGTTTCCTCGCAGCACGATTCGGACAACACTTCGCTAAATAGAGTCGTAATCGACGCATAATCGGACAATTGGAAAGGTCGAACGAACATCTTGGTCTCTCCCCGTTTTGTTTTTTGTAAACGATAAAGAATGTTTCACTTCGATCAGAAGCTTTTTTTCTTGTAACGTAACAAATACGACAAAAATCGAGGAAATCCTTCCTAAACCTTAACAAAACCTTAAAAAGTTTCGTTTTTTTCGATATTTCGTGAGAAAACGCTTTACTGAGAGCGATTTCACTTCCTTCTCAGGAAAGAGTTGCTTGCAATCGCCGGATGAAACATGGGCATTCCTGTGCGCTCTGCTCCGTGCCGCTTCTATCCGTTGCTTCTATTTGTTGCCGGGCATTAGTTCTTTTCTCCCGGATATGGTTCGGAAGAGCTACGGCGTACCCTCTTAAGCAGGAAGTTTTAATAATTAAAAATATGAAAGCCGTTTGGAAAATATACGAGTCATCCAACGGATCTAATATCGGCCGCCGTCATCCTGAAAAATCCGGTTCATTCCGGCCCGTCCGTTACGGCCCCGGCTCTTCAATCGGACAGCTGCAAATCGCGGATAACGCCGGTTCATTTTTTTTCGGTTGTGGGCATAATGGAAGAGGACCCCGGAGTAACTTTTCAAACATAAGTGTTTCACATGTATATTTAGTGTTGATTTACGTTCAAAAATGAGGGATAATAGTGTTTGTACAAATCCAATATTTAGGGAGGGCTTACTAATGGCACACCAATTGCCACCACTGCCTTACGCTAACAACGCGCTGGAGCCTCATATCGACGCTCAAACGATGGAGATCCATCACGACCGTCACCACAATGCCTACGTTACGAACCTGAATGCAGCGCTTGACAAGCATCCGGAACTGCACGACAAATCGCTCGAAGATTTGATCGCGGATCTGAACGCTGTACCGGAAGCGATCCGCACAGCTGTTCGCAACAACGGCGGCGGCCATGCGAACCACTCCCTGTTCTGGACGACGATCGGCCCGAACGCAGGCGGTCAGCCTACAGGCGCACTTGCTGCAGCGATCGAGAGCGAGCTGGGCGGCTTCGATAAATTCAAAGAAACATTTGCAGCAGCCGGCGCTACCCGTTTCGGCAGCGGCTGGGCGTTCCTTGCTCTCAGCGCTGACGGCAAGCTGAAAGTGTACAGCCTGCCTAACCAGGACAGCCCGATCATGGAAGGCGAAACGCCGCTCCTCGGCCTGGACGTATGGGAGCATGCTTACTATCTGAAATATCAAAACAAACGCCCTGACTACATCGCCGCTTTCTGGAACGTAGTGAATTGGGACGAAGTTGGCAAGCGTTACGACGCCGCCAAAAAATAATTCGCTCTAAGCGGACTCCGGCTCCCCGCCCGGATCGTTACCTTGCGTAACGTCCGGCGGGGAGCTTTCGTTTGTCGGTAGAGCCTCCGCTCCCCATCAGCCCCGCGTGTCCGTTTCTCCTCCCGCTGCTTCCGTTCGGGCTTCGCATGTTTTGCCGGTTCTCCGAATACAATGTAGCGAATCCAGATGAACCTAAGAGAGAGGAACGAAACCGGTATGTCCAAATCAAACCGCGGAAAAGCGCTCTGGAAGCTGCCCTCCAGAGGGCGAGGAACATGCCCCGTCTGCCGGGCCACCCGCATCAAGCTGCTGTATACCCGGACGCTGGAGAACGGCGCCAAAGCCAAAGTATGTAAACGATGCCGCGTCAGCGCCTGATGCGATCCCAGAGCTTATCCTACGGCTTCATCCGGCGTCACGAGCATCAACTCCCCTTTGTTCAAACCAATCTTCAGCCCTGAACTTGCACTGGCTGGAAGCGCCGCTATCGCAGCCTGAGGCGAGCGCAAAGAGGCTGCGCATCCCGCGACGAATTCGCGACGATACGCAGCCTCTTTGGCCTGTCCCGCCGGTTCAGCTTCTGTAGCTTCCCGCCTGTTTTAATATTTTCAGGAATACGTTCGGCAGCGCGTACTGCTCCAGCTCGCGTTCACCGAACCAGAGGAACACGTTTCCGTCGTCGGAATCACCCGCTGCGGAGCCGTTCTCCGCCGCCCTGCCGGCCAGTCCGGCGAACCGGCAGCGGTAGACGCGCATCTGCCAGTGGATGTGGCTGAACGTGTGCTCCGCATCCATCATCGGGGCCAGCGGCTCCACCTCCAAGCCATACTCGCTCGCCAGGCTCTCGCTTAGACAATGCATTGCCGCTTCGTCCGATTCCGTGCCGAGCGCCGCAATCGTCTCGGGCAGCAGAACGTGCGGCAGCTCCCACATGCGGGCGAGCAGCCCTTCCTTCGGCCGCTGGCGGGCGAGCACTTTGCCGGCGTTCTCTCCGGCGCCCTCGATAAAAGCGACGGCGCGCTTCTCCGGACGGGGCGGCTTCGCTTTCGTTTTGACCGGAAGCTCGTCCACCGCCCCTTCCATCCGTCCCGCGCAATGCTCCATGACCGGACAAGTCAGGCAATGCGGCGATTTCGGCGTACACACGGTTGCGCCCAGCTCCATCAGCGCCTGATTGAAATCGCGCGCCTCCCCTTCGGGGATCAGTTCCTTGGCGAGCCGCTCCATGCCGATCCGCGTCGCAGGCTTGGCAATATCGTCGCGAAGCAGGAAGTACCGGGACAGCACCCGCATCACATTGCCGTCCACGGCCGGCTCCGGCTTGTTGTAGGCGATGCTCAGCACCGCTCCGGCCGTATAAGGCCCGACGCCCTTCAAGGAGGAGATCTCCTCCTGCGTGTCCGGCACGCGCCCGCCGTAGACCTCCTTCACTTCCCGCACCGCCGCCTGCAGATTGCGCGCCCGCGAGTAGTAGCCGAGCCCTTCCCAGGCTTTCAGCACTTCCTCCTCCGGGGCGTCCGCGAGCGCCTCGACCGACGGAAACTTCTCCACGAACCGGTGGAAGTACGGAATAACGGTCTCGACCCGGGTTTGCTGCAGCATCACTTCCGATATCCATATATAGTACGGGTTGCGGCTTCTCCGCCAGGGCAAATCCCGCTTATGCACGTTGTACCATTCCAACAAATGTTTAGAAAAATATAGCTTTGCCTCCGTTGTATCCACTCGAATCTCCTCTTTCGTCGCTGTCGTATCCCGTTTCTGGTATGATTGATCTTGTTGTTGATCCGCAAGAAGCTTGCGGGTGAAAGGAGCGTAGGTTTTCGTATGCTGACACCGGGGGAAATAGCCGCCAGGCTGAACCGGCTTGTCTACTCCATCGTGCTGATCGGTCATCAAAAATGCGAACCCACCTGGGCGCATCCGATGCGCTCGATCAAGCACCATTCCTTTTGGCTGATCGTAAAAGGCAAAGGGACGTTTACCGTCAACGGTACCCATTACCCGGCCGAACCCGGCAAGCTGTTCTTTTTCTCGCCCGGCATGCTGGTAGAGCGCCGTACCGATCCCGAACAGCCGATCGAATATTACTTTTTACGTTTTCATTATACGGAAACGTACGAAGAGAAGGAACAGTGGATTTCCCGCTGCTCTGCGGAAAGTCCGTTTCCGCTGCAGGGCATGTACTCGCTGCAAAATACGCCGCAGTTCATCTATTTGATGGAGCAGCTGTTCGTTCTGTGGCAGCGGCGGGGCCATATAACGGCGATGCGCCGCAAAATTTTGCTTCACGAATTTTGGCTGGCGCTGCTGCAAGATTTTCGCGCACAGAAAAATGCTGGCGACACGACCGCAGCCATCGAGCATACGCAAGATTACATGGTGCAGCACTACCAGGAGCCGCTGACGCTCGAATCGCTTGCCCAGCTCGCCGGACTGAGCGTCAGCCACTACTCGCGCCTGTTCAAGAAGGTGATCGGCTACAGCCCGATCGACTACTTGACGCATCTGCGGATGGACCGCGCCAAGGAGCTGCTCGTCTTGTCCGACTACCGGCTCAAATCGATCGCCCACAGCGTAGGCTACGGCGACGAGTTTTATTTCAGCCGCATCTTCAAAAAAGTCGTAGGCCTCTCCCCCCGCGAGTACGCCAAGCGGCATCGGGTCGATACGGTACGGTGAGCTGGCAAGCTTCGCTTGGCGTTGCAGGACGGGGGCAGCCGCCTATGTCGACAGCGGTTGTAACAGCAAAAAGACGGGATCGTTTCCTCTCCCGTCTTTCTAAATAATCAGTTATGATTTTGCGGTCTGCACTCAACCCTGTCAGCGCTCTGACAACCGGACAATCCGCCGGTAACGGGAATGCCCCTTCAAGTCCTCCCATTCCGCTTCCGTATTGTAGGGATCGCGGTAATAGACGGCGGCCGCAGGCAGATAGCCGGCAACGGGTCCCATTCCCCCGCAGATCATACTGCCGCCGTCTCCGCCTTTCGGCATAAGGCCGCTGCCGCCCTCCGTCAGCTCGTACTGATAAGGATCTCCGGCGAAGATCAGCCCGAACGCATTGGGAAGCTCCAAATCGTAGGGACGCCCGTCTCCGCTCCGTATCGCGCTCCCGTCGGCCTCGTCCTCGTCCGCCTCCGGCTCGCTCAGCTCTTCGAAATACTTCAGCTTCATGCTGTAATCGAAACTGTCTCCCCAAGGAAACAACGTACGGCAGCCTCCCCCGTACATATCTCCCACTCGTCCTCCGTAGGCAGGCTGAAGCCTCCCTGAAAAGCATCCTCCCTCCACTGCTCGCAGGTGACATCTTCCTCATACAGATAGACCCGTATGTCCCCGTTCACCCGTTTCAAGCGATAACTCTCATATACCTCGTACGAGCCAAGGTCAGACTTTTTAAACCGCTCCAGCTGTTCCGTCATCTCGGAATCGTCCAGCGCCGGAACGTCCTCCGCCGAAATTTCGCGCCATCCGGCGGAGTGTGTCTCGCATTCGGCCAGCATAGGTCCGATCACAACTTCCCGTACCGGCGTCATCTGCTCCTGGAGAAACGCATCTACATCCTCCACGCCGTTTTCACCGAACGCATCCAGCAAGTCTTCCCGCGTCGCCTCGTCCATCCCTTGCTGCCAGCCGTTCCATCCCAGTCTCACGACATCCCCCGGCACAAATACGAACCGGCGTCCCTCGTACTCGAACACACCCGTTTCCACACCTGTCCCATACCGTTCGAAAGTTTCCAAGCCTACGTAGGCGAAGCCCGGGGTGAGTCCACCGGACAGCCCCCGCATGATGCCGTCCTTCGCTTCTCCGGACAAGCCGTTCCATCTGTCCCGTTTTAGTTGATCCATCCCTGCACTTTATCCTTTCCGGCCCTAGGTAAAAGAGCTTTCTCGTCAAGCTTTCTCTGCATCTGCAAATGTACGGCTTCTCTTGAAGGCTACTGCTTATACCCGCTCCAGATACTCGGAACGGACCATACCGTACAAAGCCAAATCCTCGTAGCGTCCCCACTTCAAAACATGCTGCCGGTATACGCCCTCCGGCTTCATCCCGATCTTGACCATCACTTTGGAGGAGGCGGGGTTGTTGGTCATCGCGGCCGCATGGATGCGGTTTAATCCCAGCTCGTCGAACCCGAACTGAACGATTCGGCCCGCCGCTTCCGTTGCATATCCCCGCCCCCAATAAGGGACGCCGACCCAATAAGCCAGTTCCGCACGATTATGTTTGCGGGACACGCCCATGCTCATATTCCCGATCAGGGTCCCCTCGTCTTTCGTAATCATCGCGAAAGCGTAATGGTCTCCACTCTGGGACGATTGCCGCACCGCTTCAATCCACTTTTCAGCCGCTCCGTCCGGATAAGGGTGAGGAACCGCAAGCGTTGTGCGCGCCACTTCTTGACTGCCAGCTAGCTGTTGAACCGCCGCCGCATCGGATAACTCGAACATCCGGAGATCCAATCGCGTGGTCTCCAATTTGAACGACATGGTTAGACCTCCATTCCATATATCTCCATTATAGTAGTTTCGGCGGCACGAATATATCCTTTTCCGTTGATCGCGCTTCGTACCGGCCTCCGAAATTGACTTCACCGTCTGCAAATAGTAAGCTAACGTTGTTAATTCGAGGTGATATTCGTGAAAGCAACCGTTACTTTTAACCGGATCGGCCTATACTCGTATACTCCTTATTTGTATATTTGGGGCGCCCAGTGGATGGGCAGCTCATTTTTGCAATACTTGTGGCCGCTCGACCCTCACGGAACGATCCGTAATGTGCTGCTGGGAGCGGCAGTCGTTCTAAGTGCGTTGTTCCTGTGGCGGGGTGCAGGAAAAGACTCGCCTGCGGTTTCCGCAAAAGCTTCAGTCGAAATTTCCGCCGAAACTACAGCTCCGGCTTCAGTCCCTGCCTCCACGATCGGCTGGCTGTTACCCGCTGCAATCGCCGCCGTGCTGCTAGCGGCTGTGTTGCTGCTCGTACGGATGGAGCTCGTCTCCCCGCTCGCCGCCGAGCTGCTGCGGGCGGTCGTGTTAGCGGTACTGTATATCGGAATCGGCGCTTCGCTGGGCCGGGAGCTCGTCTATTTAGGATTGTGGCTGCTTGTGCTCTCCGCTGTTTTAGGCGTATGGTACTTGGGTTATGCGCCGATCGTGCTTGGTTTCTCGGCAGGGGCGAGCCTGCTGGCCTGTGCGCTCATTTTCCGCTTCTGGAGCAAGGCAAGCCGGGGATAGCAAGCTTCGGTTTAGCCAGGCAGAGCCACAGGTCATTGCACGGAAATGCAGCAATAGCCTATGTGCGATTTCATGACAAGACCGATGATTCGGTTTGCCCATAAGGCGTGTTACCCCACGCTGCTCCCCCTCGCTTCATCCCGCTCATCCGCAGTCGTATTGCCGATTCGGGCTGATGGCACCTTCAGCCGACTTCCCATCCCCCCAGGAGGCTTCTTACGGAAGTTTTACTTCCGCTACCTGGGGTTCGCAGCAGGAAATCGACGCTTAGCGGAAGGAATTGTTCCGCTATTTCCCGTGTTTCCGCCTACATCCCCCTATAAAGCCAAAATAACGGAAACCATACTTCCTCTATCGATTAAAATCTACATACTTGGCGGGAATAGAGGAAGTTACTCTTCCGCTGATAGGTACCAAATGCTGCTCGACAGTAACTTCCGCACGAATCCGGTACGGTAAGGTGACCTATTTTCGAACTTCGGCAGTTCACACGAACTCGGCATTTGCGGGGCGTTCGGAAACCTGGGAGACGTGAATACTAGGTTTCCCGGAGGTGCAACGGTGCGGCGCTCTGGCGAGACCCTTGTCCTTCCCGGTACCGATCGCCCTCTTGCGCAGACGCGCTCCCGAATGATCGAAGCTACCGGTGAAAGAGCCAAATAATAAGAGCTTCTGGCACCCTCTATTTCCGCCATATGGGGGTGACAGAGACAAATAGAAGCGGTTTGCCCACGGTTTGCCCCCCTTATTTCAACCAACTGATAGGGTCTGCACCTTTTTGACCGATTTTAAAGGTCCCAAACCGCTCTTATTTCCCCATCCAAACGGGTTTCGGACAAAATAAAGGGTACGAACCGTGTACGAACCGCTCTTATCCAGTTTCCTCTCACCATTAGCGAGCACACAACGCTGAGCAGCCACGCTGAACGCCCCAGCGTAAGCGTAAGGTAAGAGGCGGCTTATCATGGTTTGGAGTGTCTAGGTTCGGCTTTTGCGCTTTATTGAAATTAGAAAAAAGCTGCCGGCATCGTCCGCAGACAATCACCGGCAGCTCTGCTACCTTCCCTTTACAACTGGAAACCTACCGCTTGCAGCCATCCCGCATACTTCCGGTTCCGCAGCTCCTCTTCCATCCCCGGCTCGAACTGCCGGTCCTTCTCCCAGAGTGACTTCAGCTCGTCGCAGCCGCTCCAGAACCCGACCGCCAGGCCGGCCAGAAAGGCGGCGCCCAGCGCTGTCGTCTCCTGCACCTTGGGCCGCGTCACGCGGACGCCGAGCATATCGGCCTGAAACTGCATCAGGAAGCCGTTTTTCGCAGCTCCCCCATCGACCCTCAGCTCATGCAGCCGAATGCCGGACTCCCGTTCCATCACCCGCAGCACGTCCATCGTCTGGTATGCAATCGACTCCAGAGCCGCCCGCACGAGATGCGCTTTGCCGCTGCCTCTCGTCAAGCCGGTAATCATCCCTCTCGCCTCGGCGTTCCAATACGGGGTGCCGAGACCGGTAAACGCCGGCACGACATACACGCCTTGCGTATCTTCCACCGACGCCGCCAGAGGCTCCGTCTCGTTCGCATGCGTGATCAGCTGCAAGCCGTCGCGCAGCCACTGGATGACCGCTCCCGCTGTAAACACGCTTCCTTCCAGCGCATAGTTCACTTGACCGTCCAATTGCCACGCGATCGTCGTCAGCAGCCCTTCCTTCGAAGCGATCGGCTTGGCGCCGGTATTTTTCAGCAGGAAGCACCCGGTTCCGTACGTGTTTTTCGCCATCCCCGGCTCATGGCACCCTTGGCCGAACAGCGCCGCCTGCTGGTCTCCAGCCGCGCCCGCCACCGGGATCGCCGCAGCGCCGCCCAGCAAATCGGTCTCCCCATACAGGAAGCTGGACGGCTTCACCTCCGGCAGCATGCAGGCCGGTATGCCGAGCCGCTCTATAATCTCCTCATCCCACTTCAGCGAATGGATGTTAAACAGCATCGTCCTCGACGCATTGGACACGTCCGTCACATGGGCTTTGCCGCCGGTCAAATTCCAGATCAGCCAAGAGTCGATCGTCCCGAACAGCGCTTCGCCGGCCTCCGCCTTCGCCCGTATGCCCGGTACATGGTCCAGAATCCATTTGAGCTTCGTTCCGGAGAAATACGGGTCCGTGACGAGACCGGTTTTGTCGCGAATGCGTTCCTCCCAGCCTTCCCGCTTCAGTTCCTCGCACGTCTCCGTCGTCCGGCGGCACTGCCAGACGATCGCCCGGTACAGCGGTTCCCCGGTCGTCCGGTCCCAGACGACTGTCGTCTCCCGCTGATTCGTAATGCCGATCGCAGCGATCTCGGACGGCTCGATGCCGTCTGCGGCTTCGCGCATCACTTGCAGCTGGACGCTCCATATTTCTGCCGCATCGTGCTCCACCCAGCCCGCTTGCGGAAACCATTGCCGAAATTCCTTCTGCGCCATCCGCACGACCTGCCCGCTCCGGTCGAACACTATCGCCCGGCAGCTTGTCGTTCCCTGATCGAGCGCCATTACATACTGCGTCATGTCCGGTCCCTCCCCTTAAGCTGTATGCTACCTACGATACCATCCTCATCCCCCGAAAGAAATACCGTCCAGCAATTTCCCCTGTTTGGCGAAACTTTCCCGCCTCCATTTACGTAAACAGAGTAAGCGTATTCATACCAAACATTCCCTAGACGCGAAGTGCAGCCCATCGCTCGCTGCGGTTTACGAATTCAAACGAGGTGCCTCTATGATCGTAATCAAATGGATTCCTTATGTGTTCATCGCAATCGGCCTGATCAATATCATCTTCCCGGCAACCGGCCGGTTCTGGAATATCGGCTGGCAGACCAAAGCCGCCAAAGCGGCCAAACCCGGCGAAACCGCCGTCCTCATGAGCCGGATCGGCGGCTTGCTGGCGCTCGGCCTGGGCTTGTTCCTGCTTCTCTATCTGTAAAATCGCCTGTTTCGCCATCGGCGGGCGGCTACTCTTTCCCTTCCGGGAAGCTCGTAACCTGGGCGATGTAGTCGAGCACATCCCGCAGCTGGCGGTCGGCTTCCTCCCCGCTCCAGCCGAGCAGCCGGGTCATCGTCTCGACCACCGGAGTGCTCAGCGTCTCCGCCCGCGGACGGTCAAACGTGACGAGACCGGAGCGGCGGATCAGGAAGTCCGAGGCGGTAACCGTCATCTCATGCGTAATCGCATAGTGAAGCTCCGCTTCCAGCAGCTCCCGGTTGATTCCGTTCCCGTCACGCTTCGTGCGTCCTCCCGCTTCGGTGCGAGCTTTATATTCCTCGAATATAGGAGCGATGTTGGACCCGTAACGGGCGAGTAAATAGTCGGTATCACGTTTCGCGATTCCCAGGTTCGTCCCTTTCTCGATCCATTTGTTGCGGTACTCCTCATACAGCTCGAAGCCGTCCCGGTCTCCGCCGCTAATCGAGTCCTGATCCGTCGTGCAGCCCGCGCTGCGTCTTCCCTCCTGCTCGGCCAACTCCTTCTCGACGAGGTCGACTACTTTCTCGGCCATTTTGCGGAAGCCGGTCAGCTTGCCTCCGGCAATCGTAATCAGCCCCGACTCTGAACGGAAAATTTCATCCTTGCGGGATATTTCCGACGGTCCCTTGCCTTCCTCGCGGATCAGCGGTCGCAGTCCCGACCAGGACGATTCGATATCCTTGGCAGTCAGCTTCACGCCCGGGAAGGCGTTGTTAACGGCATCAATCAAATAATCGCGGTCCTTGCGCGTCGTTCTCGGCTCCTCGATCTTGCCTTCGTAGAACGTGTCCGTCGTTCCGACGTACGTCTTGCCCTCCCGCGGGATGACAAAGATCATCCGGCCGTCAGGGACGTCCAGATACGCCGATTGGCGGACCGGCAGCTTCGCGTGATCGACGACGAGATGAACCCCTTTGGTCAGCAGCAGCCGTTTCCCTTTGACTTCCTGATCCTTGGAACGTACACGGTCTACCCATGGTCCCGCCGCATTCACGATCTTCTTCGCGCGGACGGCGTACACGTTCCCGGTTAAAACATCCTCCACATGAACCCCTACCGCTTTGCCGTTCTCGTATATAAAATCAACCGCCTTGGCGTAGTTGACCAGCTTCGCCCCATGCCGGTACGCAGTCTTGGCGATCTCGACGGTAAGCCGGGAATCGTCGGTACGGTATTCATAATAAAAACCGGACCCTTTCAATCCTTCCGTCTTGAACAGCGGCTCCATCTCGATCGTTTTGCTGCGTCCGTACATAATGCGCCGCTCGCTGCGCTTGACCCCCGCCAGCCAGTCGTAGACGTACAGACCGATCGCAGACATCCAATACCCGTACGTGCCGCCTTTGTAGATCGGCAGCATCATCGGCGCCGGAATGACGATGTGCGGAGCTTTTTTGTACAGCAGCGCCCGTTCTCGGCCGACCTCCATGACCAGTTTGACTTCGCCCTGCTTCAAGTATCTCAGCCCGCCGTGAACCAGCTTCGTCGAGCGGCTGCTCGTACCCCATGAGAAATCGTGCATTTCGACCAGTCCCGTGCTTAAGCCCCGCTTGCTGGCGTCCCAGGCGATGCCGGCTCCGGTAATGCCTCCCCCGATAATCAACACGTCCAGTTGCCGCTCCGACATGTGCTGGAGCAGTTCGGCCCGATTGCTTGCTGAAAAGCTTGCTTTTGCGCTCATACAAGTTGCCTCCCCATGACGACAAAGGACGGGATCGGAATGTTCCGCTTCAGCCGCCTCCGGCAAAGAGAACGACAAAAAACCCTCCCGCATGATGAAGCAGCCCGTACCCTATAAAGAATACAAAGCGCTTACCAGCAAAAGGGTTCTCCTCGTCTCCGCCCGTTTGATGATTGCCGTCCATTCGATTGTTCTTCTTGCTAACAAGCGTAACACACCTGCGCAGCGCCTGTAAAGCCGTAAGCCGGCGAAATGCCGCCCATTTGTAGAGGTTGTTCAAAAAGCCCACTTTTGATCACGAAGCAGATCAGGAAGCTTACTCGACATCGAATATGGAATTCAGCCGGAACTTCCGGTGCTCACGTAGGTCCCACTACGCTCCGCTCCTCATTTCCTTGCTTCATCCCATCTTCTCGGTGCTGAAAACCGGACTTTTTGAACTCGCACTTGTAGAGGTTGTTCAAAAAGTCCACTTCTGATCACGAAGCAGATCAGCAAGCCTACTCGACATCGAATATGGAATTCAGCCGGATCTTCCGGTGCTATAGCGGCTTTGGGCTTGGGCTTTGGGCTTTGGGTGTTGCTCTTAGCGCCCCTCTGTCCTGCTGTGAAGCAGAGCTTCTCCGCCTTGGCGCTCCATCGCCTGCAAAGCTTCGGCAACCGTTTTGCGGCCTTCCAGCACCTGGGCCGCCTCTCCGTCCATCATCCCGGCGAATACGCTGCGGAAAGCGGCGGGCACTCCGTCCTTCGGCGCGGACACGTTCGCTCCCGGCTTCAGCTCGTAGAAACAATCGATATCGGCTTTCACGCCGCTGCTCCTCAGACGTTCGAGAAGCTGCTGCTTTCTGGATAGGAGCGGAATTTCCCGATTGTCATGCAGCTGCTGATCGGCGATTTCCGGGCTGTTGATATGCTTCACCAGCTCCCACGCTACCTTGGCGGACGGCGAACCGGCATAGACGGCATAAATCATCGGAATTTGAAAAGTAGCCGACTGGTCGGGACTGCCCGGGTTAACCGGCTCGGTCACAACGTCCCAATCAAAAGACACTCCGTCCGATTCCCGCAGCTTCGACAAGAAGGTAAAAGGTTGCACGCTCATCGCCACCTTCCCCTCCAGAAACAGGTTGCGTGCCTGCAACGTCTCCCATGCCAAATACCCGTTCTTGTAACCGCCCATCACCGTCGTCCAGACGTCCCGCCAGCCTGCAGCCTGCAGCGTAAGCCCCCGGGATACCGGGTCGATCATTCTTAAGTCGAGTGTCGCCGCAACCAGACTGATCAAGCTGCCGGGTGTAGAACGCGGATATACGCTCAGGCCGAATATGCGCTCGCCATCCCCGACCTCCGTCTGAAAGCGGGCGGCCGTCTGCAGAACGTCATACCAGCTCATCCGGCTGACGGGAAAAGCAAAGCCCTCCGACCGAAACAGGTCACGGTTATAAAATAACCCCATCCGTTCCATCTCCGGCGCCAAACCGTATAAGAGGCCTCCTCCCAGCTGCCTCAGCCGGTCCGTCACCTTCGAATCGATCGCCTGCAGGTCGAACCGGTCCCGGACGATCCAGCTGTCCAGCGCCGCCAGCTGATTTTTGGCAGCCAGATACCCGAGCGATTCCTGGTTTAACAACAGAACGTCGGGGCGCTGCTGATTCAACATCTTCTTGAGGGAGCCCGACTCCGCCAGAGGGATGCCGGGGTCTCCGGGAACCGCGGTCAGCACTTCAAACGATACGTTTGGGTAACGGAGCAGGAAAGACTTTCCGTATTTCTCCATAAATATCTGTTCATCCGGATATACAACCTTCAAACGGACAGGCTGATCCATATCGATACGGTCATCCGGGTCCCGGCTCGTTTCTCCAGTCAGCCGCGATATCTGTTCAGATACGGGCTGAACCACAATGAAAGCGATTACAAAAAGAACGCATACGAGGGCTGCCACTCCCGCTTTAACCTTGCGGCCGTTCCCACGGCGGCGGTTAAGCTGCATGGGCTTCAACTCCTTGCCGATTATCTCCTTTATGTATAACGCACTGGACAGGCAAAAAGTTACTATTCATCCAAATATTTTTGGCCATTCCTTACATCGGAGATGAAATCGAAAGGAATCAGCAGGAGAAGTAATGGAAGGACGACGGAGCACGGATAACTCCGCCGGCGCAGGGCTTCGTCCGCATGAATGAAAGCAGATCGAAAGCTCTGCGGCTGACAGATTGGAAGTATGCTCCGTCGATTCCGGAGTTCATCTCTCTTCCAGCTCGGAATCGGAGCGATCCGGACTCCGTCCCTTGAAACGGGTTGGCCGATCGCCCACCTCATCGTCATCTCGCCCCGATAGGGCAGTTGCCGCGCTAGTCCAGTTCGCGTACATCCAGTAGGCTGCCGGTCGGATAACGATCGTCGAACAACACCCGCAGCAGCTTGCCCGCCGTCTCGTCCGGGGAAGCCAGAGCGCCGGTTTCCTTCAGCTGTACGAACCGGCTGTGCTGTTGGAATAACGCCGGGTCGGTCCGCCTGATTTCCTCCTGCATCCCGGTATCGACCACTCCGGGAGCGACTGACAAGATTCGGACTCCCGCGGCGCCGGCGGCTTGCTGCTCCTCGCCGACGCAGCGGGTGAACATATCGAGCCCCGCCTTGGACGCGCAATAGGCGCTCCATCCGGCATACGGCTTCTTGCCGGCACCGGACGACAAGTTCAATATCCGCTTATCCGCTCCCCAGCCCGCCGTCAGGCGAAGAAAGGCCGAGGCGAGCACGACCGGAGCGATCAGGTTAACGGTCAGATTGCGTGCCAGTTCGGCGCCTGCAGCGACGTCCGCCGGGGCGATCGGCTCCACCATCCCTGCATTGTTAATCAGCACGGCGGTCTCCAGCCCGTCCGCCGCAATTCCGGCGCACGCCTCCTCCATTACGGCATCAAGCGATGAGATATCGTTCATGTCACCGCGAATCCATCTCAGTACGGCGCCTTTGCTCTCCGCTTCGGCCCGCAGCGGTTCGCCGTCGCTGCGGGCCATGCCGACCAGCGTATGGCCGGGCTGCATCAATCGGCGCAGCAGCGCCTCTCCGAGCCCTTTGGAAGCGCCGGTTACAATAAAAAACTTCATGGAACATAACCTCCATGCCTGTTCGGTCTCCACCGGACCTTGATGGGTCAGTCCGATCCTAACAAAACCGGGAACGCAGAGCAAGCTGCCACTCCCGGTAAAAGGCGGCCAGCGTCGGATGACGGCTCTCCCGGTCGGCGGATACGGCCCGGAGCGCGACCTCGAACAGCTCATCCGGCGCTTTCCACGCTTCCCGTGCCCGTACCCCGTCCGCCAGAAAAACAAAAGCCGCCGCTCCCATCGTATATACGTTCGTCCGGTGATCGATCAGGCTTCCTCTGACGAACTCCTCGGGAGCCATAAACCGGCTGGACCCGAAGTTGCGATCCGTCCCGAGCCGGAACGCTCCCTTGGAGTACAGTCCAAGTCGCAAAAAAACGTGGTGTGACGGTTAAAATCGTACAGGATGCTGCCGTCGTACAGATCGACCGCAACGTACCCTTTCGCTTCCACTTCCACATGCAGCTCATATAAGTCGGTCAACATCGCGACTCTTATCGAACCGCTTGAACACCTTCCCCGCCCGGGCGAGACATTCCTCGATCCCCGCTTCGGTTCGTTTTATCTCCGCAATTCCGTTTCCCTTCATCCCGATAACCGCCTCCCCTATGTTCGTCGTTAACCGTCCAACCTTTAACCGCCCCGCACTTTCCTTCAATCCGACTTTATACCGGCCCGTATATTGTAACGGCAGACGCTGCTCGGAGTAAGGGGGAGAACGGTTTCAGCCAACCTTTCCGACTTTTTGTCCCGAAAATGAAAACAGCTTGTAACCAAAATGCAATGTCTCTTTCATCTCGCTTTAATGAAAAGCGCCTATACTAAATATCGACCCCCTTTTTCATATATATAACTTTCAGATCCGCGGCCCGTTGCTTGCGGGTCTCTTTTTTTGTCTCCTCTTGTCGCCATAGGCAATCCGGCAGTCAGGAAGACAAGCTCCGCACAGCAGCAGGCAGCCCCTCATGGGACTGCCTGCACGTCTGTCTGTTACCCTCCACCGTCAGCGATCAGAGCAGCAGCAGTGTAATCGCCAGCAGATCGAACAGAGCCAGCGTCATGATCTGGTTTTGCGCTCCATATCCGTATCCGTACGGCGGGTAGAAGTTCCTAGCTTGGCCGTTCGCGTCGCCGGACAGCTGCAGGTACACATGCTCGCTATCTACATGTACGATCGTCCCATGATGAGTCTGGCCATGTCTGGTCTGCAGCTGCACCGGCCGGTTCATATACAGCTTGCAGATGCAGTAGGCGTCTTCCTTCAGCATCGACACTCGTAATCCCTCCTCGTTGTTCAAGCCGCTATAATTGGATTGGGTGCGGGCTAATGCGGATTTAGAATACTATATGTAGACGAATGCCCGGTGGCATGGGCTTTTGATCGGGTTTTCGCCCATTTTGCCGGAAGGCGGAAGGCAATGTTCGCAGAACGTTCATAGGAAACCGGCGTTCATAGCCAATAACCGGAGTGGATATGCTAAGATGGGCATAACCGGAAACCGGAATTCAGAACATGGAGGGTTGCAGATGAAGCAGCCAAGCAAGGCGAGATTATGGGGAGCGGGGATCGTCTTGTCCGCCGCCGTGATGTTGAGCGGATGCGGGGCTTCCGGTTCCGAGACGGTGGGCACGGCGGAAGCATTGTACAAGAAAAAGTGCTTGTCGTGTCACGGCGAAAAATTGGAAGGACGCATCGGCCCTCCTACCAACCTGACCCAAGTAGGCGCCAAACTAACCCGCGACCAGATCGCCGACCAGATCGCCAAAGGCGGCCGGGGCATGCCGGGCTTCAGCGGCTCGCTGAACGAGACGGAGATCGGTACGCTTGCGGACTGGCTTGCCGAGAAAAAGTAAAGTACGCCGCACTGAAGCGAATACTGGCTCATGCGTTTTGTAATATCGCGACTGTCTTCGCTGGCCGGCTCTGCATAACCGCCAAGCTAAGCATTCTTTCTTTATAGTTATCTGGTTTAAATGTCCGTCGAAACGATTGCCCAGCGGATCGGATACGCGAGCAGCAGCTATTTTCGCCGGGTATTTCGCAGTATTCTGGGCGTTACCCCGCACCAGTTTCGCTCCAACGAAGAATGGAGCCATGATCATATTACGTTTTAGGAGGCGCTCCTACAGCGAAAGGCTGCCGAATCTCTCGTTCGGCAGCCTTGTCTGAATCGGTATGAAGCTGGCTCGTTTGCAAGAAACACGCGGATTAGATTAACCCGGCTTTTTGCAGCAACCGCTGCACGATTGCAGCCGTCTCCGCCCTTGTAATATTGGCCTGCGGTCTTAACTGCTCGCCGCTTCCCTCTACGATGCCGTAGCGGATATTGAGCACTGCGGGCAGCGCGGCCCAATCGCTTAACAAGTTCTGATCGGAAAATGCGCCTAACAGCTTCTCCTGTTGTCCGGAAGCAACCGACAAGTCCATTCCGATCAGCTTCATCGCCTTGGACAGAATAGTCATCGCCTCCTGCCTGGTGATCTTCCGATCCGGACCGAACGTGCCGTCCTCGTAGCCTTGCACCAACCCGTAAGAGGCTCCGATGGAGACGGCTTCGTAGCTCCAATCCGACGATTTCATATCGTTGAACGCCGGAGCTTGATCCGCCTTCCGAAGACCAAGCGCTCTGACGACGATCGCCGTGAATTCCGCCCGCGTAATCTCGTGGTCCGGCTTAAACTGCCCGGCAGTTGTTCCGTTGACGACCAGTCGCGACGCCATATCGTCGATGTTGGCTTTGGCCCAATGGCCGGCTATGTCGTCAAATGTTTTCACGTTGTAGATGACCGCGTAGCTGCTGTTGGTCAAGCTGTTGATTACCGCATAATAGTTTCCTTCAAATTGCGTCACTTTCGTCGGCACATGCGCAAGCGTACCGTCCGCCTTCAAAACGACGCCCGTCGTAATCCGAGTCGGGTCCACGCCCTCCGGAATCGCAATCATCCGTTCCACGTAGGAGTCAAACTGATTCACCTCGACGGCATCGCCGCCGGTAACCGCTCTTATCGTAAAATCGTGCGGCGGCACGACCACGGTCAGTTCATCGTCGGCGGCGGCATTTTGGACAACGCGCACCGTGTCGGAAGTCGAGACGGCTACTTCGATTCGGATTTCAATGTTCTCGAGCGCTTCGGCTTTGCCGAGCTGTTCCGAAACCGCGTCGATCCGGATCTGCGATGCCGGAATGATGTAGATGCCATAAGGCGTTTGGAGTCGTACAACCCCTTGTTTTTGCTCCAGGCTTTTCACCATCCGGCCGTTCAGCTCGCCAATGATCGTATCCGCATTCGCCGTAACCGGAATCGTAATGACCGCACCCGAGCCTTCGGCCGCAAGCTTCTCGTCCAGCTTCTTCGGGTCGAGCGCAACCGTGGTGACTTTCCTGTCGTTCACCGTTGTTGTCGTCACTACCCCGGCGTTTTCCGCTTTTCCGTTTACGTACACGATTGCGGTTGTGTCCGGGTTAACGGACGGTGTGGATGGCTGGGATGGTGCTGATGGCTCTGAAGGTGTCGGCGGCGAGTTATCCCCGTCACTGTCGCCGCCGGAAGGCAGGCTTGGCGTAACGGCATTGGACAGTTCGGAAGCGGCGCTGCCGCCCAAACGGTTGATCGCTTTAACCGTGAACGTATAAGCCGTGCCGTTTGTCAGACCTGTTACGCTAATCGGGCTCGTCGTTCCGGTTGCCGTGATGTTGCCGGGCGATGCTGTCACTTCGTAACCGGTGAGCGCGAATCCGCCGTTATCGGCCGGAGCCTGAAACGTAACGGTTGCCTGCCCGTCTCCTGCCGTCGCAGAAACCTGATACGGAGCGGTTGGAACCGAACCCGGCACGGTGCTTCCTTCGTTCGATGCCGCACTGTCTCCTCCCGCATTCATCGCTTTGACGACAAAGTAGTACGTCGTTCCGTTTACAAGATCCGTTACAGAATGACCGTAGACTGAACCGCCTACCGTAGCAATCTCCGATCCATACTGGCCGGACGTCGCGCTGACGTAGATTTTATATCCCATCGCGCCGCTGACCGGATTCCAGGAAAGAGCAGCTTGTCCATTGCCTGCAACAGGTGCGTTCAATACCGGCACTCCCGGCAACGGTACTTGCGGCGTTGCGCTTCTTTCGTTCGATGGCGGGCCGTTCACTCCACCGTACTTCGCTTTGACGACAAAGTAATACGCCGTTCCGTTTACAAGTCCCGTCACCGCATGCTCGTATACCGAGCTGGCCACCGTCGTCATTTCCGTTCCGTACTGGCCGGGTGTCGTGCTGGCGTAAAGGTTGTACCCCGTCGCTCCGTTTACCGAGCTCCAGGAAAGCGTGACTTGCCCGTCACCCGCAACCGGAGTATGCAGGATCGGCGATACGGCCTCCATAATCTGGTCGCCCGCGATCGGAACCTGGGTCCATTGGAGAATCCCGTTGCTGCTGTCGACCTCGACCACATACAGATACTGGCCGTTCGTCGCTTCCATATTGCCGTTTATGGTCAACGTCTGCGTATACCCAAGGACGGCCGCGTCTGCTCCGACCGCCGGCTGCATGTAGGCATCCGCATCGCCGATCGCGTATTTATAGCTTCCGCTGCCGGGCAGATGAATCGCCTGCGTCGTTCCCGGAACAGTCCCCTTGGCGAGCTCGATGCCGGTTAAGGCCGGCGCCGCTACCGCAATCTGACTGTCCGATACGGCAATATCTTTCCATTTCAAAATCCGGTTACCGCTGTCCACTTCAACCACATACAAATGCTGTCCGCTGCGAACGGCGATGTTGCTGCTTAATGCGAGCGTCGCTGCATAATTCAACGCTCCGGCATCCGCGCCTGTAAGCGGATGGGAATACACGCCGGCTTCTCCGATCGCATATTTGTATACGCCGGCGCCCGGCAGCTGCGTTGCTCTCGTTGTGCCGATATACTTGCCGGTGCCCCATGTCAAGCCGTCTAGCGAAGGAGCCAGCTGCGCGATCTGCTCCTCCGTGACAAGGACATCGCTCCATTTGACAATCTTGTTATGGGTATCGACCTCGACGACGAAAATATGCTGACCGCTGGTTACGGATACATTGCCGTTCGTCACCAGCGAACTCGTATAGCCGAGCTGTGCAGCGTCGGCACCGCTGATCGGCTGCGTGAAGGAGCCTGCTGCGCCGAGCGCATACTTGTAAGTGCCTGTGCCAGGCAGCTGCGTGGCCTTCGTCGTGTCCGGCACGTTGCCCGGTGCCCAGACGAGGCCGACGATCGGAGGCGCAGCTGCGGCGATCAAGCTGTCGTCAATCGGAATGCTGGCCCACTTGAGAATACGGTTGTTGCCGTCCACCTCGACCACGAACACCCGTTTACCGCTTTGCATGGTAAAATCAACGTTTTTCTGAAGCGTTTGGGTATACGCGACGGCGGCGTCATCGCCTACCATCGGCTGGGACAGCGCATCCGGATCGGCGATTGCGTATTTGTACGTGCCTGTGCCGGGCAGCTCGGTGGCGCGAATCGTTCCCGGCGTGCTGCCGGTGCCCCATTCCAAACCGCTTAGGGTCGGCGCCGGCTGAGGGATCGCAACGCTCACTTCCGCCGAATAAGAGCTTTCCCCGTCGGCATTGACGGCCTTAACTGCCAAGTAATACGTGTTCCCTGCCTCCAGGCCGGTGGCCGTGTAGCTTCCTTGCGTGCCGGGGAGGGTTGCAAGCGGTGCGGAGCCATACGTACCCGACTGGGTTCCCATGTACACTTTATACCCCGTGATCCCCGTTCCGACCGTCCAGCTAAGCGCTGCTGAATCGTTGCCGTTTCTTGTCACCTGTACGCCGACAGGTGCCGGCGGTCCTTCCTTATACGCGGACACTCTGATTTTACCGGAATGTGCCCACACCATATAGAGCAAGTCGTCCGTGGGGACCACCGCGCCCATTCTCCCGTCCGTATAGCTCGATTCCAACCCGCTGCTGGCCGGTGTCCAATTCGCTCCATCATAATAGGTGGCCGTTGCAAGAAGAAGGGGGATAAAGCCGGAGCCCGGATTCACCCAGTTGGCAAACAGCTTGTCGTGAAAGACGGTCAGGAACATGTATTGCGGAGTAATATTCGGTGGTGCCGGGAATGTCCCGTCCCCTACCCAACTCCAGCTCGTTTCGTTATATGCTTTTATTTTATAGGCCGTGTCGGTTTTCCACACCGCATACAATAGGCCTTTGTAGGTTTGCATCTTTGGCAAAACGGCCGGAGCTGTCGACTCACTGATGCCATCCACACCCGATACGCTGTGCCAAATACCGTTTGCCGCTCGTTTCATGACAGGAATATAGTAGGAATGAGGGGGGCTGCTTAACTGCTCGCTCCAAGTCAAATAAATCTCATTGTTATGAACGGCAAAAGCCGGGAACGTTACCGTACTGTTCGGTTTCAGCGAAATGATGGATTCGTTCGTCCACGTGCCGTTATATTTCTTAACTTGGATGCTGCCATTCTCGACCCACGCTGCGTACAAGAAACCGTTGTGTGCGATAATGGCAGGCATATACCCGTTCCGGCTGCCTGCGGTCCCGTTGAGCGGAGTAGAGTTGCTGGTTACCGGCACCCACGTATTGCCCTGCAGCTTTTTGACGTAAATCGACCTTGGCGAGATCCCCTCTTCCCAGATCGCATAGAGTTCATTGTTGTACACGGCCAAGAACGGGGAGGATACGTGTTCGAGCGGATCGGGGCTCACATTCAAGGGTGTTCCCCCGTCGACGCTCACCCACTGCCCGTCCTCCGATTTCATGACTCGAATCGCATTGGTGGAGGACATCATCATCATATCCTGAACCGATTCCACAAAAATCGTATACAATTGATTGTTGAACATGACTGCATGCGGAAGAGCGGCGCTTTTATTCGGTAAGTCGGGACTCGTCCCGATTCCCCCTCCGTCAACGGAGGTCCATCCGGGGCCGCTTGCGGGGTCCGCATGCCCGATAGCAGGCGGGATGGTGCTCCATAGCAACAAGATCGCGAGCAATGAGAAGAACCATACTCGCCAGAAAGAGTTTGATTTTGCGTACATCATTTTGCTTCCATTCACCTCGTTGTTCAATGTGGATGATAGAACTTCATCCCCAATGTAACAAACGGGCACTCAACATTTTTACAACATTCAACTTTTATCGCCCTAATTCGACAAGGAAACGGTCGACTACGCCCAAGCTTTACGCGTCATCCAGCAACATCCGCTCTTTTATCGCTTTCGTCTGCCGGGCTCCGGCCTGGTCTCCGCCTTCGTTAAGGCAGTCGATCAGCATGTCGTAGTACTCTTCCCGGTTCGGCTCGAGCCGGATCAGTTGGCGGAGAATCATGGACCGCACATCGGGCGAAGCGTTATCCAGTGCCTGGACCATGCTGGAGATCCATGTCAAGCGCAGCTCCATTCTGCGGGCGTCGGCCCATTGATAATGCTCGGTTTCAAAATAATCCCCGGTATACAGCGGCAGCGTTTCTTTCCATTCCTTCTCGGAAGAGCCGTCCTGCATAGCGTCCGATAGCCGGTCGACATCGCTTTGGATGATCGAGCTATGAATCCAATATCTTTCGTCGCCGTACATAACCATATCCGGATACCCTTCCGACTTGAACATACTCCGCAAATAATAAAGAGACGTATGGAATAGGCGTTGGCTTCGCTCTACCGGATACTCCGGCCAGAGCTCCTCCAGAATGACATATTTGTACACCGGCTGACCTTGATGATGCCAGAGGAGAGCGAAAAGCTCTTTCGTTTTTTTCGTCCGCCACGTCATCAGCCGGCCGTCGGCCGAGTAAAGCTCCATGCTCCCCAGCACCTTGAGCGTCAGCGGCGCTTCCCCGCTGTCACCGGTTTGCCCATCGGATTTGGGACCTGCGCCGATTGGATTCGTTTTTCTTTCATGCAAATCCGCAAATCGGGACAACGCTTTGACCAGCTTTTCCTTGGCAACGGGTTTGAGCAGGTATCCGATCGCATTCGTTTCGAACGCGTCGATCGCATAGTGATGGTGCGCGGTCACATATATAATTTCAGCGTCGGGACAACGGGCGAACAACGCTTCCGCAGCTTCAAGACCACTGATTCCCGGCATCTCGATATCCAAAAAAATCAAATCGGGAAGCAAACGGGCGCATTGTTCCAGCGCTTCGGACACGAGTTGGAATTTGCCCGCAACCGTGACGCCGCCAATTTCCATAAGCTGAATGTCCAGGACGTCCAACGCAATTTCTTCATCGTCGATCAGTATCGCTCTCCACATCAGAATCCTCCGTAATATAAATCGTAATTTGGGTTCCCGCACCCACTCGGCTGCTTATGTCCAGCTTCCGTCCATACTTCATTTGCAGCCGGCGGTTTACATTGCCGATCCCGATTCCGTCGGCATGCCCATTTTCGAGCATAACCAAAGTTTGTTCATCCATGCCGACGCCGTCATCCTCTACCGTAATTTCCAACCCCTGTTCGCTGCGTCGAACGATAAGATGTACGGTCCCGCCTTCGGGTTTCTGCCCGATTCCGTGACGAACCGCATTTTCGACGATGGGCTGCAGGATGAGCGGAGGCAGCAGGCTTTGCGCTTTTTCATCGATACTGTATTTGACCTTAAGCCGCTGACCGAAACGAAGCTGTTCGATCGCAAGATAGGCGCGAACGAGCTCCAGTTCCCGTTCCAACGGTACCGTCTCGCTTTGGAATACGAAGGTGAACTTGGCGCGGAGGTAGACGGTCAAGTGCTGGATTGTTTCCCGAAGCTTGTTCACATCCTTATAACTAAGCCCGACCAGAGCATTCAGACTGTTATATAGAAAATGCGGAGTAATTTGCGCCTGCAGAAAGTCCATTTCCCTGCGAACCGCCCGTTCGGAAGAGCTTTTCATCGCAAGCAGCGACTGTACGCGCGCCTTTAATTCCGCCAATTCGAACGGTTTCTGCAAAATATCGTTGGCCCCGGCCGCGAAGGCGGCTACGATGTCCCCCGTCTGCCCCGAGGCGGTCAGCATCAGCACCGGAAGCTCGGCGAGCCCGTGCAGCATGCGGATTTCCCCGCATACGTCCAGCCCCGACACGCCCGGCATCATCAAGTCCAAGAGAACCATGTCCGGCTTCTTGCGGCGCAAAACGGCCAGCGCCTCCTCGCCTCCGCCAACAGCCGTATAGGCAAGTTTCATGGAGGCGATGGCATCCATCGCCACTTTCAGATTGGAAGGCTCGTCGTCGACGATCAAAATATGAAACGCCGTCTCCGGACCGGTTTGCGCCATAACGGACGGCGAAGGCGCGGACGGCTCCTCCCGATTATCGGCTGCCGCTGCAGCCTCATCCGCCATGTTCGGAGCAATCGGCAAGGTGAACGTAAACCGGGAACCCCGCCCCGCTTCGGACTGCACTTCCATTTGGCCCCCTTGCAAGTCGACCAGTTGTTTGGAGATGCTGAGTCCGAGCCCTATGCCGTCGCGAGAATCGGCATAGGCCTCATCGTATTGGAAGAAAGGCCGGAACAAACTGCCCAACGCGTTCGGGGGTATGCCCCTCCCCGTATCCGCAATCGAGACGGCCAGCATCGCTCCCCGTACTTCCGCCGAAATGGACACCTGACCGCGATCGGTGTATTTCAACCCGTTTTCCAATAAATTATGTAAAATTTGCCGCAGACGATTCTCATCGGCCATCACAAAGGGAAGCGCGGCAGGCAGCTCGTTGACCAGCCGGACTTCGCTATTGACAGGTGCGATCGATAACGTCTCGATAACGAAACGAGTCGACATGTTCAAGTCTACGGGCTTCGGATGGATGGAGAGCTGACCGTGCCGAATCCGGTTCATATCCAGAATATCGTGCACCAATCCGGCCAGCCTTCGCCCGATCAGATGAAGCAGCCTTATATTTTCGCGATGTTCCGGGGATAGCGGCCTCTCCTTGTTGTCCAGCAGCGATTGCGACAAATTGATGATTCCGTGCAGCGGGGTGCGAAGCTCGTGCGACGTTTTGGCCAAAAACTCGTCTTTTTGACGATCGTACGCGATCAGTTGCTCCGCTAACCGCTCGTTCTGCAGGGAGGCCTCCCGGGACCGTTCGGACATCAGAAACGACTGTGACAAAACAAGAAGCAACGGCGTTACGATCATATAAAACGGGTTGTCCAAGGCGAGCTGGTAACGCGTCTGGGCATACACCCAGCTAATAAGAAGAAAGAATACGCCGAGCAAAATATAATAAACATGCACTCCGCGATCCCGGTTGCGAAAAATCCAAATAAAAATGAAAGCAAAGGCAACGATTTGCAGCACGATCCCCGACCACAACAGATCGACCAAATAATCGTTCGGAATGACAACCAATACACAAAGGTATCCGAAGGAAACCCGGGATAGCACCTTAAATCCCGATCCCCGTTCGTCCAAATAGGAGTGCACATAGTGGACAAAAAACAAAATTGAGAAATAAGGAAGAATAAAGAGCATCTTCTGCAGCGGCGGGAACGAGATCGACGGCAGCATGGTCGCCATGACGATTTCGTTGTCGATGCTGAAAAACACCCCCATCGTCAAACAAAACAAACTAAAAAACAACAGATAAGGTTCCCTGCGCCACTGCCTGAACATTCCGGCGAAATAAATCCCGAATACGAGCAAGGTCGTAATAACGATCATATCCGCCATCCGCGCGTTATCTCGCCTGGCCAGCACGTCCGCCGTTAAACCGAATTCCGGCGCTTGCACCAAGCCGCCCTCCATGTACCGATAGCTCGCTACTTGAATAAGAATCTCAATCGTATCCGTCTCCGCTTGGATCGTTCCCATAAAAGGAAGGTTGCTCGGAATAAACCGATCGCTCTGCAGATCCGGATTACCGGTACCTCCGAGGTCCTCTCCCCCCATATAGATGCGGCTCGACATGCGAATCTTTTTTCCTCGAAGGCTGTAATAATCCGGGTCGCTCACCTGGATCTGCAATCGGTACGTACCCGCGCCATATCCGCTGCCGGTGGACACGATGTCCTTCCAGCCTCCGGGAACCTGAATGATTCGGCGCTCCGCTTGTACCGAAGTCCCGCCAAGACGGAATTGTTGCGGCGTTAAGAGCACATTCTCGTAAAACTCCCATTCGCCCCGCAGCGGAATGATTCCTTGCTGCTCAAAATCCCATTGCTGCGCATCCAGCACGCCGTCCCGGGCTTCCGGGTATTGGAACGTAGGATGCAGCCATTCATAGATGAATATAGTCGTAACTACGGCAAATACGCTGATCATGCCTATTAATACCGCCAGCTGTTTTCTCATAAAGCCCGTTTACCGTCCCATCTGCTCACTTGACTATCAGGATTGTGGCATACACAGGTATAAGTATAGCATTCCTTTTAGTAGAAATATGAATAACCGTCCGGAGAAGTCCGGACGGTCCTTTGACTTGACGTGCAAACCCATACGTTGGTGTGTGGGAGATAACGGGAAGGAGCCATCGCTCCAGCCGGTCGTTAAAAAGGATGCGGGGGAACAACTCGACTTCGAATGAAGCTCGCAAACCAGTTCTTGCGAATCATGCAAACCGATCGTGTCGGTCGCTGCTGAGACGGCATGATTGCTGGATACCTAACCATATTAAGAGTCTCTGGCAGCTTTTATTTTCGGCATCTTGGGAGGAAAGAGACAAATAGAGGCGAGCCTTTTTCGCGGGTATTAGCAGCTTCAAACCGCTCTTATTCCGCGGCCAAACCTTATCCGACCAAATAAAGGCTGCAAACCACTCCTATTCGATTCCTACGTGCCATTAAGCAAAAGCACCGGGCCAAACCGACAAGCCTGCACTCTTGCCTCCGGGTGCTGCGACATTACCGGTGTAACATCCAGCACATTACCTGAGCGCCAAACATGGTCTAACCGAAGCAGATAAAGCCCCCTCTTATTCCGTCGCAGACTCCGCCACCGCATAGGCGCCTGCCATCGTGGACGAATGGGTGATGCTCAGATGGATCTGCAGCGGCTGCCGGCGACCAAGCCGCTCCCACGCCTCCGGCGTCAAGGAACATTCCGGCTTGCCGGACGCGTCCGGCAAAATCCGGATATCCTGAAATCCGACGGCGCGGCCGAGCCCGCAGCCGATCGCCTTGACGACGGCTTCCTTCGCGGCGAACCGCCCGGCGACGAATTCGGCCAGCCTCGCTCCGCGCCGTTCAGCCGCGAGCTCGCGCTCTTCGGGCGTCAGCACCCGGGCCACGAACCGCTCCCCGTGAGTTTGCCCCAGCAGCTTTTTGATCCGGTCAATCTCCAGCAAATCGATTCCCACACCGACAATCATGTTAGCAAACT
Organism: Paenibacillus sp. GYB004; assembly: GCF_036577605.1. Taxonomy (NCBI): domain Bacteria; kingdom Bacillati; phylum Bacillota; class Bacilli; order Caryophanales; family Paenibacillaceae; genus Paenibacillus; species Paenibacillus sp. GYB004. The sequence goes on from NZ_JARBDB010000072.1 coordinate 144,753, forward strand.
CCCTTTCTTCCTGCACGCCATATCCGCAACTTGGAATGCTATAGAAGTTATTATAGGGGAAACCGGAAAGCGCGTCTAATCCGTCATCGGAACGGCTGACGATCCGGAAGAGCCGGGGGTTACGCCGCACTCTTCTGCGCGCCCCCCACCTTCATTTACTCCGCCGCCCGCCTTGGGATATGATGAAGATAGCCAATGAGCTGTACCGGCCACTATTCCACAGCAAGCAGTCAAGGAGGATTCACATGACACCGGCAGACAAGCAAGAGCTGTTACATAAAGACCGGAAACGGGTATGGCATCCGTTCACCCAGATGAAGGACTACGCCGAGCGGGACCATCTGCTGATCGAGAAAGCGGAAGGCCTCTACCTGTACGACGCCGACGGCAACCGGTATTACGATACCGTCTCGTCCTGGTGGGTAAACGTCCACGGACACGGGCATCCCCGGATCAAGCAAGCGATCGCACGCCAATTGGAGGACACCGACCATATTATGTTCAGCGGGTTCACCCATCGCCCCGCTATCGAGCTGGCGGACAAGCTGATCGGGATCGCCCCGCCGGGGCTCGGCAAAGTATTTTATTCCGACAATGGTTCTACCGCCGTCGAGGTCGCCCTGAAAATGTCGTTCCAGTATTGGCAGCACATCGGCCGTCCCGGGAAAACGAAATTCGCCTTTCTCGAGCACAGCTACCATGGCGACACGCTTGGGGCGGTAAGCGTAGGGGGCGTCGATCTGTATCACGCAACATTCCGGCCGCTGCTGTTCGAGGCGTACCGGATTCCAGCCCCGCGCATCAGCCGGTGGGAGAACGGCAGCCCGGCACCTGAAGCGGCGGAGCATGGCGTGGCCGAAGCGCTCGAGGCGGTGAAACGGCTGTTCGAATCGTCCGCGGACGAGATTGCCGGCTTCATCATCGAGCCGATGGTCCAGGCGGCCGGCGGCATCCTCATCCATCCGGCGGCTTATGTAACAGGGGTGCGTGAGCTGTGCACCCGCTACGACGTGCACTTGATCGCCGACGAGGTCGCGGTCGGCTTCGGCCGGACCGGAACGATGTTCGCCTGCGAGCATGCGGGGATCACGCCGGACTTGCTGATCTTGTCCAAAGGGCTGACCGCCGGGATTATGCCGCTTGCCGCCACTTTGTGCACCGACCGGATCTATGAGGCGTTTTATGACGACTACGAGACGATGAAAACATTTTTCCACGGACACAGCTTCACCGGCAATCCGCTCGCCTGCGCCGTTGCGCTGGAAAGCCTCCGCTTGTTCGAAGAGGAGCGAGTCCTGGAACAGGTCCGAACCATATCCGAAGCCCTGCGCGGGCAGTTGCCCCGCTTCGAGCCATTCCGGCATCTCGGCAACATCCGCCAGTTCGGCATGATCGCCGCGTTTGATCTGGTTCAGGACACGGAAACCGGTAAGGCATTTCCTTCTTCCGAACGAAGAGGTTACCACGTCTATCTCGAAGCGCTTAAGGAAGGACTGATCCTGAGACCGCTCGGCGATACGATCTATTACTGGCTGCCTCACTGCACAAGCGAGGAGCAGCTGCACGATATTGTCGACCGGACCTGTGCCGTATTGGAGCGGTTAGGCTACCGGTAGACGGAGCGCTACCGCATACCGTTATCCTGCGGCGGAACTCCCGTAAAACCCGCCCTTCCCTAGACAAAACCTCCCTTCCACAAATGTGGTACGGGAGGTTTTGTTTTTCACTCTTTCAGCTTACTGCCAGACGGTCGCAACCAAATTCTCAATCTCCTGCTTTTCTTCCGGGTATCGGGCCGTGAACCGGTCATACAGCGCCTGATCGGCTTTCCCCATCTTTTTTAATGCGGCCAAATACCAGCGCGTACCGGGTTGGTAGATCGTTTCGTTAAGCGTCTCGTCGGTAGTCCCCGATAAGAACGCCGCCGCTTGCTCGACTTCCCCGCGAACGAAATGAAGCTGCCCGAATTGGAGCCCGAGCGTAGGCGTCACATAAAACGGATCGCCCGGATTTTGCCCCTCAGGCAAAGTCTCCAGCTTTTTCATCCCGGCCAAAATGTCTTGATGCAGCTCCAGCGCCGCCGACCAGTGTCCGTCCATGACGTCCTGTTGCCCGGCTTGACGGGCTCGATCCCCTAACTGAATATGCAAGGAAGCCGCCCTTTCATACATCGCGATGACCCAGGGGTGGTCCCGCAATCCTACCTGGATCAGCTCCAACGCATCCTCCAGCCGGTTTTTCTGCATATAATGCTTGTACTCGGCTTCGAATACGACCCGGTCGTACGGCTCCGTCGCTTTGATCGACTTCAGCCAGCGGGAGGCGTCTTCATAATACGTCTCGTTGCCGGACTGTTCGTACACCTGTGTCATAAAATCCGTTCTCGCCAGCACGTAGGAAGGATTATCCGGCTGAAGCCCGAGCGCCTTGTCGAGCGGCACGAGCACCTCTTGAAGCGACTTGCCCTGCTGGGCCAGCTGCAAAGCTTTATAAAATTCCCGGTTCGCCTTCCAATGAACGGCCGACAAGATCAGGAACACGACCGCCAGCACGCCGACTATGGCCGGGGGAACGAACCTGCCTTTCCGTTCCGCCTGTTGCATCCAACGCCACGTTACCGGCTGTGCGAATCCCGAAGCCATGCCTCCCAGGCTAAGAAAAACAAGCGCGGACACATACACATAACTCATCTCAAAGTCCATCATACTGTGGAATAAAATCGACACCACGACCGCGTAAAACAACAAATTTCGTTCCCGATCGTCCGAACCCGCGGCAAAATAAGATTTGGCGAACCGGTAAAAAATCGAGCCGACCAGCAGCAACAGCAGCAAAAGCCCGAATATCCCGGTCTCCACCATATACTGCAGCACAAAGCTGTGGACCTGATTAATCGTGTACGGGTTGTTCGCATATTGCGGATATAAGACCGACCAGGCATTGCCGCCGGCGCCGAATACGGGGTAATCCGCAAGCGACTTGAACGTATCCCGGTACATCGTAAACCGCTCCAGCACGCTATGCTGCTGCAGGTTAATGCTTTCCACCCGTTTGCCGAGAGCTTCGGGAAGCAGCTTTGTCACTGAGGAGCCTCCGGCTAACAGCACTACACCAAGGACGATTCCGACTATAATTAGGCCGGGAACGTACAAGTTCGACCATTTGGCGGCGGATACCCGGCTCAATCCCCGGTCCAGGTAAGGCATCGCAAACTTATGTACAAGCACGATCACCGCACTGGCGGCTATCGACGCGATCAACAGCAAGCTCCATCCGCTGATGGACAGAGGGTCGAAAACCGACAACGTCTCCTTCACCTTAAAATCAGGCCCCCGCCGCTCCAGCATCAGGTTCGTCACTTCCGTAGCGACCGCCTTGATCTTGTCGGTAATCAGGAAGGAAGCCGCGCTCCCGATCAGCAGATAGACGAAAAACCGAACTTGCTTCGCAAACGACAGGAACGGAAGGAACGCCAGCATAATAAACGGGAGCATGACCAAGCCGCCGCGCGATAATGTCAAAAAGAAAGACAGCAGCACCGGAACCAGCATAAAGGCGTGAACGGCTGTCACATACCACCGGCGCGAGACCACGATCAGGTACAAGCCGCATAAGAGAGGAATAATCAGAAATCCGGCATACGCGTTCGCGTACTGGAACACCGCTGTAAGACGCAGCCCCTCTCCGGTCAGCATCACTGCATCCTGGGAATACACATTACCGAACATGTTCAGCACACAAAATCCGACTACGGCGTAAGCGGACACTACGATTCCATATTGAATCACCGAATTGCCGGACCGTTCACGGGCGAAGAAGAGACCGATCTGGAAAAAGAAAGCATACATGATGTGCAGCAAAATATAGTTCTCGGCGTGATGCCGGGTTGCGGCAGCCATTAGCGGCAGTACAAAACTAAGCGGGATGCACCAAATCGCCACAGCGTACCAGTCCCGTACTTCATCCAGCCTCCAGCGGGTAAATACATACAAAACAACCGGGAGCGACACCATCGCAGTCCAAAGCATCGACGAATAAATCGGCCCCTCGTATTGGACGGTTGGACCGTAAAAAAGCCCGGTCTGATAGGGTGCGATAAACAAAAACATGAGCACGAAGCCGATTACGATCCAGTACAGGACGGAATGCTGGCCCTGTTGCTCCATCCTCTTCCTCTCCAAATGATACTGATTGGTTTTCACACCCATAGGTTCCTCTTTTCTCCGGCCATTATTTCTATTACTGAGACAGCTCGGCAATCCAACGTAAAAACAGACAGCAACTGTTCTTATTCGACATCTTTCCTTATTTTCCTTTATATTCCTATGGATTCCCCCATAAAAAGATAGCCCACAGACGCGGGCCAAGGAAAGCGACCGTCAAACACCCCGAATCAGATAGCCGACGGTCCTTATATTCCGCCGGATCGTACCTTTTTCCAACCCGACCATACCTTTCTGCATTCACAGCGCCAAACCGCTGCATGTATGCTAGAAACAGACTTGGAAGGGGGAATACAACCATGATGAAATCAGGATCATTAGCCATTCACGGAGGCCAGCCCGTACGGACGAAACCTTTCCCGGAATGGCCTATTTTTGATGAGACGGAAGAAAAACTGCTGATGGAGGTGTTCCGCTCCGGCAAATGGGGTGGCACCGGGCGGATCAAGCTGCCGGCCTTCGAGCAGCAATTCGCCGACCTGCACGGCGCGAAACATGCCGTTTCCGTCGTAAACGGAACTGTCGCGATTACGCTTGCGTTGCAAGCAGCAGGCATTCAGCCAGGTGATGAAGTAATTATGCCCTCCTATACGTTCATTGCAACAGCCACGGCTACACTGCTCCTGGGGGCGATCCCGGTATTCGTGGATGTGGAGGAAGATACGCTGCTGTTGAATCCGGAGCTGGTCGAGGAGGCTATCACCCCTAACACCAAGGGGATCGTGGCGGTGCATATCGCCGGGGCGCCTGCGAACATGACCCGGCTGCGGGAGATCTCGGAAAAGCATGGCCTCGTTCTGATGGAAGACGCGGCACAGGCGGTCGGAGCCAGCTGGGAAGGCCGGGGCGTCGGCACGCTTGGCGACGTCGCGACCTTCAGCCTGCAGTCCAGCAAAAACATCAATGCCGGAGAAGGCGGCGTCATTTTGACCAACAGCGACCGCATCGCCGATATGGCTTGGTCGCTGAGCAACTGCGGACGCATCAAGAACGGAGCCTGGTACCAGCATGAGCATGTGGGCTGGAACTTCCGGATGACGGAGTTCCAAGCGGCGATCGGCCTCGGCCAGCTTTCCCGGCTTGGGCAGCAAAACGAGACGCGGGAACGCAACGCAGCCCGCCTCACCGAGCTGCTGTCCGCAATCCCGGGAATCGTCACCGTGAAGCGCGATCCAAGAATAACGACTCATGCGTATCACTTATATATGTTCAAGCTGGACCCGGCACTGGCTGTCCGAATCGAGAAGTCCGATTTTATGGAGAAACTGACGGCTGAGGGCGTTCATGCGAATCCGGGCTACATCCCGCTGCACCTGAACGAAGCGATCCTCAACGATTCGGCCAAACGATCCGGAACGCGCCGGACGTACAGCTGTCCGGTAACAGAACGGATGTGCACGCGCGAAGTCATCTGGCTGCATCAGAACTTGCTGCTCGGAACGGAAGCCGATGTAGACGATATCGCCCGGGCCATAGCGAAGGTGGCAGACTCCTATGTCTAAAGGGGCAGACTGCTTTGCTCTGAAGCTGGGGACGGCCAAGCTCGATATTACGCCCCGGCAGCCTATGCCGCTCGCGGGATTTTCCTCCCGCTCGGGATCGTTCGAGCGTGTGGCTCAGCCTCTGTTCGCCCGGTTTTACTGGTTCGAGCAAACGCGGCTCCCTGCTAACGACAATACCGCTGCCGGGTTCGCCTCTTCCCGGCCGGTACTCCTCGTAACCGCAGACTTGATCTGTTGGGGCACGGACCGGATGCCGGGACTTAGGCGCAAGCTGATGGAGCGCTTCGGCTTGGAGGAGCGCTCGATTATTATGCATGCTACGCATACTCATTCCGGTCCCCAAACCTCAGCGCAGCTGTCCAAGGCTATAGGCACGCCTTCGCTCGAATACTTGGATTGGCTGGAGGAGCAAGTGCTGGAAGGCGCCGCTCGGGCGGCAGCGGATCTGGAGACCGTCCAGGTTCGCCGCGGCGCGGGAACGTGCGGGATCAACGTGAACCGGCGCAAGCTGGTGGAAGGACTCATGCGAGGAGAGCCGAACGAGCTCGGTCCCGTGGACCGGGACGTGACCGTGTTCGCATTCGCAAGAGAGGACGACTCCCTCAAAGGGGTGCTGACCCACTATAGCTGCCATCCTACAATCAGCAACCGCAACGAAGTATCCTCGGAGTTTTGCGGAGCGGCGATGGACCGGTTGGAGGCCGAGCTGGGCGGGGACGTGATTTGCGGGTACTTGCAAGGCTGCACGGGCGATGTGCGCCCCCATCTGGTTCAGGACGGAAAGTTCGTTTACGGCGGTGCGCCGGAAGTAAAACGGATGGGCGATCAGTTGTTCGACACGATCCAAGCCGTACTCAAAGGGCCCATGCGCCGTTTGCCCCTCTCCCTCGTCTGCACACGGCAAGCCTCGGTTCCGTTGAAGCTGCAGCCCTTGCCATCCGAGGACATGCTGCGCGGCTGGCTGCACCACGAAGATATTATGGGAGAATGGAGCGGAACCATGCTTCATAACCCGGACCAGTATCGCAGTCCCGTACTGCTGGAGCTGACGTTCATCCAGCTGGCCCAAGGGCTGAGTTTTCTGGCGATGAACGGGGAAGTCGTCATGGAGTACGGCTTGCATGTCAAGGCCCATACCGCCGGGCAGGTGCTTCCCGTCGCTTACAGCAACGGGATGCTCGGTTACGTCCCTACAGCGCGGCAAGTTCACGAAGGCGGCTACGAAGGGGCGACTTCATTCCGTTATTTCAACCTGCCGGGGCCGTTCGACCCTAGGATCGAGTCTGACATCCAGCAAGCTATAGCTGAATTGATCCGAAATCCGTAACCCTCGTCATTCTAATAAGACCTCCAACCTGCACCATGACGGCGAGTCTGGAGGTCTTCTATTCAAACGGTTCCGAGCCCCATCGCATATTCTGCAGGCGTCGTGCCGGTAGCGGACTTGAATACCCTGCTGAAGTAAGCAGGGTCCGAATATCCTACCTTCTCCGCCACTTCATAGACGAGATGCTGGCGGGTGCGGAGCAGCTCTTTGGCCTTTTGAATGCGGTAAGCCGTTAAATACGTCATGAAGCTGACGCCCTTCTCCTTCTTGAACAGAAAGCTGAGATAGTTCCGGGTCACATGAAGCTGCTTGGCGAGATCGGCAAAAGAGATGTTCTCCTGATAATGCTTCTCTACATACTCGCTGATTTTATGAATGTACCCGTCCTGCCGATACGCGTTGTATTGGTGCTGCATCGCATGCAGCAGCTCGCGAAGCAATTCCCGGACTGCCGATAAAATCGTTTCGCAGGCACGGGTGTGGTAAATGTCTTGTACGGTTACATGGAGATTGGCGGGCAGCGGATGCTCCTCCGGCAGCAGCTCCAGCATCATCCTGCTAATCAGCGACACGCACAGATTTTGTACATAAAACAGGGGCGGCTCCGATTGCAGCACATCCGCCTCGATCAGAGACCACATCTGCATCGCTTCCTGCGATTCGTGGTTCCGGATATAATCGACGAGCAATTTCACTCTCTCCAGCGAGTAGTCCGGCACGTAATTTTGCACACGCTTGAACTGCTCCGCCGTCCCGATTTTGTTGGAGCCTTCGTATTCGATCCATTTCAGACTTTCCAGCGAATCTTCATACGACAACGGGTAGTCTGAAGCATGCCCGATCCATCGGCCGATCCCCACGTTCAGGTCGATGGCAAGCTTGGATGTCACTTGCCGGATCAGCTCCTCCCCCAGCCGGCGGGCATCCGAGAGCGCTTGTGAGCTATCCGCATTCGGCAGCAGCAGGATTAACCGGTCCTCCACATAACGAAGCGTAAAGGCAAGTATGTTCAATTGCCCGCTAAGTTCCTCAATGATATTAACGGTGGAGTATTTGAACAGCTGCCAATCCTTCTCTGTGGCTGCACGCCCGTGAATCGGCCTGTACAGCGCGATGCTTAAGGCGATGGCGCCGGTCAAGACCGCCCGGTCCAGTTCATAAAAAGCAAGGACGCCGGCATCGGGCTCCGTTCCGCTTCGCCCTCTCGTCACCAGGTCGAACAGGAATTGTTCGCGAAGAATCGGCACATTCCTCTTCATCTGCTCGACAAATTGGTCCATATAGGCGCTTCGTTCCGAGGCGGCGTCAAGCTCGGCTACCGTTTCCTCCAGCGCCTCTTGAATCTCGGTGAATACAGCCGGCTTGAGCATATATTTCGCCACTTGCAGATGCAGGGCGCCTCGCGCATATTCGAATTCATCGAACCCGCTCAGGATGAGAATCGGCACATCGGTGTCGATTTCCCGTATTTTCGAAGCGAGCTGAAGCCCGTTCATCTTGGGCATGTATACGTCGGTCAGCACGAGATCCGGCCGCTCCTTCTGGTACAGCTCCCAGGCTTCCAATCCGTCCGAAGCGGTAAATACTTGACCGACGCTCAGCCGCTCCCACTGGATCATCGCCTTTAACCCTTCCGTGACATGAAACTCATCGTCCACAATCAGTATTTTACGCATCAGGCCTCGTCCCTCCGGTCTTCACATACGATGCCACATCCTCTTGCGAGGTCAGGACAGGAAGCGTCAGCTCGGCGCGTACCCCTGTCTGCGAATCCGTCCGCTTCTCTTTGCACCTCTCGTCGTGCGCTCCCGGTTCCTCCTGCCCATAGCCCACGGAGTCACGGTTCTCGACCTTCACGCCATATTCGCGGCCGAAATACAACTGGATGCGCTGCATGACGTTGCCGATGCCGTAACCGCTGTTCCCGTCCGCATCCGGCTTGCCAAGAGCCGCTTGCGGAACCAGGGCCGCCTCCCGCTGCATGCCTTTGCCGTTGTCTTCAATACGAATACGGAGGCTGCTGCGGCTGGAACCCCTTACCTCCCAAGCTTGAATCGTGATGGTCGGATGTACGGTGTCATGGCCGCCAAACCCGTGAATGATCGAGTTTTCAATAAAAGGCTGCAAAATCAGTTTCGGAACGAGATGACGCTGCAGATCCGGCGGCACATCGATCCGATAAGCGAATTTATCTTTAAACCGGGCTTGCTGCAGATCCATATACAAAATGCAATGCTCCAGCTCTTCACGCAGCGGAATGAAGGTTCTCCCCTTGCTGAGACTAATCCGGAACAACTTGGCCAGCTTGGTCGACAGGACGCTGATTTCGCTCACGCCCCGGGTTGCGGCCATCCAGTTGATCATATCGAGCGTATTGTACAGAAAATGCGGATTAATCTACGACTGCAGCGCGGCGAATTCGGCTTCCCGCTTGGCCCGGTGTTCTTCCTTCAATTGCTCAAGCAGGTCATGGAGCTGAACGTTCGTCCGGTTAAACGCCACCGAGAGCAGCTTGAACTCCAAAATGTGGTTGTTCTCTCCCATCCGGACGTTGAAATTCCCTGTCTCCATCTGCTTAAATCCGCTTAACAGCTCCGGGAGAGGACGAATGATCCGGCGCGATAAATAGAAAGCGACGGGAACGGACAGCAGCATCCCGAAAAGTCCCACGAGCAGCACCATGTTGCGGATCGTATACACCGGCCGGTACAGCACGGCAGTCGGAATCATCTCCACGACTCTCCACTGCGCATGATTCGGCCGGGAATACATCATCAGATACGCTTCGCCGTTCTGATTCACTTTGCGGTAGCCCTGATTCTGATCCGTCTGCAGGTTGGTGTACCAAGCCTGCTTGGCAGCCTCATGCTCCAATAAAGCAGGAGCGGTGTTCGATCCCGAACGGACCGAGATGAGTCGTCCTCCGCTATCCAGAATGAAACGGACGCTCTCTTGATTCAAGTCATCCGTCTGGAATATTTTCGCCAGCGCTTTCTCAATCACGTTCACTTCCAGATAACCGGCCACAGCTCCATTGTACGAGTATACTTTGGACAAAAAAGTAATGACCGGCTGCTGGTTGTATAGAGCGGTCGTATCCGGGTGCGAGCCGATCCAGATCGAGTCCGCCGCCTCCAAGCGGATCATGTCCGGGTATACCGGCATGCGGTCCAGCGGCAGGACCCGGTCTTTCTCACTATATGGAATATCGTTGTACATGCTGCTGTACACCACAATGCTGCTGATGAACGCTTTGGAGTACAGGAAGCTGTTGATGGTCGTATTCACGTTTTGCCGGCCGCGAATCGCTTCGAATACACCGGTGGATTTGCCCGATAACAGTTGGAGTAATTCGGGGTGGGTGGAGATCGCCAATCCGGTTTCTTCGATTTCCCGAAACTGGGCCGTGAGCTGCTTCTGAGCTTCATTTAATAGTTCCAGCCGAACTTGGCTTGTGTGCTCGGTAATGATCTTGGACACCCCGTAATAGGCGATAGCAAGCGTTAGCAGCAGCAGGATGCCGGTGAACGCCAGGAAGACGAGCAAGAGCAGTGGGCGCAGCCGCCAATCTTTCATCCATGAACCCATCTTTGTCCCCCACCTTTACGGAGCTCCCGAATTAGCCTTTCAGTCCGGTAGTCGCGATTCCTTGAACCAAATACTTCTGACATGTCAGGAAGAAAACGAAGCTTGGTACTAAAGACAAAACCGACATGGCCAGCATGGGACCCCACTCGCTCTTGCCGCTGCCATCGAGAAAGAGCCGGAGTCCAAGCGGCACCGTGTACTTGCTGACTGTATTAATATAGATCAATTGGCTGAAGAAATCATCCCAGGTCCAAATAAAGCTGAAGATCGCCGTCGTAATGATGGCAGGCACGCACAGCGGCATTACGATACGCCAGTAGATCTGGAACGTATTGCACCCGTCGACGATCGCAGCCTCGTCCAGCTCCTTCGGAATCCCCCGGATGAACTGCACCATCAGAAACACGAAGAACGGAGCCGCTCCGAGGAAATGCGGCACGGTTAACGGCAGGTACGTATTCACCCACTCCAGCTTGTGGAACAGCACATACTGCGGGATGAGCGTCACTTGACTCGGCAGCATCATCGTCATTAGCATAAGCGCGAACCATAACGATTTCAGGGTGAAGTGGAGACGCGCGAAGGCAAAGGCAACCAAGGAGGCGGACACGATATTGCCGACGACTACCAGGAACGAGATCGTAAACGAGTTGCGCAGGAAGATCCCGAAATCCAGCCGCGGTATAGCGTTCCATCCGAGCTTGTAGTTGTCCCAGAACCACGTTTTCGGCAATAGGGACACCGAGGAGAATATTTCGGCCGTTGGCTTAACCGAACCGAATACCATCCAGAAGACGGGGTACAGCATCAAGAGACTCCCCACCGCGAGCAGGACATGCAATAAGATTCGGCTGGCCGGAAATACAGCTGCTTGTCTCATTATTTATCTCCTCCCGATTCGTAGTGAACCCATTTTTTTGAGGTTTTGAACAAAATAGCGGTGAAAATACCGATAATGACAAGTAAAATCCAGGCAAGCGCGGATGCGTAGCCCATCTGAAAATATTTGAACCCTTTTTCATACAAATAAATCGCATAAAACAGCGTAGCGTCCATCGGACCGCCCTTTGTAACGATAAAACCTTGAGTGAACACCATAAATCCGCCGATTACCTGCATAACGAGATTGAAGAACATCACCGGCGACAGCATAGGCAACGTGATGCGGAAAAATTGCTGCACCTTCCCGGCACCGTCGATGGCCGAAGCTTCGTATAGATGTTCCGGGATTTGCTTCAAGCCCGCCAGGAAAATAACCATGGAGGAGCCGAACTGCCAAGTGGCCAGCGCGATTAACGTATAGATCGCGTAATCCGGGTTGCTGATCCAGATCGGCCCCTGCAGGCCGAACATGCTGAGCAGTACATTGACGACTCCCGTCTCTCCGAAGATTTGGCGCCACATGATCGATACGGCCACGCTGCCGCCGATCAGCGAAGGCAAATAATAGAGACTGCGGTACAGGCCGATGCCTCGAATATTACGGTTCAGCATCATCGCTACAAGCAGGGCGGCCAACAGCTTGAGCGGGACGGAGAGGACAACGAAATGAAACGTAACCTTCAGCGATTGCCAGAACCGCTCGTCGGCCGTAAAAATCTCTTTGAAATTTTGCAGGCCGACCCATTCGGACGGCTGCAGCAATTCAAAACGCGTGAAAGATAAGTACAGGGAACTAATCATGGGCCATAACGTGAACAGGAACAGACCCACCAGCCATGGCAGCATGAACAGATAAGCGGTCGTGTTTTGTCGAAGCAGTTTACCTTGCATGGTACGAGCCTCCTTGATCTTGGTGATGAAAGGTACCGCGAATCGCTATCGCGGTACCTCCCGGGGAATGCTCTATTTCATTTTGTCCAGGATGGCGTTCGCTTTGTCCATAAACTCTTTGGCGCCCTGCTCCGGCGTTTTTTTGCCGAACTGGATCTCTTGCGAAGTCGTGCCGAGCAGCTGCCTGACTTCGCCTGCGCCTTTCGGATCGATGACGTTGATCGGCTTCGCTACCTTGGTAACCTTGTCTACGAAATCGAACTGCTTCTTATCGAGATCGTTCAACTGCGGTTTCAAAGCTTCGCGGATTTTGCCGGATACCGGGACGCCGCGGTTGGCACCGAGAATTTTGCCCGCTTCCGGATCGTTCAGCATGAAATCCATCAGCAGTGCAGCTTCCTTCGGATATTTGGTTTTGGCATAAATCGACCAGTACATGGAAGGCGAGACAAAGTCCGCATCGATGCCTCCGCTTGCCTTAGGAATGAACGTCATTTCAAGCGGACGATTGGCCAGCGTCGAGATGGAGCCGATCTGGTTCGAAGAGAGCAGGGCGAACGGCGTTTTGCCCGTTACGATCGGATATTTCTCAAGCGGCGCTCCGAAGTAAGAAGCGGTCTGCTCCGGAGTCGAAGCCGCGCCTTCCTTCCGCAGTTTCTCCCAGTAGTTGAAAAACTCAGTCAGCGCTTCGGTCGTGAAGCCCAGCTTGCCGTCTTTGAAAAACTCCATCCCCTTCTGCCTGATGAAATATTGCAGCATTTCCGGGGAGCCGCTGTCGTTCGTGACGCCTATTACGTCTTTGCCAAGCTTCTCGGTGACTTGTTTCGCGGCGGCGGCCAGATCGTCCCAAGTCATGTGTTCGGGGAGCTTTACGCCAGCCTTAGCCAGCATAGCCGGATCGTAGACGTAAGATTGCGAGTTAATGCCGGCCGGGATCGCATACAGCTTGTTGTTCAGCTTGCCCGTACTAAGCGTACTTTCATCGATATCACTCAGCTTGATGCCTGCTCCGTCCAGCGGCAGCAGCGCTTGCCGGTTCACATAATCGTTGATGTAAGCCGTCGACATCTGAATAACGTCCGGTGCCGACCCTCCGCCCACTTGCACGGACAGCTTGTCCCAGTAGCCGTCGAATCCGGAATATTCCGGGGTTACTTTAATCGTAGGATTTTTGTCTTCGAACAGCTTAATCGCTTTCATCGTCAAGTCGTGACGGTCCTGCGATCCCCACCAGAGCACGCGAAGCTCCACTTTGTCGGCGGATGCTTCCGGCGTCTTGCCGGAAGCGTTATCATTATCGTTGGAGCAGCCGGTTAGTGCGACAGCTCCCATCAACAAGCTTAGTCCTGCGGTTGACAACAGACGGCCTGATCTTCTTTTCATGCGATGACTCCCCTTCTTATCTCGAGTTGTTGGAAGCTAAGGTACCGGTTCCAATTACTCTCATCATAGCTGACCGCCGTTCGATCCTGAATGTAATAATGTAAGGTCCTGTTGCAGAAATGTATGCACTTTCACAATTCGATTGCCAATATGGAAGCGCCCAAGGTATCATAACGGGGACAGCTGCAATTATAAATTAACGATGCAGAGGAGAGAAACACGTATGTCCATCCGATTCGGAATTATAGGCTGCCGGCATGCTCATGTTACGATCTTTATCGAAGAAATGCTTGCGCTCGGCCACGTGTGCGCCGGCGTATATGAGAAGGACGATCCTTCCTTGGCGGAGCAGCTCGCACAAAAATACAACATCCCTCTGGTTCAGTCACGGGACGTTTTCCTGGACGATTCGGTAACGGTGATCGGGTCTGCCGCTATCAATAGCGAGAAGATCGAGATTATCGAATGGTGCGAGCAGCATGGCAAGCATATCATGGTGGATAAGCCGGCCGTTACGGACCGGGACAAGCTGGACCGACTGGAAGCGGTCATCCGGCGCGGGCGCATTCAGGTCGGGATGCTGCTGACCGAGCGCTACCGTCCGGCCGTGTATACGCTCAAACGCGCAATTGAGGCAGGAGAGCTTGGGCAGATCGCAAGTATTATGATGCGCAAGCCGCATCGGCTTAATCCGGCTTCACGGGCGGCCTGGCACTTCTCCAAGGAACAAAACGGCGGAATCGTCATCGACCTGTTCGTGCACGACTTCGACCTGCTGCGCTGGCTGACCGGCCAGGAAGCCGTGTCTGTGAAAACAGTCGTCGCCAAAAACGAGCTGCCGGAATATCCGGAGTTCCTCGATACCGCTTCCGCTCAAGTCGTGATGAGCGGCGGGGCGATCGGGATGCTGTACGCGGATTGGCACACGCCGGACAAAAGCTGGACGTGGGGAGATTGCCGGATCTTCGTCAATGGGACAAAAGGGTTTGCTGAGCTGCGGCTGAGCGGAGACCCTTCGGTGTCGGGTGCGGACGAGCTGTACCTGCGCGTAACCGATTCGCAGCCGCTTGAGCAAGCGGAGCTTGCGAATCCGGCTCAGTCGTTGACTGCGGATTTCCTTTCCAGAATCCATGGAGAGCGCGGTACGTTAACTCACGACGATGTGCTCGCCACCAGCAGATTGACGATCGAGGCGGATGCCGGGGCAGAAGTACTGGGAATGGGCAAGTGAGGCGGAATACGCCATAACGAATCAGGTTATAAAATGTGGGACGAGTTACGTTGGCGGAGCGGCTAAACGAGTCGTATGGGTTGGTCGGGTTAACGAGTCGTTACGCTGGTATGGCTAAACGAATCGTACGAGCTGGTCAGGCTAACGAACCGAATAAACTGGTCAGGCTAACACGTCGTACTAGCTGGTCAGGCCGAACGAGTCGTACGAGCTGATCAGGCTAACGCATCGTACGAGCTGGCTGGCCGAGACGTATGCTGCGCCGGGGCCCTTGCATAAGGGTTCCCGGCTTTTTTTCGTTCACCAGCCCTGGCCACCCGCTTCTTTTGCTTCGCATTTGATTTCGCCAGTTGTCCACAGGGTTATACACATCTTATCCACATATAAACGAACACGGAATGCTCCCTTCATCCGGTTTTTGTTTCATCTTAGGTGAAGGGAGTACAAAACACCGGAAGCTGCAGAACCGGAAGAATCGTTTCCTCTATTTCTGTTACATGGCGGATCAACCAGGTTTACGGAAGTTTTAGTTCCGCTATTCTTCGATGCGCAGCCGAATTTGTCTGTTTTCGCCGAAATAACGGAAATAATTGTTCCGGTAAATGGCCTGTTCAGCCTGTTTACAGATAATAGCGGAAACCGGACTTCCTATAGGCGGACGGACAAACGTCACCAAGTGCAGCGAGCGGACATCCCGCCCTTTAATCGTCCACCAAAACAAAAAGCACGGAAGGTCCGCAGACTCCTCCATGCCCATAGCTCTGTAATCTCTACTTATACTCTTGTGCTCTTGTGCTCTTTTGCTCTTGTGCTCTTGTGCTCTTGTGCTCTTGTGCTCTTGTGCTCTTGTGCTCTTGTGCTCTTGTGCTCTTGTGCTCTTGTGCTCTTGTGCTCTTGTGCCTTATCCTCTATACTCTTTACACCGCACCCCATGCCCCACGCTGTACTCTGTGCCCGTACCCGGTACTCTTTGATCTTTGCACTGTGCAAGGTACTCGAGCTCCGTACTCTCTCATGCCCTGCTCTGTGCCTCACTCCGTGAAGCCGGGCTCCTCTATTCATCGGCCCGGCTGACCGGCCGCTGTCATGAAGCGTATTACTGCAAGCTAGAAGAAGCTATGCCCGGTGCGAAAAACAATCGGCAGAGCGCTAAATTCCCGGGATAGGCGACCGCTTGTGCTCGGTCTTCAAATATTGTCTCTCCAGCTTTTCCCGGGCGGCCGGGTCGATCTCCTTGCCTTCCAGGTAATTGCTGTTGTCCTCATACGTGATGCCGAGCTCCTGCTCGTCGGTCTGGCCTTCCCACAAGCCGGCCGTAGGCGCTTTGTCCAAGATCGGCTGCGGAACGCCGAGGCGTACGGCCAGTTGACGAACCTGGCGCTTGTTCAGCGAGCTGAGCGGCGTAAGATCGACTGCGCCGTCGCCGTATTTGGTGAAAAATCCGGTAATCGCCTCCGAAGCATGGTCCGTGCCCACCACGAGCAGGTTCATATCAAACGCCAGGGCGTACTGGACGACCATCCGCGTGCGGGCTTTCACGTTGCCTTTGCCGGCCCGGCTGATGTGCCGGTGAATGCCGAGCGATTTGAAGCCGTACTCGACCTCCAGCGCGATCTCGTCGACAGCCAGCTCGATATTCGTCTCCACCTTGTGCGTCAGATTAAACGCTTCGGCCACCGAATAGCTGTCGGAGATGTCCGCCTGTTCTCCATAAGGCTGGAATACGCCGAGCGTAATATACTCCATGCCCTTCTCCTTCGTCAGCTCGTCCGTGGCCAGCTTGCACAACCCCGTTGCCACAGCGCTGTCGATACCTCCGCTGATCGCGATCAGCAGGCCGGTCACCTTCGAATCCAGCACGTATTGCTTCAAAAAATCGACCCGCTTGCGAATTTCCGCGTCGGCGTCGATATCCGGCTTGACGCCAAGCCGGGCGATAATATCCTGCTGCAGGCTCATCGTCCCCATCACCCTTCTATGTTCATCATGGAACAGGCGTTTTTTTGCCGCCCAACAAACCCAACGTCAGACTTCCTAACATCAGTATAGTTCACCACCGCCAGATTTCAAGCGAATCGAAAAAAAAGTGCGGGGTGAGCTTCCTCCCCCGCCTTCCTGTAAGCTTTTCTTTGCCCTCTGCGCCCCTAGCGTTATGTAGCAAAGCGCACATTCGCCCCCGCCCGAACCACGGTGCCTTCGTCAGCCCCTTCGCAAATCCGTTTCATCGCACCCGCCCGGTCGAAGTTGAACACATGCAGCGGTATGCCATAATCCCGCGCCAGAATAAAGGCCGACGAGTCCATAACTTTCAAATCCCTGCGGATCACTTCCTCGTAAGGCAGCGAAGCGAACAATCTCGCCTCCCGGTTGCGCTTCGGATCACTATCGTATACGCCGTCCACGCCCTGCTTGGCAACCAGGATCGCCTGTGCGTTCACCTCCAGAGCCCGCTGCACCGACGGGTAATCGGTCGTCACATACGGCTGGCCGTTGCCGCCCGCGAAGATGACCACATACCCTTTCTCCAGATGATGAATGGCGCGCAGCCGGATGTACGGCTCGGCTACCGCATTGACGGCAAGCGAAGACATGACCCGGACCTCCTTGTCGGTCTTCGACTTAAGGACGCCGCGCAGCATCAAGCTGTTGATCACGGTCGCGAGCGTCCCGATATTGTCCGCCTCCGCCCGCTCGATGCCCCACGCCTCCGCCATATTGCCGCGGAAAATATTGCCCCCGCCGATCACCAGACATACTTCGATGCCAAGCTGCGTTACCGCCAGCACTTCATCCGCGATATGCTCCAGCCTGCCGTGATCGAACCCCGTCGCCTCTTCGCCCGATATCGCCCCGCCGCTTAATTTGACCAACACTCTTCTGTACCTCATCCCTAGACACACCTCCGCGATTGGACAAAAAAATAACGCCAAAGCCGGAAGGCTTGGCGCTGTTGACCGAAATTGAAAATAAGGATTTGACCCACACACATGAACCGGAAAAAGGATGAAGCAGGAACCATGAAACGTCAGCGAGACCCATAACGGTGGCAGCCTTGTTGTATGAAGCCAAACCGGAAGCCTCAGCCCGTCCACGACCGGACTTCGCAGCCTTCTCAGCTGAGAGCGCGCCGACAACGGCAAATGACGAACCGACGTTCCATCCGGCCATATAGCCGCTTCCCGATCCGATCCGCATCGTCCCCGTCGCCCCTTCCCGATTGTTCCTTCTTAGGATCATACCGGAACTTGCGTGTTGTTGCAACGGGGATTTTCATGCTGCGAGGCGGACCGGAGTTTCGGCTATGAATAGATTCCGCCTTATTGAACGCCTTATCCTCGATCGGCAAACTAGGAAAAGCCATTAAATCAATAAATAATATCTATCATTATAATAAAATATATAAAGTTTCATTTATCAAACAATTTTCATACAATAAACTCATACGAAGAAAGGGTGAAGCGACAATGAATGAAAAACGCAACTCGGACGATCGATTCCTCTCCGCAGCCACACCTGCAGAGCCCAACCTGCTACGTGAACAATTTCCTTACGACGCTCCTCCGCTTGTACTCTTCGACGGCGTGGACGTCCCGATGGACCGTCCCGACTCGATCTTCATTACCGACACGACGTTCCGCGACGGCCAGCAAGCCCGCCTCCCTTACACCGTCGATCAGATTACCGATTTATTCGATCTGCTTCACCGGTTATCGGGGCCCAGCGGCGTCATCCGTCAGAGCGAATTTTTTCTGTACAGCGAGAAAGACCGTCAAGCGGTCCGGGCATGCCAGGAGCGGGGATACGAATTTCCGGAGATAACGGCATGGATTCGCGCGGTGGAGAAAGATTTTCAGCTGGTCAAAGAGATGGGCATCCGCGAGACAGGCATCCTGACCTCGTGTTCGGACTACCATATCCATCTCAAGCTGGGCTTGAACCGGGAACAGGCGATGATGCAGTATTTGTCCGTTGTGCGCGCCGCCCTGGAGGAAGGCGTTCGCCCCCGCTGCCACCTGGAGGATGTGACAAGGGCTGACGTGTACGGCTTCGTCGTTCCGTTCGTACAGCAGCTCCAGCAGCTTTCCGCCGAAAGCGGCATCCCCGTCAAGGTGCGACTGTGCGATACGATGGGCTATGGCGTCAGCTATCCCGGAGCGGTAATGCCGCGCAGTGTGCCGCGGCTGCTGCACGCTTTGCGGACAGAGACCGGCATCCCGTCCGCACAGCTCGAATGGCACGGGCATAACGACTTCTACAAAGTGCTCACCAATGCGGCGACGGCTTGGCTGTACGGCTGCTCCGGGGTGAACGGAACGCTGCTCGGGTTCGGCGAACGGACGGGGAATACTCCGATCGAAGGGTTATTGTTCGAATACATGGGTCTTACAGGGGACCGTTCGGTTGATACGCGGGTCGTTACGGAAATCGCGGATTATTTCGAACGCAAGCTCGGGTACGAAATCCCTCCGATGACGCCGTTCGTCGGCAAAAGCTTCAACGTAACCGCAGCCGGCATCCATGCCGATGGCATTATCAAAAACGAAGAGATCTACAACATCTTCGACACCGCGAAGCTGCTGAACCGGCCGCTCGGCGTCCTCGTCACCGACAAAGCAGGCACAGCCGGCGTCGCGCATTGGGTGAACCGCTATCTCGGCCTTACCGGCAGCGAGCGCGTCGATAAACGCCACCCTGGCGTGAAGGCGCTGTACGAATGGGTCGTCCGGCAATACGAGAACGGGAGAACGACCAGTCTATCCGACGGGGAGCTCGCCGGTGCGGCACAGCTCCATCTGCCGGAGCGGTTTCCGACCGGAGGGAAGTCCCCAGAACCCGTCTAATCCCGCCGATCACTTCGGCAATAACGGAACACAAGCGTTCCGCTATCCCCTTCGGGCATACCGGCCCCAGACGATAGCGGAAACGCAGCTTCCCAGCACCATTAGCCCACATATCCACATTTTATTAACAACATATCCACGAAAATTTGCAACTTATCCACGGCAATTACGCACACTATCCACAACTTATCCACAATTTGCACAGAGAGGAGCGGCGTCTCCATTCAAAGCTTAACAAGAGCCAGCCCTTCAGGCGCGCGGCTCCCCGGAGAGAGGCAAAAACAACAAAAAAACCGTCAGGGGAATCACCCTGACGGTTCTCTGACGTGCAAGCCCATACGCATGCGTGTGGAAGGGAATGGATACCACCTTCTTCTTTCGATCCAGCCGATCGCCCTCAGTCGTGTTGTCTTTTTTACGGTGGTATCGCTAACGAACCCAGCAACCGTTATAAGCGCCGAATGCGGGCGTTTGAATTTGTAGCGAACTCTTGTATTGTTATTCCTCGCAAATCGGATCGTTTTTTTCAACTATCGTTTCAATAACGATCTCCGGATTCGTTACGTCTGGAATAACGTCGTTTTTCAGCCATAAGCACGATCCGATTCGTTAGTCCACGAAATTAACGTTCAAAAAAGCTGCCCTTGCGGGCAGCTCACTGCTTGCTTAGTTCCCATCCGATTAGCGGCAGAAACGCTCAAACGCTTGAGTCAGATCTGCGGCGATCTCCGATGCGGAGCGGTTCTCGATCTGATGGCGCTCAATCATGTGTACCAGCTCTCCGTCCTTCATCAGGGCGATCGACGGAGACGACGGCGGGTATGGCGCGAAATATTCGCGGGCTTTAGCCGTAGCTTCCTTATCCTGTCCGGCAAAAACGGTGAACAGGTGATCCGGCGTAATGTCGTGCTGCAGCGCTTGGGCGACACCTGGGCGGCATTGGCCGGCGGCACAGCCGCATACCGAGTTAACGACGACGAGCGAGGTGCCCTTCGCGCTTTCGAACTGCTGGGCGACCTCATCAGGCGTACGCAGTTCCTGAATGCCAATACGGGTCAAATCTTCCCGCATCGGTTGAACCACATCTTTCATATATGCTTCGAATGACATGGACATGATCTTCACTCCTCCAAGATTCGCAAGTTTCGAATCGAAAATGTTGACTAACTTTTATTATACATCTCCAGCCCGCGTAAGCAAAGCCCCCATTCAAAACCGAATGGATGAGATTTCTATAAAGAGCCGTCATCTCCGGTCGAAACGCCGCTTTGTCCTCATCGTCGCATGGCTGCCTGGTTAAGCGCCGTCTGTCTCTTTTACAACAACAGGTGGTACGGTCTGCCCGTCGAAACCTCCAGTCGGGCTAACCCGGCACCCCGCCCTTCCAACCACTCAATCCCGCTTATTCCTTTACATGATCCGGATCGGGGTCCGTGCCTGCATCGTAAGCGGTGTTTTTATCCGGATGCATGAACCGGCCGCCTTGAGCCGACGGCAAGATCCCCTTCTCGAAATAATCGCGGTTCTCGTCGGTCTGAAATCCGATATCCTTGAACGGGTGCACCCACTGATCGCCCGCCATCACCATAGGATCGGTTTCTTCCGTCCACTGGCTGAGCGGAGAGTCCGGCGATTCGTAGATATGGTCGCCGATCGTAACGCCGAATTCGTTAATAAACGGTTTTCTCGGGCCTCGGCCTTCCGTAAACTGGGGCAAAAAATTAATCTCGAACGGGTCCAGCGATGCATCGTCCCCGCCTGCCTGCGGCTGCTGCTTCGTATCCCGCTCCTGGCGCTCGTTGTAGTTTTTTTTGTCCATATTCCGCTCCTGTCGGGACCCGGCTTAAACCGAGGGACGGTTAGGACCGTCCAGCTTTTTATCCACGACGCTGCCGGCCGATTTCCCGCGGGTTTCTTCGTTTTGCTGGGCTTGACGACGCTGAGCGATGGAGTCCTGATCGTTTTTTGGTTGATTTGACATGATTGGTCATCTCCCTTCCGCCTTATTATGCGACAGAGTAGACGAAACAATGCCAATTCCCGCCAAAGCAATCGCCCACCATTGATCGGACGACAGCAGCAGCACAGCAGGCTTCGGAACCGCACCGAAGGAGACGGCCAGCAGCCCAAGTCCCATATAGATCGAGCCGGCTCTGTACAGCTCCCCCGTACCCGCCTGCCCCCGGCGCATCCACAGCAGCAGCGCAACGAACGCCGCCGCCAGCATCGTATAAACGGACACCGGATGATACCGGAATTCGGGGTCGCTCAGGCTTATTCCCCACGGCAGCGATGTCGGTTTCCCGTAATTCCAGTCGATCGCCGCGTATACGATAACGGCCAGCACGGCTCCGAAAGCGGCAAGATCGAGAAAAAGCCGGATCGGAATCGCTCTCCTGCGCAGACGCACCACCAGATACACGCCTGCCACAAGCATCGCAACGAAAGCTTCCCGCGTTCCCCCGCTGAGCAGCAGCAAAGCGGACGGCCGCTCCCAGACGACAGCCGGAGCGAACAAGACGTGGCCGAACTTCCATACGATCAGCGCGATAAAAGCCGCATTCTGCAGCAGCTCCGCCGCTTCCTTGGCATGGCTGTCATTGCTGCCGCCAGCGGCTCTCGCCATCAGATGGACAGCCGCGATCGCCGTCAGCGCCGCCGCAATGACGGCCAGCAATCCGGTCTGGATCGCGAACGGCCCCCATGAAATCATTTGAGGCACACCCTATCACTCCGTTCCTGTATGTATAAGTCAGGGAAATGAAACCAACCTAATCGTAAGCGCGGGACAAAACCACAATCCCGCCGGACCAACTTCGGGAGGCGAATCCGATTCATAAAAACACGCTCGTATTATGCGTTTCGGCTGCGCTTGCGCTATGTTCCTGCGCTGTAACCGGCCTCGCAGGCAGATGGACAGCTGAAGCTGAACTGCCGCCCGGGAATCCGTCCGGCCCCACGTCTTCCGGCGCTTTTGCCGCAACCGAAAACCGTGCTGCAGAGCTTCCGCGGCAAACTCCGGACAAGCAAATATCCCCCGGATCGCAATCGGAGTCGCCCTTGCTCTCCTTTATTCTGCTGAGCGACCTGCACATTCAAGAGACCGATAAGGAATCGCAGCATTTGCTCGTGAAAACGCTTAAAGAATATTATACCATAAAGCCGGACGCCGATTTACTCGTACTCAATGGAGATTTGACGAACGGCGGCGAGCGGGACTTTATTCGCCTGAAGGAGCTGCTGAGCCGCACGCCACACCCTCCTGTTCACGCTACGATGGGCAACCATGACTATTACCGGATGTGGCTGCATGGCGGGACTCATTACGATTACACCAAGTTAAGCGGGGATTGGAGCTCCTACCGGGCAACGTCCCAGTTCAAGCGGCATTTCGGCTATCGCCGGTTGTATCACGAAACGTCCGTGCGCGGCGTACCCTTTCTTTTTTTAAGCGGAGAAGCATACCGGGACGTCGACGAATCGGTCGGCGAGGACGCCAGTTTGTCAGAGGAGCAGTTGAACTGGCTGGACGGACGTCTTGCCGATTTAACGAGTCCTCCTCGGCATACGGGAGCATCGGGAGGGAAAAAAGCGGATTCCGGCAGCTCTTGCATGCCGGCATTCGTCTTCCTGCACCAGCCCCTGCCGGACACGGTGGAAGGCAGCTCGCTCGAGCGCGGCGTGGTCCAGCATGAACGTCTACGCGCCATCCTCGCGAAATACCCGGCCGTCGTCCTGTTCTCCGGACATACGCACTGGGATCTGGAGACGACCGGGCAGCTGTGGCGCGGTCCCTTTACGGCGGTTGGCAGCGGCGCCGTCCGCGGGGTGTATTCGGCCGGAAATAAGCCGGTGTCCCCGCTCAAAAGCGAAAGCTTGTTCGTCGAGGTATACCGTGACGGGCGAATCGCCGTGCGGGGGCGCAACCATACGGATGAACGGTGGACGGGCGAAGTTTCGGTAATCCCGTAAAATTAAGCGGCGTTAATCCACAATACAGGCAACTATCTACTCCCCTCTCTGCTCGCCACCGTTTTCCTTTTCCGCCAAAACACGCTACAATGAGCGTATTCACCCGGCTTCGTCCGGAAAAGGAGCGGAATTCACGTGATTTACGACTGTATCGTCATCGGCGGCGGCCCTTCAGGCCTGATGGCCTGTATAGCGGCGAGCGCGGGAGGAGCAAACGTGCTGCTGATCGACAAAGGAGATAAGCTGGGCCGCAAGCTCGGCATATCCGGTGGCGGCCGGTGCAACGTCACCAATGCCAAAGAGCTGGACGAGCTGGTCCGGCACATCCCGGGCAACGGCCGGTTTTTGCACAGCGCCTTGAGTACGTTCAGCAATCGGGACATTATCGCCTTTTTCGAGGGGATGGGGATTAGGCTGAAGGAGGAGGACCGCGGACGGATGTTCCCGGTCAGCGACAAAGCCAAAACGGTCGTAGACGCGCTCGTAGGCCGGGTAAGGGATCAGGGCGTTGCGGTTCGCGTCAACAGTCCGGTCGACCGGGTGCTGTACGCAGACGGACGTGTGGCTGGAGTCCGGCTCCGTTCGGGAGACAAGCTCGCAAGCCGCTGCGTCGTCGTCGCATCCGGGGGAAAGTCGGTGCCGCATACCGGGTCCACGGGGGACGGCTACGCCTGGGCTGAGGACGCGGGGCATACGATTACGGAATTGTACCCGACCGAGGTGCCTCTTACGTCGAACGAATCGTTTATCCGCAGCCGCGAACTGCAGGGTTTAAGTTTGCGCGATATCCATTTGTCCGTATGGAATGAGAAGGGCAAAAAAATCATCGAGCACGAGGGCGATATGATTTTCACCCATTTCGGCCTGTCCGGCCCTGCGGCGCTGCGCTGCAGTCAGTTCGTCGTCAAGGAGCTGAAGAAGTCCGGAGAAAACACCGTACGGGTGACGATTGATCTGTGTCCGGACCGTTCGGAGGATGAAGTGTTCGCCGAGTCGATGCGGCTGGCCCGCGAAGATTCGAGAAAAGCGGTCAAAAACGTACTCAAGCCGCTGTTCCCGGACCGGCTTATTCCGCTTCTGCTCGCCAAGGCGGAGATCCGGGAAGACGTTACGTACGACAATATCCCTAAACAGCCCTGGAGCGAGCTCGCCAAGCTCGCCAAAGCGTTCCCGGTACGCGTGAACGGCACGCTGTCGATTGAAGAAGCGTTTGTCACCGGCGGCGGCGTCAACCTGAAGGAGATTGACCCGAAAACGATGCAGTCGAAGCGGATGCCTGGACTGTTTTTCTGTGGCGAGGTGTTGGATATTCACGGCTACACCGGCGGCTACAACATTACGGCCGCCTTTACGTCGGGATACACGGCAGGTAAAAGCGCCGCCGAAGCGGCGGAGCAGCTGATGCTTGAACAAGGAGCGGACTGAATTCACTTCGGATCGGTCAGCAGGAAGACGTGCTAACACTGCCTGTTCAACGTTCATAGGTTTGATCATCAAGCAACCCTTAGCGGAAGATCTTCTTCCGCTATTTCTTCTATTTACCCGTTTTTACAGGTTCAACGGAAGAAAAACTTCCGCTATTTCTTGGAAAATGGGGCAACTTCTCCTCTTGCGCATGGATAACGGAAGCGTTTCTTCCTCTATGAGCTCTTTTTACGCTCATTGGTCGAAACAGCGGAAATTATACTTCCGCGCTCGTCCCGGTAACATGCCGTTGTTTCGGATTTCCTCGAAACGGTGTGGTGCGGGCTAACGTGAACCTCCGCATTTTACTTCAGATCAACTCATCCCCACTCCATCCACATATTGTCCACAAGAAACCAACAACTCCACCCCAACTTATCCACAGTATCCACGGGTGATATCCACAACTTATTCACAAAAGTAAGCTTCCTGTGCCCTCACCAGCAAATAGCGCACTTTTTAGGCGAAGTCTTCTCCACGATGAATATCCTTTAGTAATTTACAGCTTTTTTATGGCAAGAAATCGGCAATTTCCATACGGCTTTAATCATTTCAATCATTAAATTTATATCAGGTTAATGATCCGCAGACGGCCTCAACAGCCGTCATCCTGCCGCAACAAAAAAAAAGCGGCAAGCTCCTCCCGAAGCTCCACCGCTGCTTGCTGCCTGCTATTTAGCTATTCGTCACTTGCCAATCGTCAATTGCCGCCTCTTACAACTTAATGCCCGCCGGAAAATGATCGTAATCGTCGCCCGACGGGTCGAACGTTTCAGGTCCGTCCGCCGTATTGGCAAAGCCCGTTCCGTCCGCATCCCCCCGGGACGTGTCCGAGAAGTACGATTCCGGCCAGTCTTCGTTAACGGTATGCGCCGGGATCGGCACGGTATCAAGCGCGTACGCCTCCGCATAGGCCGCATGCCCGGATACGCTCCCGTCCGTATCCAGCAGCGTTCCTCCGGTAGCTTGCGTGATCTCCAGAGCCGAAGTCAAATCGTTGTGCTCCACATACAACTCCAGTCCCGGCCGGCCGTCTATCGCGGTCGCATGTACGTGATAACCGAGCTCGGCCAACGTATCGACCGCCAGATTCGCGGAGCGGGAATCCGGAAATTCGAAGTAGATCGGTGCATGACTCATCGAAAGCCCCACTTTCAGGTTGGAATAAAGGTGTCAGCACTTAGCATCTCCTCCAGCCGCTTCCCTATTCTTCACCCGGCATTCCTCCATAATCCCCGGTTGTTCATCGGACTTCCCGGAACCGCACCGGCAGTCACTCTACCCTACCACCCGTTCAGCATCTCTCCCATCACATAACCGATCAGCCATCCAGCCGGAATAAGCAGCAGTCCCGCCCACCATCCGTACGCGCTCCAGCCGAGCAGCAGACCGGCCGGCACGTAAGCCGGCACGAACAACAGCGGAGTCGCTCGGCTGATCGCTTTCAGCCGGTCGGCATCCTGCCAGCGGAACAGCTTCAAAAACGAGGACGCCATCACTTCCTTGCCGTACATCTTGATCCAGTACGCGAGCAGGAACGAAACGCCGAGCCAGAACACCCACTTCACAATAACCGGCAGCGCCAGCAAGGCGAAGCTGCAAGCGAGCGTAAATTGAATGTACAGCTTAAGCTGCGTCCCGCTTCGGAAAAACGACTTAACGATCGTCTCCGCCAGCACGCGATCCGGCGTACGTTTTCGGAACAAATGACGGGAGCCCGCGAGCAACCACGGCTTTTTGCGTTTTAACAGCTTCGCAGGCTTCGGCACGACATACCCCATCAGCAGGGCGGCGAACTTCATCCGCTGGTCGTATTCGTAGGCCGCATCCTGATAAAACGTTCCGGTCATCCTCATCCGCACCCGGACGAGCAGCACGGTTCCTGCGGCCAGCACCACAGCCCAGACGGCGCTCCAGCCCCACCCCATCTCCAGCCGGGCTGCGTACAGGAACATGGCCCCGAGGGCGAGAAAACAGCCCGCTTGCGCAAACCAGCCCGTCAGCCGCGGCAGCCGCAGCGCAATCCACCTGCCTGCGAGCTGCATCAGCATGCCGTTAAGCGCCGCCACCGCACCGAGCAGCAGCAGACGGGCAGACCCATACTGATGCACCTTGACGAGAAACGGAGCGGCGAGGCATGTCGCTGCAGCCGAGAGCGGCGCCGCTGCGGTCAGCGAATAGGCGATTCCCCAACCTTTCAGCCGGTTCATCCAGATCTGATTACGTATAAGGAACAACTGGTCGGCCTCCTCCAGAAACAGCCGCAGCGACCCGGAACAGGAAGCGAAATAGAGCAGAATCAGCAGAGCGAGCTCCGGCACGTAGTGCCCCCAAGCCGGCATATCCCGCCACCACAATGTATAGTTGTACCCGGCGACAAGCAGTCCCGGAATGACGAAATACAGCGCAACCGTCCAATCGACGGCCATCTTCCATACTTTATACTGAAACTTCCATTCCGATTTCAGCCTTCGGGCGAACAACCGGTTTGCCTGAATCATCTCACCCCTCCGCTCACGTCAACGTATGAAAGCATTCGAACAGCGTAGCTTCCGGCTTGCCGCACGACTGCCGGATCGCGTCCAGATCGCCCTTGGCGACAACCCTTCCCGCATCGAGCAATACGAACGAATCGCAGATCCGTTCCGCCGTATCCAATACGTGCGTCGACATTAGAATAGCCGCCCCCCGCTGCCGCTCGTCATTCAGCGAATCGAGCAGCTCCTTCGTCGCTTTTGGATCGAGCCCGATAAACGGCTCGTCCACAATATATACGTCGGGCTTGGTCAGAAAGCCGAGAATCAGCATAACCTTCTGCTGCATCCCTTTCGAGAACGAGGTGGTCAGATGATGCTTTGAACCGCCGAGCTTAAACCGGGTGAGCAATTCCTCCGCTCTCTCCCGGAACAATTCCTCGGTCAGCCCGTAAGCGGCCGCAGCCAGCTCCAGATGCTCCCACAAGGTCAGCTCCTCGTACAAGATCGGATGCTCCGGGATGTACGCGTACGTCCCTTGCGGTCCGCCGAACCGGATCTCGCCGGTCGTCTTTTTTATCAGGCCGAGTATCGCTTTAATCGTCGTGCTTTTGCCCGCTCCGTTCGGACCGATCAGTCCGACGAGCTGCCCGGCCTCCAGCGTGAACGATACGCCCTGGATCACGCTCTCCTGCTCGTCGTACCCGGCCTGCTCGATATTCACATGCAGTAGCTCCATTCAGCCCGCAGCTCCTTTTCTCCCTAGCTCCATACGAAAAAACCGTCTTGGATGTATCTATCGTCAGCTCTCCTAACGATATCACAATCCAGACGGCTTTGGAAAAAGTCGCATCCGTTGCCCTCCTGAGCTTACCCCCGGCCCGATTCACGGCGGATTCGCTCATACTCGTTCAGCTTTTTGTCGAGCTGCTGGCTGATTCTTACGACACAGTTGTGGGTCAAATTCCCGTGACGGTCGGCCATCCGGGACAGTCTGCGTTTAAGACTTTCGATTTCGTGCAGCAAGCTCATGCGCGCCATCTCCCTTCACCGCATCTTCCGTCGTCGTTTGGCGAATCAAATGATTCATCAGCTCCACCAGATCGGCATCATACAACACATCGCTCCAGCAGTACAGTTCCTCCATCGCCTCTCTCGGGCCGAGCCTCGCCGCCCCCTGTGCATCCGTCAGTTCCGTGTAGCTTCCGGCAATCCGGAGAATGCGGGCGTTCAGCGTAATCGACTTCCAATTCAGCGCGGATGGATACCCGGTGCCATCCAAATTTTCGTGATGCTGCAGCACAGCCTCTCCGTCGACTTCCCCGCTCGCAATAAACGTCTGCAAAATATCCGCGCTATACTTCGGGTGCGCCTGCATCTGCCAGACCGCCCCCTGATACAGCCGGTTCCGGCTGTCGAGAATATCGCGGGAGATATGCAGCTTGCCGATATCTTGAAGCAGGGCGGTCCGGAATAATACCGTCTGCTCCTCCCGGGTAAATCCAAGCGCCTTCGCGAGCTGCAGCGAGTAGTAGGCGGTAAGCAAACTTTTGCGATAGGTGGGGGCATGATGCCGTTTGAGCCGTTTAAGCAAAAAGGCCGTTTGTGGTTCCGCACGTTCCATCACTTTGACGTCGCGCTCCATGTATTCCAGTGTTGCTGCAGTTTGTTTCATTTTCATCCACTCCTTCGAATCCGTCTATCTGGTCCGCTCTAGCTGTTACTTCTATTTTCCGTTTTTCGGACGGAAAAAGGTATCCCCGGGTATTCTTATCTTTTCCTTCGGGCCACAGCGCAGCTCGTCCTACTCCTTTCCTACTCGCGGCAGATTCCGGTTCGGGCGTTCCTATATGTATGTTCCCTCTTGAATTCCATTAATCTCCTTTTGGCGAAATGAAACGGAGGCGCGGGCGGGGGCAATAACGAAAAAAGAGAAGGTTTCCCTCCTCTTCCCGGCTTAACATTATGTATGTAAAAATGCGCATCCAGAAAGCCCGGAGCCTCCATTACCGGTTCCAGCCCGCCTTGTACACCATCGCGATCGCTTGCGCGCGATCGGTGACGCCGAGCTTCTGGAAGATATTGGTCATATGATTTTTGACCGTATGTTCGCTGATGACGAGCTGCTCCGCGATCTCGCGGTTGCTCTCTCCCTGCAGCACGTGCCCTAGCACTTCCCGCTCGCGTGACGACAGCGGCGGCAGATCCTTCAGCTTGCGAATGTCGGGAAGCTCCGGCACCCCGTTCGCACGGGAATCCTCCTCCTCGGCCGTCAGCGAGATTTCGCTCTCGACCACTTCCCGGGAATCGCAGAACGCCCGGAAAGCGGCGCGAAGCTTCGGAGAGACCGGCCACAGCTGATCCAGCGACTGCGTATCCCCGCCAAACTGCAAGTAGAAATAAATCATCGCGATAATCTGGCCGCCGGCGCTGAATTCGGAAACCGCCGCCTGTTCTTGCCCTTGCCCCCCCGGCTTGCCGTCCTCCAGCAGACGGGTGATCGCGTGAAAATGCCCGATCAGTTCCATCTGCTCCGGACTGCGGAGAATATCGCTCAAAAAAGCGGGTGAATACGGATAGACGAGACACGCTTCGCCGATCTGCTTGATCGTCGTCTCATCCAGCTTGAGCGAACGGGCGAACGGCAGCGCGAGTTCCTGGGCCTGATGCGTCATGTCGAACGCATACGAGTCCCAGTAGCCGAGCGCCCGGTTCAGCAGTTGAACCGCGTCGCCCCGGCATACCCTGCCCTTGTCCCACAGCCGGTAGAGCGAGGCGCTCCCCGCTTGCGCGACGATCGTCATATATTCCCGGTACAAGGCATACTGGTCCGGACTTTTCAGCGCGATACACCATATGCCCAGCAGCTCGCTTTGATAATACAACGGGCATTCCATCACCGGCGGCATGCCGGAGCCCTCGTACAGCTCCGTCTGAGGCCAGCCTCTTCTGTCCGCCGGCGGCGACCAGCGGGCCGCAAGCTCCTTGACGTAACGCTCGGCCTGCTGCTGGCCCAATCCTCGGGATACGAGCTGCACCTTCTGCTCCGACTGTTTCAGCACGACGCAGGAAAACGATCCTTCCACCAGATTCAGGCTCATATCGACCAGAATATAAGACAGCCGCTTGACGTCCTGCGCATTGTTGATCGAGCCGCACGTCTCCACGAACGTCGACAGCCGGGTAAAGTTCGTGTTCCGGTCTTCGCGGACCGCCCCCAGCGTGACGCGCATGCTCCAGCCCGCCGCGTACGCCTTGACGAACGATTGCGCTCCGCGGCTTAAGGTCGGTTCGGTCACGCTTCCGCCGAACAGCACGCCCTCCAGCTCCCGGTCGCGAAAGACCGGCACGCAAAACAGCGACATCGGATACAAGCCGCACTGCGAGAAAGCGAACGTGCGCGGGTCCCGGGCAACCTGGTCCCAGAATACCGCCTTTCGCGAAGTCGCTACCTGGCCGACAAACCCTTCTCCCAGCGAAAAGGACAACCTCCGCACGGCGTCGGCCGACGGCCCCGCGTACTGCACAACGGCAAACCGCTGGCGCTCCGTCTTGGCGGCGAAGCCGATAAAGTCAGCCTCCTCGGACGCTTCGGCCAGCACATGCGCCCATTCCTCGGACGCCTCGTAATTGGAAGCCAACCGGCGTAGCAGCTCCATCCGGCGGCACAGCGCCTCCTCGGCAAACGCCGGCTTCAGAAGCCCTTCGACGATGGACGCCAGCGTGCACGTCTTAGTAAGCGCTTTCTCCGTATCGGCGCTAC
This sequence comes from Paenibacillus sp. GYB004, assembly GCF_036577605.1. Lineage (NCBI taxonomy): Bacteria > Bacillati > Bacillota > Bacilli > Caryophanales > Paenibacillaceae > Paenibacillus > Paenibacillus sp. GYB004. Next base: position 176,294 of record NZ_JARBDB010000072.1, read on the forward strand.
TTTGTTTGGCGCTGGCCAACACCTGGGTCCACGGAAACTTAGGTTCCCCCTGGCGATTGTGCATGGCCGAATGATTCACGATTCTCTCGTCCACCAGACAACCGGTCCATACGTAATACGTCTCGCGCCTGTTCAGGAATACAGGCGCCCTAACGAGCCGGACGCCCGGCGATACATCGTGCACAATGCCGTTGCGAATCGCGGCATATTGCTCCAAGATCGCCCTCAGCCGCTGTTCAAGCTGGCCCCTTACCGGACCGGACTCGAGACTTCCCACGATCGTACCGGACGGTCGCGTTATCCATTCGCCACGATCGTTGGTCAGTATGACGGACAGTCCACTTTCGTCCGCGAACAGATCCAGCATGCTTTGTACCAGGCTTAGTTGATGTTCCATTGCACGTCCATATCGCCATTGAAATTCGGTTCGATATAACGGTAAATGGAACGCGATCCATTCCCGACCTTCTCCAGGATCGATAACATGACGAGCCTGCCGAGTACCGGACTTAAGTGCTCGACCTTACGCCCCAACCTCAGCGATATGCCTTCCGCCGTCTCCATACTGTACGGATTATTTTGAAAAAAACGGGTGCACTCCATCTGCAGCAGCCATGCTTCTTCTTCCGTCATCGTTTGCCCCTCCCGTCTCAAGCTCGCCGCGCTCAGGTTAGTCTCATGAAAGGAGCCTGCGCGGTCGTCTCCACGACATAAGGCTCGGATATGATACCGTTCGGCGATTTCATCACTTGCATATATTGATACGAGCCGTCCACCCACGTACGGATGACGCCGTTGCACGTCCGTTCCAGATAGGCAGAGCATTCGGGTCCGATTTCGCTGAAGTTGCACATCACCATCATCGTCATCCCTTTTGCTTTAATCTCCGCCGTTTCTTCCGCGAAAAACTTCATGACGTACTCTTTGCCGCGCTCGGAGAGCACGGTGTTCAGATCGTAATAAATGAACCAGTTGCCCGGACTCTCCTCGGCCCGCGGCCCAAGTGATTCCCGCACAAACTCCCGGTATTTCTGGCTGCCCGTCAAGCCCTTTACATCAATAACCGCCGCCTCGCAGCCGTCCGGGTACGAACGCTTGTAATGCTCGATAAAGAACAACCGCCCCTCCCCGGCCATCCGGCTCATGGACAACCCCTGCAGCGCCAACATTCTATCGAAATCCTGCGGCGTGTGGAAGCTTGACAGCAGCGCCACCACCTTATCTCCCGCCCGCAGGCGGTTCGCCAGCACGGAAGCTACGAGGTACTTGTAATTCGCCTTGCTGTTCGTGTCGAGCAGCATGACCGTGCCTTGGGAAAACCCGCCTTCCAGCAGCCCGTCCAGCACCTCTACGCCTGTCGGCACTTTCTCCCTTCCGTTGATCAGAGCCAGATCCTCGACCATCGACCGGGCCGGTATAAGCCGGATTCCGTGATCCGTCAGCCGGTATATATGTTCCCCTTCGCGGATTCGTCTGCCCCGCATCTTCAAAATCTCCAGCGTCCGCACCCGGTACTTGTCCATCTGCTGCTTCAGCTGAAGCTGGATAAATCCGTCGGATATATACGCCTCGAAGCCGGACTCCTCATTCATCGTCCCTTGCTCCTTGATCAGTACGGAGGTTAAATCGAACTTCCGGAGAATGTTGCGCAGCCGGTATAACGTTCGCCGGTGCTCCTCCTGGCTCGCAGTTCCGTACCGGAACAAGCTGATGCTGTCGATTACCATTCGTTTGCAGCCAACATCGACGATCAGCTTCTCGATCAGCCCTCCCGGTTCGGTCATCTGCTCCAGAAAAATATCGGGCGTCATACTGATCACCCGAAGCAGCCCTTCCGCCTCCAGCTTCCGCAAATCCCACCCGAATACGAGCATATCGCGGTACAATTGATCGGGGAACTCCTCAAACGTAATATAAATTCCCGCTTCTCCGTCCCGTACGGCGCCCTGATGGAGAAACTGCATGCCCAAAGTCGTCTTGCCGGTTCCGGGAGCGCCCTCGACAATGACGGTCGCCCCTTTCGGGAAACCTCCGTCCATCAGTACGTCCAATCCGCGGACGCCCGTAGGCACTGTACCCATCTCTCGATCACCTGCGCGTCTATGAATTAGTTTCGAATACTACTATATTAGCACACGAAACTCCCGGGCGGCGATAGTTTGATCGTTTTTAAGAACGATAGGCCCATGGACTGGTTGAAAACCAATACAGCGTACTCTATAGTAGAACACAGAAGCCACAGTGTTACAGCCACTCAAGCGGGACCGAGGTGCAGCAATGGGAACACATCAAGTGATCAGACTACTACGGCATTTGCAGGATGCCTATGCCTCCCTTTGCGGGCTTACGATATTTATAACCGATTGCCGCGGACGGGTATTCTCCGGCGTCTGCGGGAAGGAGCCGCTCGCCCGCCTGCTGCTTGACGACAAGCAGAGCCTCCTGTCCACAGCGTGGACCGAGCGCGTGATAGGCGAGATTGGCCCGATCGACCGGACGATTCTGTATCAGAACGATCTGGGCATGAACCTGATTATCGCCCCGGTCTCGGGCGACACCGGTCCCGCCTATTACATATGGGCGGGGGTGCTCATTCAGAAGCAATACCGCGAGCCGATCCGCAGACTGCTGGAGCTGGGTCCCGACGCCGCGTTCTGGACGAAAGCGATCGACGAGATCCCGGATACGACGGACGAGGACAAGCAGCTCCACATCGAACGCATGATGCAGATGGCTCAGATCGCAAGCTCACTTCACCAGTTAGATGCGAAGCAGTCGAACCATAACTACTACATCCGGGTATTAACCGACTGGTTCGACCGCCATAACGTCTCCTCCAAAAGCTCCATCCGCTCTGCCGTCGAGATGGCCGCGCGTCTGCTCCATTTCGATTTCGCCGCTTATGCGGAAGCGATATCGGCAGAGAAGCTGCGCGTTACGGTCGTTGAAGGCGGCGGTGTTTACGACAGTCTGCACGGCATGGTCATTTACTGGGGCGAGGGCTTTGTCGGCCAGACCGCCTTAACCGGACAAGCCGGCTGCTGGGACAAGGTCCGGTTCGACCCGAGAGCGGCCGCCTTTGCGGAGCGGGACATCTCGCTCCATCACCTGACCTGTTATCCGGTGCGCAGCGGCGGGACGCTGCATGGGGTCCTGTTCGGCGGAATCATGGACACGTCCCGGGCCGCAGCGCCTAACCGGGAGGCCGGCCAGTTGCTGGCTGCGTCACTGGCGTCCAGACTCGGCATGGTCTCCCTAAGCGATACGTACAATCAATCGATGACCCGCTATTCGACACTGCTCGAAGTCTGCCAGGCGTCCGTCGACATTACGGATATACAGACGCTGCTGTCTCTGCTTGCAGACGTCGGTCAGAGTATCGTACAGGGCAAGTTTTGCTGCCTCGTGCTGAGACAGGACGGCTACGGGGGCATCCGCTACCTGGCTTCGCGGGGATTATCCCCGCCGAAGGCGGAGCGGTACGCCGCCAGTGCAGCCGCCCGGCATTTCGCCTCCTCAGCCGGTTCTTGCCCGACACGCTGCCCCGTATCCGCCGAGACCGATGGGGGCGACCCCGTTCACGAATATCCGCTCATATGGGACAATCGGGTACAGGGCGTGCTTGGAGTCGCATACCGGGACGAGACCGATTCGCTCACGTTCCGCACCTTCCTAACGGCGCTGTCCATCATCGGGGAGATCCGCCTTCAGCTGATCGAGCGTCAGCACAGCTTATCGGCCTCGGAGCGGGCCGGCTTGCTCCGCCAGGCGATGGCGTACTGGAATCCGGACGCGTACAACCGCTGCAAGGAAGTTCAGTCGAAGGCCGAACAACTGATGACCCAGCTTCCGATCTCCCCCACCGATGCCGAGCAGGTGAGACTTGCCGCTTCCTTATCCGGCTACGACGCCGACTTTCTCCATTCGGCGCTGCCCCGGGAACCGGTCGTCCATCTGCTCGAAGAGGCCGGACGGATCGCCCTGGACGGCGAGCTGCTGCGAGACAACGCCTTTACAGGCTTGACGCTGCCCCAGCGTATCCTGGCTCGGGCGCTGCAGCCTGCCTCGCGCCCGCTGGAGACGGAACCCGCCCGGGACATGCCTCTCCAAGCCGACAAAACCGCTCAGACCCGGTCCGCTCCGGACCTGAGCCCCCCGGCCGGAGCCCAGCAGGCGCTGACGCCCCGGGAGCGCGAAGTGTTAAGCCTCGTGCTTCGCGGCATGAGCAACCTGGAGATCGCCGCCAAGCTGTATATAAGCGCGCATACGGTCAAAAACCATGTGACCAAAATATTAGATAAGCTGGGGGTCAGCGACCGGACGCAAGCGCTGGCGAAAATATACGGAAACCGCTTAAATACCGCCCCAGGCAGCGATACCGGTAACAAAACGAAATAAAACGGACACGTCCGCCCACACGATCAGCCGCCGATTAGGCGGCTTTTGCTTTGTCTATAGGAATCGGTTCCTGTATTTTTGTGTCGAATCATGTCTATTTATGAGAATAGGTGGGGATATGTTTCCTATGCCGTTTCCCCCACAATTACAGGTAGATGAACTTGGCATTCCATTCCAGACTTCATCAATACCGGGAGGTTGTAATCTATGAATTGGACCGTGGGCAAAAAAATGTACGCAGGCTTTATTTTCATCCTGCTTATTATGGGGTCGATCGGGTGGATGTCGTTTTCCAATATGGGTTCGATGAACGAAAGCTCCAAACAGATCACCAGCTTTTGGATGCCTGGCGTGGAGGCGATTAACCGGCTCGATTCCCGCATTCAAGACGTTCAAGCCGCCATGCTGAAGCATATTATCAGTCCGACCGCCGAAGCCATGAGCGCGGCGGACAAGGAGCGCGCTACCGCGATTGAAGCGATTCACGACGAGTATACCTACTACGAGAAGTCGCTCATCTCCGACGAAGACCGCCGGCAGTTCAATGCGCTTAAATCGGAAGTCGAAGCGTGGCTCGCACATACCGAAAAGACGCTTAAGGCCAGCCAGGCAGGCAACGACAGCGAAGCGGTCCGATTGTTTAACGAAGGCCAGGTGTTAAAGGAACGGCTCAACAAACCGCTGGACGAGCTGGTTCACTTCAATTCCGAAGGAGCCAAGCGGGCAAGCGCCGAATCGGATAAAACTTACAGCAGCGGGCTTCTCTTAACCTCCTTACTCCTCGCGGGCGGCCTCCTGGTCGGACTCGGAACGGCTTTTTTCCTGACCCGCGCCATTACGAAGCCGCTTCTCGCCGCCACCCGCAACATCAAGGAGGTCGCCCTGGGCAATTTGACTGTCCCCCCCCTGAACGCCGAAGGCAACGACGAGATTGCCCAGCTGTCGCAATCGTCCGACGAGATGGTCAATGCTCTGAAGCAACTGATCGGCTCGGTTCTAGGCTCTTCCCAGAGCGTAGCGGCCGCCGCTCAGCAAATCTCGGCAAGCACTCAGGAAATCGCCAGCGGAGCTACGAGCCAGGCCGGTTCGGCCCAAACGGTCAACGAGCTGTTCCGCGAGCTGTCGATCGCCATCGATTCCGTCGCGAGAGGCGCCGAATCGGCCGCCTCGCTGTCCACACAGACCAAAGAAGTCGCCGAGCAGGGCGGCCAGACGATCCGGGCGTCTGTAGAAGCGATCGGCCAGCTTGAGCAGTCCATGGAGAAGCTTCGGGGAGACTCCGATAAGATCGGCCAAATCATCGGCGTGATCGACGATATCGCCGACCAGACCAATCTGCTTGCGCTTAACGCCGCGATCGAAGCCGCCCGCGCCGGAGAGCAGGGCAAAGGATTCGCAGTCGTCGCCGACGAGGTCCGCAAGCTGGCCGAGCGAAGCAGCGATGCCACGAAGGAAATCGCCGCCATCATCAAAGGCATGCAGAACAATACGAACGAAAGCGTGCACGCCGCATCGAAAGCCGTTGGCCTGTCGCACCAGATCGGCTCGGCCTTCACGAACATCGTTGCCAAGGTTAACGATACGGCCTCGCAGGTGAATGAGATCGCCGCCGCAAGCGAAGAACAAGCCGCCCAAGCGGAGGAAGTGCTGCGCTCGACCGAATCGATCGCCGCTACCAGCGAGGAGGCAGCCTCCGCCGCAGAGGAGACGGCCTCGGCTTCGCAATCGCTCGCCCAGCTGTCGGAAGATCTGAACGAGACCGTATCCGCATTTAAAATCCAATAAAAGGTCGGTGACATCCCACTATGACGGACCCGCTCGCTTCCCGGCAGTTTATCGAGATTCGGATCGGCAACGAACGGCTTGCCCTGCACATCCAAGTCATTCATGAAATCATCCGCGTGCAGCCTGTCACCGCCATCCCGAACGGCAAGCCTTATTTGACCGGCGTAATCAATTTGAGGGGAAAAGTAGCTCCTATCGTAAGTCTGCGCAAACGATTCGGCCTGCCGGAAGTGCCGGATACGAAATCGACGCGTATCGTAGTCGTTAACTATTCCGATTCGGTCGTCGGCCTGACCGTGGACCAGGTGTACCAGGTCACCTCGTTCACCGAAATCCAGCCCCCTCCCGAGCGGTCCGGAGGCGCGGACGGCGGGTTTATCGAAGGAATCGGCAAATCGGGCGAGGAACTGGTTGGCATTCTTAGACTCGACCGCGTCCTGCAGTAGCAACAAAGGCGGAAGCGGTAGCGACCGGCCTATAAGCGAGAGGGGGCTAGCAGCATGACAGATCTGAATATGTCCGCCTATCTCGGCATTTTTATGGACGAGATGGATGAACAATCGCAAATTTTGAACGAACAAATTTTGGAGCTGGAACGCGACGGTACGAATATGGAGACGATCGGGCGTATTTTCCGCGCGGCTCATACTTTGAAGGGGTCTTCGGCAGCCATGGGGTTCGAACCGCTTAAGGAGCTGACGCACGCGATCGAGAACGTGTTCGACCTGATCCGCAACCGGCAGCTGTCGGTCAGCTCCGCCCTGGTTACCGTGCTGTTCCGGGCGATCGACTATATGAAGGTGCTCAAAATCGCCATTGTCGAAGACCGGCTGCACGAGACGAATATTGGGCCGCTCGTCGCCTTGCTGGAACAGGCGCGGGAATCTACTCCTCCACAGCCGGAAGACGAGCCTTGCGAATCGCCCGCTCCGGCCGCCGAATGGGAGCAGGAGCAGTTGGACGCCCTGCCCTATTACCTAAATCGCGGGTATGACGCCTTCACCGTGCAGATCCGGCTGGAGCCCGAGACGGAGATGAAACAGGCCCGGATGCTGATTATGTGCAACAGCTGCTCCGAGCTCGGACAGATCGTTGCGGCTCAATTGCCTGAAGCCGGAGACGGCAGCGACTCCGCCACTGAATTCGCCGTCCTGCTGGCTACCGAGCAAAGCGAAGCCGCCGTCTCGAACGCGATCCGCTGCATGTCGCATGTCCAATCGTTCCGGATCAGCCGGGCGGCCCAGCGGCAGATGTGCGAACCGCCGCAAGGGACGGACATTGCTGCCGACGTCCCCCCCAAAAGGGAACCGATAGCGGCGGACCCGGCAGCCGTTCCGGCGGAAGGAGCGGCCCAGCCGAAAAGCGAGTCGAGGATTAAGGTCAACCAAACCGTACGCGTCGATGTCGACCGGCTGGAGATGCTGCTTAACTTCGTCGGCGAGCTGATCATCGACAACACGCGGCTGATCGAAGTGAAGAACCGGCTAAGCCAGCAATTCAAAGACCACGGGGATATCGCGGAGCTGGGCGATATCAGCAATCATTTGAACCGGGTCGTCGGCGAGCTTCAGGAAGGCATGATGAAGACGCGGATGCTGCCGATCGAGCAGCTGTTTAACCGGTTTCCACGGATGATGCGGGATATCGCGATCCAGGCGGGCAAAGAAATCGACTTCGTCATGGAGGGCAAGGAAACCGAGCTGGACCGGACGCTGATCGAAGAGATCAGCGATCCGATCATTCATATTCTGCGCAATGCCGCCGATCACGGGATCGAAAGCCCCGAGGAGCGCGAACGGCTCGGCAAGCCGCGAAAAGGCAAGCTGCTGCTTAAGGCGGCCCATCAGGAAAATCAGATCGTCCTCTCGATCGCCGACGACGGGAAGGGCATCGATCCCCAGCGGATTAAGGAAACGGCGATACGCAAAGGGTTCGTCACCCGCGAGGAAACGGAGAGAATGACCGACAAGGAGCTCATCTTCCTCATCTTCCACTCCGGCATGTCCACGGCCGACAAGGTGACGGATCTGTCCGGACGGGGCGTCGGCATGGACATTGTGCGGTCGCATATCGAGAAGCTGAATGGGCTGATCGACATTGACTCCACTCCCGGAGAAGGAACCGTTTTTACGATCAAGCTGCCGCTCACGCTGGCGATTATCCGTTCGCTGCTGGTGCAGCTCGGCGCAAGCACCTTTGCCATCCCGCTTGTCAACGTACTCGAGATCGTCCGGCTGCAAACCGGCGATATTCAGACGATTCAAGGACGCGAGGTGTGCGTCATCCGGGGAACGATCTTCCCGCTCGTCCGGATGCACCGCAAGCTCGGATTGGAAGAGACGGAATGCGGCTCGTCCGGCGACCGTCGGCTGATCGTCGTCGTACTCGGCATCGCCGACAAACGGGTATGTCTCGTTGTAGACAAGACTCTGGGCAATCAGGAGATCGTCATCAAGTCTCTCGGCAAATTCGTCGGCGAAGTGCCTTACCTGGCGGGGGCGACTATTCTCGGCAGCGGGAAGGTCGCGCTTATTCTCGACGTCGGCTCCATCGTGAAGGATGAGGGCTCCCTGCTGCTCACCCGGAATCAGGAAGAACAACGGAAGGAATCGTCCCGGGAACGCGAGACACAGCTGGTCACCTTCCGTGTCGATACGGAGCAGTATGCGCTCGATATCGCCAAGGTGAAGGAGATCATCACCGTGCCGCCCATCTCCAAATTGGTGGATGCCCCGGCCGGCATGCTCGGCATGATTAATCTGCGGGGAGCCGTACTCCCGGTCTACGACCTGAGACACAGCTTCGGCCTGGCCCGGCAGGAACCGAACGCCCGCTCGCGAATTATGATGATCGAGTCCGGCCGGCGCGATGTCGGGGTGCTGATCGATCAGGTGATGGAAGTGCTGAAAGTGCGGCAGAGCGATATCGAGATCGCTTCGGATCATACCGGGATGCAGCCAAGCAGACTGGTGCAGGGCGTGTACAAGCAGCAAGACAGCTTCATCGTCGTGCTGAACATCGACCGCGCCTTGCAGTCGGCGGAACCGGCTGCCGCAATCTGCTAGCGACGCCTTCAAAGAAAATAACCGCAACTCCAGACAAAAGGCCCTCCGCTCGGTTAAAGCGGCTGGGCCTTTTATCGATTTTGTATGGGAAGCTCAGCGATTCTCCGCCGGAGGGACGGTAGAACCGCGAACGATGAGCTCCATATCCAGCGACACGGCGCTGGATGCCTCTTTCTCCGATATGGGGGACAGCAGCTGTTCGATCGTTGTCCGGGCAAGCGACTCCAGATCGGGTCCAACCGTAGTCACAGGCACCTCGAGCGTCTCCCCCATCTCCGGAATATTATCATAGGATACAACGGAAACATCGTCCGGGATGCGGATGCCGTATGTTTTGGCGAAGCGGGCGAACCGGCACAACGTACCGTGAGATTCGACGATCACGGCAGTAGGCTTCGAGCCTGCTTTATTCCGTAACGCCTCCAGCAGTAATTCATCCGGGAACGGCTTGTATTTGCTCGCCATCACGATAAGCTCGGGCCGGTACTCCAGCTTGCAATCCAACATGCCCAGCGTATAGCCGATCAGCTTTTCGTTTTTGACGCCGATAAAGACGATCGACCGGTGCCCGAGCTCGCTCAAATACCGGACCGCTTTGTGGATCGCTTCCTGCCGGTCTATTGCGATCGAGCGGCCCTGCTCCAGCGGCACCCCGCCCAAGGACAGCAGAGTCCCGTTGTATAACTCCAGCTCGTTGAGGAAATCCGGTGTCAGCAGCGTGCTGTGAAGCCCCCAGATCACCACATGCCGGATCGACAGCCGGTTCATATGATGGAGCGCTTTGTCCGGAGCCGCTGTGGAGACTACGATCGAATACCCCAGCTTTCCCGCCTCTTTTTCCAAAGTGCCGACCGTATGGGGAAACGAAACTCCATTCGCCTGAGACCAAATGAGACCGATGCACTTGGGGGACGGGTCCGCCGCTCGCTTCGCGGACGGAAGCTTTACATAATTCATTTGTTCAGCGATAGCCTGAATTTTTTGGCGGGTCTGTTCGCTGACGCCGGCCTCCTGGTTTAATGCTTTGGAAACCGTGCTGATCGTAACGTTGGCTGCCTTCGCTATATCTCGGATCGTGGTCATTGGGATCACCTTTTATTCCTTTTATACCTATCTACTATACATCAGCAAAAGAAAAAAAACATCCAGGAAGGAAACAAAAAGAAAATTTTCCTTACTTGCCACGCACCTCCATAAACAACTGCACTTCGACCAGCCCCACTCATCCCCCAAACCGTTCATAAGGAATCAAGCCGGCCGTTCATTTAACGAAAATAAAAAGAAACAAAATGAAATATTGAAAAACATAAAGAATACATGTATAGTTTTCCTCAAGAGGACCTACGCTCAATCTCAGGAAAGGAGGTTTCGTTTCTCAGTAAAGAAACCGATTTCTAAAATGATTAGGGAGGTTGTACCATTGCCCAAAAAAGTCGTAACGACGCTTGCCTTACTCACCGCTCTATCGGCCTTTACGGCCGCCTGTTCCGGAGATAACGGGAAAAAGGATGCGGCAACAGAACCCGCAGCAAACCAATTTAACCCGAACGCTCCTGCGGAACTGGTCGTCTTTTCCCCTAGCGGCGCTACTGAAGAAAGCTTCAACACCCGCTACGGCGATTACTTGAAGAAAAAACTGCCGCACTATACGTTCAAATTCATTCAAAGCAAACAAGGCTCGACGCTGCCCGAGTTAATCGCAACAGGCGAGAAAATTGACCTCCTCTATTACACGATCGGCAACTACGAATATTCGATATCCCAATATAATCTGCAATACGACATGACCGAGCTGATCAAGACCAACAAGATCGACTTGAACCGATTCGAGCCGACTGTAATCGAAGCAATCAAACAAGTTTCCGACGGAAAAATGTATGCGCTTCCAGTTAACGTGTTTAATATGGTTTTATACTATAACAAATCGATTTTCGATAAATTCGGAGTGCCTTATCCGAAAGACGGCATGACCTGGGAGGAAATGCTCGCTATCGCCAAAAAACTGACGAGAAGCGATAACGGCCAGCAGTACTACGGCTTCGCCTCCTCTCCACAGCACATCTTGCGGCTTAATCAATTTTCGCTCCCTACGATCGACGTTGCAACAGGCGCTCCGACCATCAACAAAAACGACAAATGGAAACAGTTCTTTCAAACGGTCTTTATCGATCCTGCAGCGGATGAGGGCTACCGGTCCTTGAAAAAAGTTCCTCCGCTGAACAATTTTACGAAGGAACAAAACGTGGCGATGTGGGCCTTCTTGTCCTCTCACATTTTCGGGGATATCAAAGACGCCAACTGGGATCATGTCGATATGGTGTCCCTTCCGACCTTCAAGGAACTGCCCGGAATCGGTTCGCAGGCTTACCCGTTATATTTCGGCGTTACGAGTCTGAGCAAAAATCCCGAAGCGGCTTTTCACGCGCTGATGCAATTAATCTCGGTCGAGTTCCAGACCGCCAGCGCCAAACAGGGCAATATGCCGGTTCTTGTCGACGAGTCCATCCGGCAACAGATCGGCAAAGAAGCCGAGTATCCGAATAAAAATTACAAAGCGCTGTATTTCAATACATTCGCGCCGATTCCTCCCAGACTCCCCTATGATGCGAATCTCGTTCCCACCTATACGGCGCAGACCAACCCGCTGGCGATGGGGACCGCGGATATCAACACAACCTTCCGGAAAATCGAAGAGGCGGCCCAGAAAGTCATTGACGATATAAGAAAAGCTTCTAAATGAAGCCGTGAAAGCGATTCCGATAAAGGAGCGTGTTCCTTTTGTCCAATAAAAAGCTGTCTGACTCTCCCCAATCGTCCATGGCAGGCATGAGCAGGCGCAAGTTGATTACCTCCCTCGGTCTGGCGGGAGCGGCTCTGGCTGCCGGGGGAATGTATGCAAACGCTCTGGGTGATCCGATCACGGAATTGCCCGGCAGCAGGGGCAACGGTTCCGGCGTTGCCGGGCGCTTGCACAGAAGAAGCGGAGCCGGATTGTTGACGGAGCTGGCGAATGCGGATACGATCGACGACTTGCGCGATTTGAGCGGCATGAGCGACGGGGATACCGCCGTTATTACGTCGACCGGCCGCGCCGGCTTCTTTCGATGGAGTTCCGCCGATCTGTCTGTGAACGTCGCGGCTGATCCCCAATCAGGATTATATGTGGCGCCTGCCGGACAAACCGGAAATCTGGGAGCGTGGATTCGAATCATCGAGAACGGCACTTTGCTTCCGCAATATTTCGGGTTTCAAGAAGGAATGAACGCGTCCAACCTGGCTGCCCTGCAAGCGGCGATGAATGCGGCGGCGGCCATCGGGGCGGAACTGTTCGTGCCTGCAGGAACCTACTACGGCAATTTGGAGACGCGTTCGTCGTTCTACGATTACGTGGTGACGGACTTGCCGGATCACTTGAAACTGACCGGTACGCCGAATACGGTATTTACGAACTTTATTTTCAGGGCCCGGCTTCCCCGGAAAGAGAACATTCATCTAAGTACGTTCCGGTTCGGCCATGATTCGATCATGACGATCAGCTACTACCATTTCGACTTGAATGTGAAAAATTTGCGGGTGGAAAATGTCGTACATTTCGATTCAACCGGTTCCGTCAGCCCCTGGATGTTCGTTCGCGAAGGCCCGACCGCTGAACAGCAGCCGGAAAACAACTGGTTCGTCAACTGCGTGTATCGGGACCGGACGAATATTCATATCTGGAACGGCAAACATATTTACTTCGTCAATTGTGACTTGCGGAATACGGTGCGCGAAGACGGCATCGTGATCAAGACCCGGAAAGGCCGAGGCCAGTCCCACGACGTCCATGTGATCGGCGGGACCTATGATACGACGACCGGTCCGATGTCCATAGGGACGGAACTGGGCGAAGACGTGTACAACTGTACGGCTGGAGGCTGCACACTCATTCGACCGGGATACGTGGCGCTACTGAAGCCAAACAACTCGGTTACCTCGATCCCGGAGCTTCGGGGCGGGAACATTTACGACATCACGTACCACGACATTCAACTGCGGGATGTGGACGGCGCGGAATGGATCGGCTTGACTCAAATCCGGGTCAGCGGCGGCTGCACCGTAGAACGGGTCGCGTTCTCGAATATCCGGGGCATCGTCCGGGCCCGCTCCGGTGCCGCCGATTGGCCGATGCTTTTACTGGCCCAGGTAAACAAGGATTCCTCCGGTACGATACGAGATATTACGTTTGACGGAATCAGCCTGGCGGACCGTCATCCCGGAGCGCTTGCCCCCGGCGACACCGACATCCGCAACGAAATCGCCTCCGGTTATGCCGTGTCAACCTTGGTCACGGTGGACTCGTACACACGTTCGATCAACGCGTTATCGAACATTATAGTCCGGAACAGCTATTTCTCGGGCGTGTCCAGACACGGGGTAGACTGTACGCTGCCGATCAGCTGGACCAATGTCACGATTGCCGACTCGTTATTTTCCACCCTCAGTCCGCGAGGACTGCTTCGGGTCGGTAAAGGCAGCGATGTGAAGGCTGAGAGCGTGCGTATTACGAATTGCCTGGAGCCCGCCCGACTGGTTCAGCGGGATTCGGCGGGTACCGGCACGTTTGAGGCGGTGCGTGTGCCATTATCCAGTCCGATCCGGGTACCGGCTCTGTCCAATTCCGCGGTGCCTGTGAAAGTGTTCGAAAAGACCACCGTGATCCTGCGGATTACGGCGGCACTGGACGACGGGGTGACCGGCAGCTCGACCGACTATGCGGAGTGGAAATACGCCATTCGCCGGCCGGACGGTACCGTTACAGAGCTGCATGCGCCCAATCAGTACCGTCATACATCCACAGGCATAGAAACGGGCGAAAGAATCGTAACCTGGGATGCGACGAATGCGCCGGGCCCCTCCAACCAGCTCATGTATGCCAACGCCGGAGATGTGCTTCTGGTAAGCAAAGTCGATATAGGAGCGGGCGCATCGATTCCATCCGGCACTTATGTCGTTGCAGGAATCGAATTGGCTTGACGCCGGCAAAACAAATAACCTCCGTACCCACACCGATTAGGATGTGAGTATTGGAGGTTTTTCCATGCGGTTTGAGGTCCTCGCGCAGGTTCGTTACAGAATACGCTTGGCCCCGACATATTTGGGCCCCCAGTAGGAGCTCGTTAATGAATCGATTCGGGTTCCGCGGGAAGTCGTAGCCGACACGAACTGGTCGTTGCCCAGATAAATGCCGACATGCGTCGTCACCCGGCCGATGTTGAAAAACACCAGGTCCCCCTTCTTCAGTTCCGTTACCGGCTGACCCGAGTTGTGGAACATATCGCGGGAAGTTCGGGGAAGATCGACGCCGAACTGGTCAAATACATAATTCACAAAACCCGAGCAATCGAATCCGCTCGGTGTCGTGCCGCCCCAAACATACCGGATGCCCAGCATGTTTTGCGCTGTATCCGTAATCCGGTCGGCGACGGAAGGCGCAGGCGCAGCGGCTAGTGCCTGCACAACCGGAGGGGCATACCAGGCCGGAGCGTGGTACTGGCCGTCCTGACATAAAATTGCGATTCGGTTATCGTTATCCCACTGCATCATAATCCCGAGCGACTCCGATATGAATCGAACCGGAACAAATACCGTCCCGTCCCGGAACAATGCTCCGCTCGTCAGCGGTACGGCCTTGCCGTTTAGCTTGGCCTCGCTTACTCCTGTGGTCAGTTCGACGGTTTTCTGCTTATCGCCTTTCACCGTGACTTCCACTTGCCCGTTCTCCATCTCCCAGTCCATCTGGTAGCCCAGCGACTCGAGGACAGGCCGGATCGGCACGAACGTTTGCCCTTTGTCGTCTATGTAAGGTTGAGCTTCGGGAAACGGGATCAGCTGATCGTTAAGCTGGATCTTTACGCTCTGGTCTGCAGACGGGGTAGACGCGGATGCCGTTCCGCCATGTACAGCCGAGGCGGACATCCAAACAGCGCACGACAAAACAACGGTTTTCATCAAAAGCTTCAAACGGTTTTTCCCTCCTGGCGCCTCCGAGGTTAGCTGCCGGGTTAGGGAAGAGGAAACTCCCTTGTCCGCCAAAAGCGCGAACATTCACCCCAAAGTAAATCGTCCCCCGTACCGGATATTCGGTATATCCGGATTCGGCATATTTTGGCCCCTCCTCCCTGTTTGACAACAGGTAAAAAAGGGTAAGTGGTTCGGGGTAAGGGTAGCATACCGTTTTCGGCCGGGTCAACCCACAAAAACTTACAAAACCGATCGAACGCTTATATAGAGCGGTTTCTTTCCTTTAAGCGATTGTAGTGGTCGAGCAGTTCTTTTTTGTTTTTTTGGTAGGTGATGTAGAGGGCTATGATGATCAAGGCGATGTAAATCACGTACAGATGCACTAATGATTGACTTTCACTAAAAGAGATGAATAAAAGCTGTAAAACACCTAGGCACGATATTAGAACAATAAGTAAATAAATGTCCTGCGCCCGGGTTTCCAAGTTGCGAGAAATCCGCTTTTCAAAAAACATAAATCCGATTCTTCTTGTTGTTAACAGATACGCAATCGATATATTAACAATAAATGTTACAAATTGGAACGACATCGCTATAACAAGAGAAGTCCCCATTTGTTCCGTGGATATATTTAGTAGCAAGGGAGCAGCTACGACGAGGGCCGTTTGGATAATTCCAATCCCTAAGTAGCCAACTAAACAAACCATGACAGAGAAAATCAAGCGGATGTTAAAAATAAATTTCACCAGCAAAATGTATGCGGCTATTACGAAAAGAAAGGCTGTAGATTGAGCCATGCCCAAGTAATGTAATTGATAAACCGACACGGCTTCCAAGGCGACGGCAACGATTAAAAGTCTCAACCCATTCTCAGCAACCGGCAACCGGAACATAGCGAACGTCAAGATACATAACCCGTAAAACTCTATGATTCCGAAAAAGATTCGAATCAATAACTCCAAATCGTCATCTTCCCCCTTTTTTAGCTCTTAACGCTCGATTCGGTTAAGCAATGCATCGTTTTATGCAGATCAACCGACGAAAAACTTACCGAGCTTATCGAACGCTTATATGGAGCGGTTTCGATCCTTTAAGCGGTTGTAGTGATCGAGCAGTTCTTTTTTGTTTTTTTGGTAGGTGATGTAGAGGGCTATGATGGCTAGAATTATTATTCCTAGATATACATACATTAAAGATTCGTTCTGAAAAAAAGTTACCACCGCAAATAAAATTACTCCAAAACTAAGCAGCAAAACGATCAATAAAAGTACGTTAGCCATTCGAGTCCCTGTATTAAAAACAACACGTTTTTCAATAAATACGAATCCTATCCTTCTATTGCTCATCCAATATACCAGACTACAGTTAACCACAGCTGTTATTAGCTGCATTATCACTATATCCTTTAAGGAGTGGGTCAGTTTTTCAAAGCTTGTAAATTGGAAATAATCCACCGTCATTAGTAAAAGTGCTTGCACAATAGAAAAACTTACATAACCAAAGAAGCAAATAATAACAGCAAAAAATGTCGGAATATTTAATAAGATATTAATGAGTAATATATAAACAATCAACATTCCGAGCATCGCATAGTGTTGATTTATCATTAGCACTTCCCTTTGATAAATCGACACGGCTTCCACAATAAGTGCAATACACGCAATTTTCTTCCAGCATTGAATGATTGGAAAACGAAATAACGAAAGTGATAACAGGCAAAGACTGAAATACTCAATCGTCCCAAATACAAACTTTATTACCAATTGCAACACAACTACATGCCCCTTTGCATTATTGTACTCAACAAAAAACCCGAAACAATCGTTCCGGGTAGTAGAATTCTTTCGCTTATGATTGTTTCTTTAGCAATTCGGCAGGAACTTCCGGCTTATGAACAAACAGTGAACAGAACGGAGTAACAAAAAGGAAAGCGAACATGGTGAGAAATCCGGATGCCATTTGAGCAGCATAACGTTTCATTGAGACTTCACCTCCTTTTTTTTGTATGGTAGTAATAGAAGGGATTGAACAAAAAAAGTTTTGGCCAAAACTTCCGAACCCAGAGCAAAGTTGCTTGCAACTATGCAAATGCAAATTATTTTGAAAGTAACAGTTTTGGATTGTGCAATTCGATGATGTTCCTCAACCTTTGCCGGAGCAAAAAATAACATAATAGCAAGACTAATCCCGTTTAACCATACCGAATAGCTATCTAGCGGAAGATGGGGGATTACAGCAAGAACAGCGGTCGACACAACAACACACCATTCCGAGGAAGACAGATGCAGCCCACCACTGAAAAAACGAAGGAAAGCAAATCCCCCTAAAACTAATAAGGTTTCTGAAAAGGTTCCGGTTACTAATCCTAGAGCCATAGTTAATAACACAATGGATATAGCATTCAAAACTATAATGAGAGAGAATTTTAAGACCTCTACACTCGATGTTCGTTCCGGATTAGCAGTTTTTATTGTAGTGGCTAGCTGCCCCGCTATTCGTTCGATCATAATTCATCTCTCCGATATGATTTATTCTGTCTTTTTTCGAATATATTTTTCATCTATTTCTTTCTTATTCTTCTTATATGTGACTATAAGCCCCAAAGCCGAAACTAGTATCAATCCTACCAATATATATATTAATGATGCATTTTCTTGAAATGATATAACTGCTAGTTGTATAACCCCGATAGCCAAAATGAGTATGCAAAGTAGAAAGATATTATGAGTACGGTACTTCTGGTTGAAAGTAATCCGCTTTCGAAAAAAAACAAAACCGAGTTTCTTGACCGACAACCAGAATGCTATACAAAAAATTACAATCGCTGTTCCTACTTGCAAAAGTACACTATGTAGTACAGAATTTAATAACATTTCTGAAGTGGTAATGTTCAATGAAGTTATTAAGAGGATCAACAACAGTTGAATAACTCCAAATGCAATGTAACCAAGCAAACATATAACGAGAGAAAACATCAATTGAATATTGAATAAAAATGAAACGAGAAATGTATACGCTATTATTATTGAGAACATCGCACTATCTCCCTTTCCAAGGTAAAACCATTGGAATAAGGAAATCAACGTCACGATCATCGACATAAGCGCCATCTTAGGGATGTTGTACCTAATCGGAATTCGGAACAAGGCAAACGATAAAACTACGATAGAAAAAAACTCCAGCGTCCCGAAAATCAGCTTTACTAACAGCTGTGTGTACTCGATGTCGATCAACCCCAAATTCTGTCTATGTTACGTATTTAATACGACAATAGTCGCTAAAACTCCTCTTTCTGCAATGCAAATTTTATCAAATAAATAAGCCAAATAGCCCGGCTTTGTTACCTTCGTTTAGATCGTCCCATTCTTTCGCTCTTTTTTTATCTTATTAACCAAAAATCCGCATTTTCACCCACCCATTCCAAGCCATCTTTTCACTTCCCACGGCCTAGGCACAAGGGCGTAGTACCGCCCCAGACTCCGATCCGGCACTGCCCACTTATTCTACTCCGTCTAGCAAGGCGACAACTGCCGCCGCCGGTAAGTCTGCGGAGATACCCCGTACACGCGCCGGAACAGTCTGGCGAAGTAGGAAGGCTCCTCATAGCCCAGCTTCTCTGCGATCGTATAGATCGGCAGATCGGTCAGAGCAAGCAAGCTGCCCGCTTCTCGCATGCGCGCCGACAGCAGATAGCCCATCGGCGTCTCTCCCGTATGCTCCTTAAACAACCGGCACAAATAATTGGGCGTTACGTGCACCGACTGCGCCGCTTCTCCGAGCGTGACCGGCCGGTAGCGGTTCGACAGCAGGAAGTGCTTGGCCCGCTCCACCGTATCTTCTGCGGTATGTACTGTTTTCTCCGCATGTACGGCGTTGGCTACAATCGTTTCCACCCTGGCGAGCAGATCGATCACCTGAATGGCGAAATGGGCTCGAAGCTGCGGCAGGTCGTATAAATCGAGAATTCGCCGATAGCCTTCGTCCAGCATCGGCCGGAATCGGGCCGGCACGTCAAGCGGTGCGGAACGCAGTGATTCACTGATGCGAATCGACCGGTTCTCCTCGATCAGGTCGAACAAATTCACTTCCGCCGGCTCGTCGTCGGCCCCTCGCAGCACGAACGTGCTCTCCAGATTCAGCAACGGCCCACGCGTACCGAAGTGAAACTGGTGGGGCTCGTTCGGATTGACGATGTACAGCATGCCCGGCCCAACCTCGGAGGAGGTTTGCCCGACCGTAAACAGGCCGTTTCCCTCCAAAATATACATGATATGAAAAACGGGATGGGCATGCATCGCCCCTTTCACATCGTGCCGGCCGCTCATCAGGTTCGTCGTCACATGATCGATTCCATAAGATCTCCCGCCCGCCATCAGCCGGACTTCCATCCGCCTCTCCCCTTTCCAGCGCTCGTCTGGGCCGCACTCGCGTAAGGTATAGTTTCGATGACCGGTTCTGTTTTCCTCCCAGACTGGCCCGCAATCGGGACGGTAGAGCCGACAGGATAATATCGTGCAGGTTCCGGGATAGATTGTTCCTACAACAGACCGGGCCGATTTTTTATACTGAGGGGGAAACGAACCACCTATAGGAGGAATCGGAATGGCGTTAACGCTTGAGCAAATCATCGACTTTCAAACCAACGGTTATGTCATCGTAGAGGATGTGCTTACAGAGGACGATCTGGGGCCGGTTATCCGCGAAATCGAACGATTGATCGATGAACGGGCGCGTGCTTATCATGCGGACGGGCGGATTACGGAGCTGCATGAAAACGAACCGTTCGAGCGCCGGTTTGCCCTGCTGCATGCCCAATGTCCGGACATTAACCGCGGCTTCGACATTATGCAGCTGCTGGGGCGCGAGATGTTCGCCTTTCTGACCAATCAGCGGCTGCTCGATATCGCCGAATGTTTGCTCGGACGGGAGCTGTCCTGCAATCCGATCCAGCACTTGCGGTCGAAGATGCCCTGGAAAGGCGAGGGCGAGCAGTCAGCCGGCATGGAGAACGTCCCTTGGCATCAGGATGCCGCCGTTACGTCCCCCGATTCGGAGGCGTCCGAAATTATTACGTTCTGGCTCCCTCTGGTCGACGCGACAAAGGAAACCGGCTGCATGGAGATCATACCCGGCGCTTTTAAAGGCGGCTATCTGAAGCATCAGGCCGAAGGCGGCACCACCATCGTCAAGGAGCTGCTGCCTTCCGATCCGCCGATTACCGCGGAGTGCCGTAAAGGCGGGATCGTCATCATGAACAAATATACGCCGCACCGGGGAACGTCCAACCGTTCGGATATCGTGCGCTGGTCGCTCGACCTCAGGTATCACAAAACCGGCGCCGCCTCCGGCCGCGACTTCCATCCTTCGTTCGTCGCCCGCAGCGCCAGTCGTCCGGAGAGCGTGCTGAACGACCACGAAGCGTGGCGCGCGATGTGGAAAGAGGCGCTTGCGAAACCTTCGCAAAAAGCCCACCGGGTGTAACGGCAGCAAGCCGCGCCCTACGCCCCGGGTATCCTTAAGCTCCGGCAGCCGCTCCTCGCGGTGACCGGAGCTTTGCTGTTTTCGCAGCCCGCCAACGTTCACAGAAGCGTCGTTGACACGGTCCAGGCACAAGTTTAAGATAACGGTAACCGGCCATCAGAACCGCTCACTTGGAAAGGAGCCCGGACATGAAACGATCGAAAAACGCCGGTCAGGAGCGCTTGATTACGATTATCGTCGTCGCTTTGACCGTGATCATTAACGGCATCGTGCTCGCCTTGCTGTTTATGCCGCAAATGGGCGACGCCAGTAAAGATTACACGTATTTACCCAAGTTTAACGCGATACTGAACGGGTTCACCTTCGTATTTCTCGTGTTGGCGCTGATCATGATTATCCGTAAAAACATCGTCTGGCACCGCAACTTTATATTTGCCGCTTTTACATCGACCGCCTTCTTCCTGGTGTCGTATCTTACCTACCACTCCTTGTCCGAATCGACTTCGTACGGCGGCAGCGGGATGCTGGCGGGCATCTACTATTTCATCCTGATCACTCATATCGTACTGGCCGCCGTCATCGTGCCCCTTGCTTTGTTTACGCTGGCCCGGGGACTTCAGATGAACGTGCCGAAGCATCGCAAGCTGGCCCGATGGACGATGCCGATCTGGCTGTATGTCAGCTTGACGGGCGTGCTCGTCTACTTGATGATTTCGCCTTATTATTGAATATGCGAGTAGGAGAATCCATCCCTTCGTCAGATCGTTAACCGATCCGACGGGGGATTTTTTTATGCAAACATCAATAATATTATGAAATAGATGATATTATACTATTTACAATAGTGTGTGTCGTACAGTATGATAACAACAGGAGCTGATACCAATGAAGGAACTTACGGAGACGATTAACGGATTAACCCAAGAGCTTCGGCGAGGAACGATTATTATCGGCGTGCTCAGTTTATTGTCCGAACCGCAGTACGGCTATTCGCTGGTTACCGTGCTGGAGGAGAACGGGATTAACGTCGACCCGGGCACCCTGTACCCGCTCTTGCGCCGACTCGAGAAGCAGCAACTGCTTGAGAGCAGCTGGGACACGAATGAAGCCCGCCCCCGGAAATATTATGTGCTCAGTCCCACCGGGAAAGAAGTGTACGAACAGCTTTGTCTGGAATGGAAAAGCCTGAGCGTCAGTATCGAAAGCTTGATTGGCGGAGGAGGAAACAACGATGGAATTGGTTAAAAGATACATCTATGCAGTAACGCACAAGCTGCCTGAGGCGCAGAGAGCGGATATCGAGAAGGAGCTTCACGGATTAATCGAGGATATGCTGGAGGAGCGTGTCCAGGACGGGGAGCCGACGGTGAAGGATGTGGAGGAAGTCCTCCTCGAGCTGGGTCATCCGCGCAAGCTGGCCGACCAGTACCGGGGATATAAGCAGTATCTGATTAGCCCGGTGCTGTTCCCGACCTATATGTCGATTCTCAAAATCGTTCTGTTCGCAATCGGAATCGCCATGGCCGCCGTATTCGGCATCGAGACGTTTATGGACCCGGCCAACGTGCTCGACCATTTTGTCGGCAATCTGGTTTCTTTCATTAATGCTTGCTTTCAGGGCTTCACCTGGGTCACGGTGGTCTTCGGCTTTATCGACTATGCCGGTGTCCGCAAGGAGAAGCTGGGAATCAAAGAAGACGCGGCCTGGAAACCTTCCGAGCTGCCTCCCCTGCCCGATTCCCGGACCCGGATCAGCCGCGCCGATCCGATCGCCAGCATCATCTTTACGATCCTGTTCACGGTGTTGTTCACCTTTTCTATCGGACTGCTCGGCGTCTGGAGGTTTCCGGGCGGCGACTCGTCGATCGTGGTGCCTTTCTTCAATGAAGAAGTATTCCGTACGTTTCTTCCGTTCATCTGGGCTTTGGTCGCCGGGAGCGTGCTGCTGGATTGCGCCAAGATCATCTTCGGCAGATGGACCACCAAGCTGATCGCCGCCGATATCGTGATTCATCTGCTTCATTTTGTGCTTGCCTTGGCGATGTTCTCCGACACGGCGATCTGGAATCCCGGCTTCTTGGAACAACTGGCGGGCAGCGGGTTGGCGCCGATCGGCAGCGAAGCTTACGAGCTGGCGAGCTCCATTTGGAATCGGGCTACGGAGAGCTTGCTTTCTCTGATCGGGGTCGTCGTTGCCGTTCAAGTGATTGCTTCGGTTGTAAAAGGCTACAAGATTAAAGACGTCTGCTAGGAGGACGGGTACAAAGCGGCTATGTCGAGCGCCGCCTGGCGTAAAGCTGCGCCCAGACGGGCAGGCTCCAGCACCAGCACCTCGGTCTGGAAGCGGAGCAGGAAACCGATCGTCCACTTCTCATCAGGCATAGCAGTCCGGACCAGGAGCGATCCGTCCGGCTGCTTTTCGATTTCTTTCTCGTCGAAATAGTCCGATGCATGTACTTTGGATTCTCCCGTAAACTGCATCACCAGATCGACCTTAGGCTCGTGCCGGGGCGTCGACCAGCGCTCGTTCAGCATGGACAGCGTCACCGGCCGGCGCTGGAACGACTCCGGCTGAACCTGCAGCTCCCGGATGCGGGACAGCTTGAAGATCCGGTAATCCTCGCGGCTTAAACAATAACCGTGCAGATACCAGGCGTAGTTTTTGAGCGCGAGCCCCACCGGCTCGATGAGGCGTTCGGTCTCTTCCCCTTTGCCGTCGGTGTAGGTGAAGCGGATCAGCTTTTTGTCTTGGACGGCTTTTTGCAGTGATTCGTACTTGGTCCGTTCCGCCCCATTATTTCTCCAAGGGGTCAGATCGATCAGAATCTGGTCGCCGTCTGCGAACCGGTCCTGCTCCGCTTGCGACACCAGTGCGCCGACCTTATCGAGCAGCCGGTCCATATTGGCGGGGGTCGGCGCCTGCGTCGACTGGAGACCCCGCAGGGCGGTGCATAACACGATCAGCTCGTCGAGCGACAACATTTGACGATCCAGGCGAAAGCTCTCCATAATTTCATAGCCGCCTTCCGTTCCCGTATAGGACACGATCGGAATGCCCGCGAGGCTGAGCGACTCCAGGTCGCGGTATATCGTGCGCAGCGAGACTTCCAGCCGTTCGGCAAGCTCCTGCGCCTGCACCCGTTTACGGTTCAATAATAAGATGGTGATGGCCATCAGCCGTTCCAGTTTCATCGGCGAACCTCCAGCTTCGGAGAATAGTACATTCATCATACCTGATTTTCCCCGACAGCTGTACGTCAGGATCGGGTCTTAATGCGAAGCGGCGTATTCGTCCGCCTGCGAGGACGGGTCGAGCTTCTCCCGGCTCATGATAAACGCTGCGGCCACCGCGAGCACGGCAGGGATCAGCGTCCAGGCGAACGTCGAAGCGATCGAGGAAGACAGTCCTTCGGTGATCAGGCTGAGCGCCTTCTGGTCCATCGTCTGGCGAATTGCGGGATTTAACAGCACATACGGATCGCCGAAGTTGATACCTGCCGGCATATTCGCCGCGTCGCCGCCCTCGAATGCGCTCGTCAGTTTGCCCGTGAGCGAGTGGCTTTGGATGATGCCGAAAATCGTAATACCGAGCGTCATGCCGAGCGAACGGTTGAAGTTCAGCGTCGACGTGGCGGCTCCCCGCTGTGCGGCCGGGAACGTATGGATCGCGGCGCTGCTGAGCACCGAGAAGGACGCCCCGATGCCGAGTCCTACCAGAATCATATAAATCGTCATCAGGAATCGAGGCGATTCCGCTGACATCGCAGCCAGCAGCGCAATCCCGCCGACCAGAATCACGAGCATCGGAATCAGGATCGTCCGATACGGCAGTTTGGACATCAGAAATCCGCCCACCGTCGCCGTCACCACCGAGCCGACCATCATCGGAAGCAGGACAAGCCCCGCGTTCGTCGCCGTGCCTCCCAGCACACCCTGAATATAGATCGGGATGAACATCGAAGCGGTCATAAACGAAGCGCCGCTCAGCATCGCGACCAGATTGCTCGTCGTATAGAGACGGCTGCGGAACATCCGGAACGATATAATCGGTTCGGCGGCTCTTCGCTCCACCACGATAAGCAGCACGACGAGAATTGCAAATCCCGTGAACAAACCTCCGATTTGCGGCGAACCCCAAGCGTACACTTTGCCTCCCAGCTCGATCGCGAACATCAGACAAACAATCGCACCCACCAGCAGAAACGCGCCCGGAAAATCGATCTTTTGTTTGGAATGCTCCTTGGACTCCTTGTAGAAAAACGCGATGAAGACGAAAGCAATCAGACCGAGCGGCAAGTTAATGTAGAAAATCCATGCCCAATGAAGGGAATCGGTGATGTAGCCGCCGAGCAGCGGAGCCGCAATGCTGGACAAGCCGAACAAAGCGCCGAACATGCCGGTCATCTTCCCGCGGTGCTCCGCCGCCACGACGTCGAACATAATCGTGAACGCGATCGATACCATCGCGCCGGCGCCGATTCCTTGAATCCCTCTATACAAGCTGAGCTGCACGATCGATTCCGCCATTCCGCATAAAGCGGAGCCGATCATAAAGACGATAATCCCGAATACGAAAAACCGTTTGCGCCCGTACATATCGGATAGTTTCCCGAAGATCGGCATGCCCGCCATCTCCGCGATCATATAAGCGGATGTCGCCCAGACGAATTTGTCCAGACCTCCGATCTCCCCGACGATCGTCCCCATCGCTGTCGCTACGATCGTATTGTCCATCGACGCCATCAGGATGGCGAGCAGAAGTCCCGCGATGATTACACCCAGATTGTTTTTCGCTTTTGTTTTGGTCATTGGAAGGTTCCCGTTCCTTTCTTTGTTTCAGGTAATGTGAATCCGAATCTGTAATCATCATAACGTTTCGTTGTTGACAACTGTGTGTCAGGAACGAAAGGCGGCTTCATAAAAGCGTCTAAACGAAACCTATTCAGCGACGAATGACGCTGCTTAAAATAAAAGACACCTTAGTAGGTGCCTAGTGTTCTCGGTAATTCAGTTCATGGTTCAGCTATAGCTGCTCTGCGGTTGGTGGTGTATCTTTCTTCGGGCATCGATCGCTAGAGCTGTCTTTGTAGACCAGTATTGGGGATAATAATCGCCGGAACATCATTGAATTAAATTCGAAACACGAAGACTCTATTGTCTTTTATAATAAAATCTAATTTAACTTGAAACTCTTCCTTTTTTTAGGTCGTTAATATTAATGTGGGCGAAATGATTGCATTCAAATAAGTAGTGGTATCGATTGCTAATAAGAGGTGTGTGTATCCATGAAAAGTAAAAAGCGAATTGTCACTGGGATCGTTGTTTCCCTCTCGCTCGTTTTGGCAATTGGAGGGTATCAGATTGCAGATCGACGGATCGTTGCAGAAGTAAAATCTTCCGAAGCCAACGTAAAGTTGTACGATAATGTAAATGATTTGATGAAGGATACGTCACTAGTGGTAGAGGCGACAATTACTTCTAACTCGAAACAAATAGACCTAATGAACGAGTATAATGATTCTTACACGCTCACAGAAGGGTAATCGATAAGATCATTAAAGATGATAAAAAATCTCCTGTCACAGCCAACAATGCTACGGTAATCGAACCGTTTCCATTGTAGATAATGGAGTAATCCCAGGAAAAACAATGTTAACCATGGATGAGTATACCAAACTGGTTCCAGGTGCTAAATACATCCTATTTCTCAACTGGTCCGAGCAACGAAACGCTTACTGGATTCATGCATTATATCAGGGTAAGATCAATATAGACGGTAAAGATTTAAGAGAAAGAGACCTTTATCTGCATGATGATGGATTCAAAAAATTGAAAGATAGTGCTTTTAGTAGCCTGAAGTAGTTTATACTACAAACATTCGCCTCTAACCCCACACATAGAGTGGGGTTAGAGGCTACTACTTTATACGCCGTTTCTGCCACCTATGCCTGGCAGTCCCCCCTTCAAGAAAGACATATCACGTCATCCTGCGTCCTCACAGACGTCCGCCCCGTTCCCTTCCGACAATCCGCCTGGGCGAGTCCGGCTCGGCCGGGCACTTTCCTGCTTCTGCTGGGATTCGCCCTTCTGCCGGGAAAATTGCTGATGGACTTGTTCAAGAACAGCCGGATCCAAACCTAACTGTTCCATAACTTTCACGATATCGATATCCGTTTTCATACCAAGCCTGTCTCTCCTTCTGATCCGCATCAGGTCGCGCCCATTGGTTGTGTATCCCATTTTATCAAATCAAAAGGATCCCACCTATTATCCCTTCGGATACAAATTCGCCCTCCCGGCGGATCGTTGCGATAGTGGTACAGCTTCCGTCCACGATGAAGAAGAAACGGTTGCGCCCAGCCAGACGGTATACTACAGTTTTTATTGAAAATCATTCTCAATTAAGTGAAGGAAATAGGAGTTGATCCGTTTATGAACCCAACTCACAATCCGGCCTATGTTGCAGATATCGAAGAGATGCGGCTGCTTTCCGTAACGGGAACCTGGATGCAGCCTGCCGGTAACGGCGGCTGGAGCATCGAGGACGCGTCGCCTGGCGTGCAAGGGCTCGTCCGCGTGCAGCCGATGCCTCTCGTCCGGCACAAGCTGGAGCAACTGCAACGCTTAACGGTCCATAGCCCTCTCGACGCCCCTGCCTTGCAGATGGGCTGGCTGGAGCTGTGGGAGACGATCCGTAAAGGATGGGCCGCAGAGGAACCGGGTCTCGACTCGATGCTGCAAGACATCGTTCATCATATGGATCTGCATTGCGAAGAGGCGTTTCAGGTCGAGCGGATGGCCCGTCATTCCGGCGTGACGCCTGCTGTATTTTATAAACGGTTTAAACAATATACGTCGTTAACTCCGCTGCAATATATAACCCGGAAGCGGATGGAGAAAGCGCGCCAGCTGCTGGTCCGGGAAGAAGCCAATATACGCGAGGTGGCGGGCGAGATCGGTTACCCGGATGTATACTACTTCAGCCGTATATTCAAAAAAGCGGTAGGCATTCCGCCTTACCGGTACCATTAGCTGCTCAGGCGGAAAATCGCTGTTACGAGTCCGCCGCTTTACGACAATCTGCTGGCCGATATCGCCCCGCTGAAGACGATCCCGTTCAAACCTTACTCCTGGCGCGAACATCTGCGGGAATTGGCCGCTATCCTGGACGTGAACGAAGTGGCGGAGTATTGGCTCTATTATTACGAACGAAAAGCGGAAGCCGTACGCGATCGCATCCATCAACGGCCCGATCGAGCTGGAGGAAGATACGCTTGCCGCAGCGACTCTCGTGCAGAACTTTCAGCTCGCCGCCTGGGAGCAAGGAGTCGGCGTCAAATGGCTGACCGACCCTTATACGTTCAGACCCGAATTCCGGGCCAGCATCGGCCTCCAGTCGGGAGAGAAGCTGATCGGACTGCTCCAGGTCGGCTATCCCGAGGACATTCCGGCCGCCCGGCCCCGAACGCCTGCAGAGCAAAAGCTTACCGTCATCCGCGTGTAAGACTGTTGAGGAAAATAAAACGAACCTCCGCTCGCCTCTGATTGGCGGGCCGGAGATTCGTTTCGTTTTACGCCCGGTTCGGGCTTTGTCCTGTCCGGATTGTGAGTGAATCCTTCCTAAAAGCTGCCGCGATTAACGCCCCCGCTGCCCCGCCGCATACCGGGACATCGCATACGTTCTGTAGCCGCCGGTTACGTTTTTGACCCGATATCCGTGCTGGCTCAAAATTCGGGAAGCAACATGGCCCCTCACGCCGACAGCGCAATAGGCGTAAATCTCCTTTTCCTTATCTAATTCCTGCATCCGGCTGCGCAGCTCGTCGACCGGAATATGGACAGCCCCTTCGATATGCCCTTTGTCGTATTCGGCTTTCGTTCTGACGTCGAGAACGATCTGCTCGCCTTCCGTTCTTTGGTCCACATCCTTATACGTAACTACCTCGGCCAGCCCGTCCAGGATGTTCCCTGCCAAGTATCCCGCCATATTAACCGGGTCTTTAGCCGACGAGAACGGCGGAGCGTAAGACAGCTCCAATTCGGCCAAGTCGTACACCGTTCCGCCCAAGCGTTGTACCGTGGAGATTACGTCCATCCGTTTATCCACGCCCTCCGAGCCGAACGCTTGCGCGCCCAGCAGCTTGCCCTGTCCATTAAACAGCAGCTTGATCGCGATCGGAGCGGCGCCGGGATAATAGGCGGCATGCGAATTCGGGTGCACGTACAGCACGTGGTACGGAATTCCCAGACGCTGCAGCGCCCTCTCGTTGTTGCCGATACTGGCGCCGGTCAGGCCGAATATTTTAATAATCGCGGTGCCCTGCGTCCCCTTGTAAGCCGATTCCAGACCGCAGATATGATCCGCGGCGATCCGGCCCTGCTTGTTCGCAGGTCCGGCCAGCGGTATCGCCGTCACGTTGCCGTTGACGTAATCGGTCACCTCCACCGCGTCTCCTACCGCATAGACGCCTTCTTTATTCGTCTGCATATACTCGTTTACTTGGATATGGCCGCGCGGTCCGAGCCCGATACCCGAATCTTTCAGGAATCCCGTATCCGGAGTGACGCCGATCGCCAGAATGACCATATCGGCGGGTAGAGCCGTTCCGCTGTCCAGCATCACTTCAATCCCTTGATCCCGCTCCCGGAATGTCCGCACACCATCACCGAGATACAGCACCACGCCGTGATCCTCCAGCTCCTTCTCGGCGAAAGCGACCATCTCCGTATCGAACGGAGCAAGCACATGGGGAGCGGCTTCCACCAAGGCGACCTCCAGTCCCCTCTGCCGCAAGTTCTCAGCCATCTCCACGCCGATAAAGCCGCCTCCGACTACAATCGCGCTCTTCACGTTCTGCTGATCGACATGCGCCTTGATCCGGTCCGTATCCGGAATGTTCCTGAGCGTATAAATAAGCCCGCTCTCGATTCCCGGTATCGGAGGCTTCATCGGCTTGGCGCCCGGTGATAAGATCAGGAAATCGTACGACTCCTCGTAGATTCCCTTATCCGCACTGCGGACCTCTACCCGCTTCCGCTCCGGATCGACCCGGATCACTTCGCTGTGGGTCCGGACGTCAAGGTTGAACCGGGTCTTCATCCCTTCGGGCGTCTGCACCATCAGCTTGGACCGTTCCTGAATCGTCTCCCCGATATAATAAGGCAACCCGCAGTTGGCGAATGAAATGTATCCGTCCCGCTCGAACAATATAATATCCGCATGCTCATCCAGTCTTCTTAGTCTGGCTGCCGCCGACGCACCTCCTGCTACTCCTCCGACGATAAGGATCTTTTTCTTCATTAGGCACTCCCCCAATTTTTCCATTTACTCATACGCGTATGGGTATATACTCAGTTTACCCAATTTCCCGCCTCCTGTCCTGTGATTTTGATTACAATGTTGAAAACTTTCATGAAGCCTGTCTCTCAGCGGCACCGCGATGCATCTTGTCCTAACCTTGATCCGGAAATCCCGCCTCGTTAAATTAGTCTATATGACTACGATCTTGGCCCTTTTGCCACTTCCTGGCGATTCGCGGCAATCGTTATGATAGGAAGCGAACCCACCTATCACGCTGCAGGCGGGATGCCTGAACCCGCCGTATCCAGCTGGCAAAAGGAGACCGAAATGAATACGATCTGGCACGTTCGCACCGGAATCCGGGATCGGCTTGAATCGATTTACCGGGTTTGCCAAACATGGATTTCGAAATATCCGTTGATCCGGGCGGTTTATGCGGTTTGGATCTGGTTTTCACTGCTCGTCTTCGTCGCCAGCTTGTTTTTCTTTAAAGAGTCGCGTACGATGGTCGTTCAGTATGTATGGTCGTTTTATGTGCTGCTGCAATTTTGGTTCTTATGCCGGAGCAAAACGCTGCCGTGGAAGCACACGGTATGGTTCGTACTCGCCGGTGTGTTCGTAGTCGTGCCGCTGAATACGCTGACCCTTACGACGATCCACGCCATGTTCGGCGGCAAAACGTCGGCTACCTGGTCTGTAGCTGTGGTTACGCCGATTTTCGAGGAATTGTGGAAGCTCCTCCCTTTGGGCTTGTTTGTATTGTTCTCCCGCCGCGCTTCCGCGTTGAGCTTAACCGACTATGCGCTGATCGGCGGCGCAACCGGCACCGGATTTCAACTGATGGAGGAGCTCACCCGCCGCTGGCTGAATTCCGGCGCCTTGTCGGACAAATACGGCTACAGCTATACGCTGCTTGGCGGCGAAACAATCCATTGGGACTTCTTCACCCTGTTTCCCGGGTACTTCGAGGAAAGTCTGGCGCCCTCGTTAATGACCGTCGGTCATCCCGTACATACCGCCCTGATCGCGCTCGGCTGCGGGATCGCCTACCGGCTGCGGTCCCGGCTTACGAGGTGGGTGTGGCTGCTCCCGGCGCTCCTGCTGCTGTGGGCGATCCTGAATCACGCGGCCTATAACGGCCAGTATAAGCTGCCGGACTGGGTGTTCACCCTGCACGAATGGACCGGCGACGGCTATACGACTCAGCCCGTATTCCTTATGATGCTGGCCGTAGCACTGGTCGCCGATTATGTGCTGCTGAACAAGATGCGCAGCCGATTGCCGTCACTGCCGGGAGAGCGGTTCCTCAACCCGTTCACCGAGCTTTGGAACATCGGCTCCTCCCTCTTGCGAGACCGGGGGAAGTTCGTGTACGGGCTGGAGTTTTACCGGGGGCGAAGGGAGCTCGGCTTCAACCTGTTATACGGGAATGAAGAAGCTGCCGGCATACAGGAACACGTGCGGGAGCGGACGAAAGTGTTCTACCAGGCGCTAACCGCAGTCGCGATGATCCTCCTCGCCGCTGGACTGTTCTCAGGTTTGGGAGCTTATTCGGGCGGCGGCGAGACGGCCTGCTTCGCCTGTATGTTCGATTCGCTTCAAAATTGGTGGGATCGGCTCGAATGGTATGAGCAGGCCGGAATCGTCCTTGGCGCGCTCGCGTTGTCCCTGCTGTTCGTCGGGTTCTGGCCAGCGCTCGGCATCGCGATGACGGTGGCGGGAATTGCCGGCAGCGGGCACCAGATCGCCAGTTATATCCGTGACCCGCGGAAGATGCTGACTCCGGAAAATGCGCTCGCTATCGCGACAGGCATCGTGCTCAGCCGAATTCCTTTCGGCAGAGCGCTCGGCTGGCTGGGCCGGAAAGGGCGCGCCTATGCGCGCAAGCTCTTCGACAAGATCGGTATCCGGAAGCCGAAAGTGGACGTTCCGGAGAAGCCTCCGTCAACCGGCGGCCGGACAACGGGCAAACCTCCGAAGGAGCCAAACGAGCCCAGCAAGCCGGATGAGGAGGCTCCGAAAAAGGATAAAACGGAAGAGGAAAACGACGACGGAGTCCCCGCGACAGGGAAAACCTATAACGAAGTCGAAATAGTCGACCATCGGGGAAGTCCGCTCGGCGAATTTGACGAAATCGACGTAGGAAAAGGAGTTTTCTACGAAGACAAAACAGCTAAAGGGCTGGATCGCCTTAATCCGCGGACGGGTCAACCCGCGCAGACGCCGCAGCAATTTGCCGACAAGCAAATTCTTGGAAAAACGCGGACACGTATTCAAAACCTGGCCCAAGCCGCCGCGACCCGGCCGACGACCAACGGATCGCCCGAAGTACCCAGTCTGGACCAGATCAAGTCGATCCGCAGCTTCGTATTCCGGCTGGACGGCAATACCCCGGAGCTGCAGAGCGCTGTCGAAAACAGCTTGAACCAGCTGAGACGCGAATTTCCGGATTATACCTTTAACGTTATATTTGGAGGGAAACCGTAATGTCCATTAGTGCGTTTGTACCCGATCCCGTCAACGGTTTCGAACGGCAATTCCATATACCCGTTGCGGCGGAAGCTTTCTTTGCCGAATACTGGGAGCCTGCAGCAGAACAACTGGGCCTCCAGTGGGTCCCCCTCTTCTCCACCGGCATCGACATCACGAAGGAAGATTTGCCGGCGGTGCTGGATGAGCTGGCCCGGCTGAAAGAATGGGCTCTGAATCAACCCGGTGGAGAACGGATCGCCAAGCTGGCGAGCCGGATCGAGCTGCTGCAGGCCGAGCTGCCCAAAGCGCTGGAGCGGGACGGGGCTGTCGTCTATATTGGATAACCAGCGGCCGGTATAGGAGTGCAGGTTTATACAAAAAGCGGCAGTCCCGAACCTTCATGAGAAGTTCCGGGCTGCCGCTTTTTTTTTCTGCATCTTACTTCGTGTAATTATCGAAGTAGCCTTGAATGTACACAATCGGCGTTCCTTTGTCTCCGCTGCCCGAGGTGAGGTCGGATAACGAACCGATCAGATCGGTTAACTGCCGCGGTGTCGTGCCTTGCGATTCCATGGCGCCGACCAGATCCGCTTCCTTGTTCGTAATGAACTCGGAGATCGCCTGCTTCAATTCCTCGCCGCGCAGACCGGCAAAATTGTTGTCCGCCAAATATTTCAGCTTCACCTCGTTCGGCGTCCCGTTCAGACCGGCCGTATAGGCAGGGGATACTACAGGATCGGCCAATTCCCATATTTTACCGACCGGATCTTTGAAAGCTCCGTCCCCGTAGATCATCACTTCGACCTGCTTGCCCGTCTTCTCGTGAAGCGTCTGCTGAATCCGGTCCACCACCGGCTGGCAATCGCGCGGGAACAATTTCACACTCTCCTCCGTCGATTTGTTGGAGCCCAGCAGGCCATACGATTCGTTATAACCGCTTCCGTCAACCGGGGAAGACAAGATCTCGTCGAGGCTGTACACCTTCTGTCCGCCGTTTGCCTTCAGAATGCGCTTCGTCCGGAATCGCGAATGAATATCGCAAGTCAGAACGTCCTTCGTGTACTCCAGAATCGTCTTCGGGTGGTTGGAGAAAATGACTTCGCATTCCGCGCCCGCATCCTCGATCAGCGATTTGTAATACGAGATGTAATCGACGCCTGTGAAGCGGTGTTTGTTGTAACCGAACGCTTCACGGAACTGCGCTTCGGTCAACACGTCCGTCCAAGGGTTAATCCCTTTCTCATCCAACAGATCCATATCCACCAGCTGGTTGCCCACCTCGTCGGAAGGATAGCTGAGCATGAGCACGATTTTTTTGACGCGTTTCGCGAGGCCGCGCAGCACAATCGAGAACCGGTTGCGGCTCAAAATCGGGAAAATCACGCCAATCGTGGCGTCATCGCCAAATTTGGCAAACACATCGGCTGCAATATGATCAATCGTCGCGTAGTTGCCTTGCGCGCGCGCAACTATCGACTCGGTAACGGTTACAATATCTTTGTCCCTGATGGCGAAGCCTTCTATGGACGCGGCCTTCAATACGCTGTCTACTACGATATCTTCAATGCAGTCCCCTTTATTAATAATGGGACAACGAAGCCCTCTAACAACTGTTCCAACCACTCTTTCCACTCTGATCGCTCCCAACAACAAATTGAATAAAGTGTCACTCCTGTACCATACCCTATATGTCCACTATAAGTAAAATGAACATATTCAATATCAGCTATAAACTCGATTTATAGCCCACTTCAAATAGACCCCTGAAAGATCATCCAGAGACCTTTAATGCCACTGTATTAATCTAGCCACAAATCGTCCGAGAATGCAAGAAAACCAATCAAATCGGGATTGGATTTGACTGGTTGGCCGGCTCGTATCGGAATCGGATGCGGCTCGCTTCCCTTTATTCTTCCTCGAACAATTTCTCGCCGCGATGGAGCCGCCATGCAATTTTCGCCGTATGCGGCGTCTCGCGGGAAGTCGGAGCATGCGCCGCCAAATATCGGGTAACGGCAAGAATCAGCGTTTCGCGGGCTTTCTCGGCGAACGGTCCCGGCGATCTCGGGAGCGATATGGTGTTTCGCGCAAAAATCAAGCATCTCCTGTGTTTCGCGAATTCCCCCGATCATCGATCCGGCAAACGACCGGCGATGAGGGATCAGCGAGAATACTTGAACTGGCAACGGTTCCGCTGGCGCACCTACGTTGACCAACGTACCGTCCAGCGCGAGCAACGAAAGGTAAGCATTAATATCGATCTGCGCGCTTACCGTATTCACGATAAGGTCGAACGAACCCGCGAGTTTCTGAAACGTATCCGGATCGCTTGTGGCATAATAATGGTCCGCGCCAAGCTGCAAACCGTTTTCTTTCTTCTTCCATGTTTGCGATAAAACCGTAACCTCCGCCCCCATAGCATGAGCGAGCTTCACAGCCATATGTCCAAGCCCGCCCAGGCCAATAACAGCTACCTTCTTGCCGGGAGCGGCTCCCCAGTGGCGCAGCGGCGAATACGTGGTGATACCGGCACACAAGAGCAGAGCGGCGACGTCAAGCTCCATCCCATTGGGAATTCGGACCACCACGAACTCTTCTATTACGACGATGTGGGTGGAATAGCCGCCTTGCGTATATTGCCCATACCGGTCGATGGCTCCATAAGTGCCCGTATTACCATGAAGGCAGTATTGCTCCTCTCCTTTATGGCAGTTCACGTATCTAAAGATGATCGACCACAATCGCTATCATTTACAGACATCACTCACTACTTTGTTACCTATCCTCAAACCTTAAAAGCCTTCATCGCTTTCCGAAGCTCTTTAAACGAAGGACGCTTGCCGTACATCAGCACGCCGACCCGGTAAATTTTCGCGGCGAGCCAGCCGAGCAGGAACATCGTAGCTGCCGTCACCCCGATCGAGAGCCAGATTTCCCACCAGGCCGGGTCGCTCATCCCGATCCGCAAAAACATAATCAGCGGCGAGAAAAACGGAACGAACGACATGGCGACGACGAACGGCGCATTCGGGCTTTGCAGGCCGAACATCGCAATCATAAAGGCCGCGATAATCAGGAACATGACCGGCATGATCGCCTGCCCCACCTCTTCGGTACGGCTGACCAGCGAGCCGACGGCGGCGAAAATCGTAGCGTATATAAAGTAGCCGAGCAAATAAAAGATGATAAAATATCCGAGCAGCGACAGCTGGATATCGCCCAGGCTGATGTTCAACTCGCTGATCATTTCTTTATTATGAGGCATCAGCATGTTGGCCGCTCCTACGATGACGAATACGGCGATCTGAACGAGACCGAGCAGGCATATGCCGATGATTTTGCCGAACATTTGCTTGAGCGGCGATACGCTGGAGATGAGCACCTCCATGACACGCGAGCTTTTCTCCGCCGTGATCTCCGTCGCCACCATGTTGCCGTAGCCGATAACCGTCATATACAGCAGGAACAGCAGAGCATATACGAGCACGTACGCGACGGCCATTTGCGACTCGGTCTTGCCGGTCGTCCCTTCCTGCACTTGAACCGTTTCGACCATCACAGGCGCATTCAGCTTCGTACGCTGCTCGGCCGTCAGACCGAAATCCTTCACGACGATTTCCGCTTTGATCACTTGCAGCACTCGCTTCAGCTTCGATTCCATCGAAAAGTCCATCGAGCTTTTGGAGTTGTAGATCACTTTCGGGAACCCTGCAGCCGGGTCCTCCACGAGCTCCAGGTACCCTTTCACATCACCTGCGTCCAGCTTTTCCTTGCCCAGCTTGGCGTTCGCTTCCTTCGATCCGGCATCGCCGAGCATCACGATCTGCAATTCCGGCTCCGGCTGGCTCTCGTAGAAGCTTTTGAGCGAACGCGTCACTTCGGTTTCTTGACCCACGATCCCGACCTTAGCCGCCGAACCGTCTGAAGAAGAGAAATACGAGATGATAGCCGGTAAATTCATAATCACCGTCAGCACGATCGCAAAGATCAAGGTACTCACCGTGAACGCCTTGGCCCGAACCCGATTCATAAACGTAAACTTGATGACCGTCGACAGCTTATTCATGCTGACCACCTACCGTCTTTATAAAAATTTCGTTAAGCGTCGGCTCCACCAGTTGGAACCGGTATACTTCGGATTGAGACGAAGCGACTCTCAGCACTTCCTGCGCCACTTCCGGCCTTCCGATGCGAAGCTCGGTCCACGACTCGCGCTTCTCCACCGAGAGTACGCCCGGGATTCGGTCCAGTCCTGTGATCTGCAGCTCCGTATCGAGCAGCACCTTTTCGCGCGGGAATGAACGCTTGATCGACTTCAGGCTGCCTTTCAGCACCGTATTCGACTTATGCAGAATGCATATATTTTCGCAAAGCTCCTCGACATGATCCATCCGGTGACTGGAGAACAAGATTGTTTTGCCTGCCTTGCGCAAATCCGTGACCGTTGATTTCAATAGCTCTACGTTGACCGGGTCCAATCCGCTGAACGCTTCGTCCAGGATCAGAATATCCGGATCGTGAATGACGGCTGCTATAAACTGGATCTTTTGCTGGTTCCCCTTGGACAGCTCTTCCACCCGCTTATTGTAATACTCCGGCACTTCGAACCGCTCCAGCCATTCGCGCAAGCTCTTCTCGGCCTTCTGCCGGGGGACTCCGCGAAGCTCCGCCAAGTACAGCACCTGCTCGCTCACTTTCACTTTCGGGTACAGACCGCGCTCCTCCGGCAAATAGCCAAGCAGCTGGCGAAGCTCGTCGGAATACCCTTGGCCTCTCCACAAAATACGGCCGTCGTCCGGGTAGATCAGTCCCAGCACCATACGCATCGTCGTCGTTTTACCGGCTCCGTTCGCGCCTAGCAGTCCGAAGATTTCTCCCTGCCTGACCTCGAAATCGATCTGATTAACTGCTACCTTATCTCCGTAATTTTTGGTCACCTGCTCTACTTTGAGAGGGTTCATACACGTATAGCCCCTTTCCCGTTTGGTTGCTTCCTTTGGGCTGCAATGACGTGATGCAGCACTTCGTCCAGCTCGACCTGCTGACGCTTCACGATGGCGATTCCGGCCTCCATGAGCGCCTGCTCGGCTTGCTGCGCCTGGTTCGTCGTAATTCGCATCAAAGGCCCCTCTTCCCATTCGACCATACCGGGCAGCAGCTCCGGTTCGGGCAACGGCTGACTGACCCAGAACGTTTTCCAGCTATCGACGAGCGAATCTTTGTCGGTATATTCGAGCAGCTGTCCTTTATGAATGATCGCCACATAATCGGCAAGCCGCCGCACTTCTTCGATCGTATGCGTGGCCATTATAACCGAGCGGTCTCCGGCAGCCATATATTGGCCGATCTCCTCCAGCATAATCCGCCAGGCATAAGGATCGAGTCCCGAGGACGGCTCGTCGAGCAGCAGCAGGTCCGGCTCCTGAGCGAGTGCCAGACTGAACAGCAGTCGGCGCTTCATCCCTTTGGACAACACTTTCACATTCGTATTCGGATCGATTTCGAACCGTTCGGCAAGCGACAACCACTTGGCTTGATTCCAGGTCGGAAACCACCGCGAGTGAAAAGCTACAAGCTCGCGCACTCTCCAACCGGCCTCTTCGGAGTAAGACGATTCCGGCACATAGCCGATGCGCCGCTTCACGTCTACTTCAAAATCCTCGTATCGCTTTCCGAACACTTCGATCGTTCCGCGGTCCGGCAATACCGTATTCATCATCATCTGAAACAAGGTCGTCTTCCCCGATCCGTTCGAGCCTACCAACGCTACAATAAGACCGGGCTCTACGTTCAGCTCGATCGGGCCCAACTGGAACGATTCGTATCGTTTCTCCGCACCGTTCACCGATATGACGTACGAGTTCATTCCTGCTTCCCTCCTTTTTCCGGTTGCGCTTGTTCCGGCGGCATCCACTTTGCCAGACACTGTTCAAAAATCTGAATCGTCTCTTCCCGCGAGCAGTGAACTCTCTTTGCCGTCTCGATTGCTGCGCGAAACCCTTCGATCACGGCATCCGCCCTATATTGTTCCCTCTCGGTCACACCAACGGAGGCTACGAACGTTCCCGTTCCTTGCCGGGTGCGAAGCAGCCCTTCTCCCTCGAGGTCCTGATACACTCTTCGAATCGTTATAATGCTGCAGCCGAGCTCCTGTGCAAATTCTCGTATGGACGGGAGCAATGTGCCTTCCGGCAGGTGGCCGCTTAGTATTAAAGACCGGAGCTGAACTTCAATCTGATGGTACATCGGTTCCGCCGATTCCGCCGAAACCTGAATTGGGATGCGCACAACGTTACCCTCCTTCCGCTGCTGCCGCTGTCAGCGTCATCTCGCGTACTCCCGTCTGCGGATTTTATCATTCGTCATCCTGCCCCAGAACCAGCCCCAAAGCGCCGTAATCACCAGACAAACGACGGCTGCGAGCAAACCCGCTTTTTGGGCGAAGATTACCGAATGCTCCACAAGACCGAAGTTCCAATACCAGCAGAGCCCGCTAACCGCCATGTATCCGGCAACCGAGATCATACAAAACCAAAAGTACGACTTTCCGGAGCCGCTCAGCTCCTTATAAGCAAACACCATCGATGAGCAAGCTCCCACGCACATCCATAATACGGCGAACGAGATATACTCCGTCACTGTAAGTATGTCGTCCAAAAGACTGATGAAATAAAGCGGTATGAATAAGATCGCAGACATTATCAGCAAGTTGATTCCAATCTGTACGTACCGGGCCCATACCAGCTCCTTGGTGCTGATTGGCAGGGACCGCAAGTACAGCAGCTTCTTGGTGAACACATCGCTTAGCCAGTAACTGCGATACTCCCCGCTCATCACGAATCCGATACAGCTCAGGCTGCACAGAAACATAAGGTCCGCCAGAAAACCTACCCCGCCCCGATTCCCCATCGTCTCGAACAAATCGGAAACGATGAAGGAACCGAAGAAACAGAAGTAAACGTACATAAACGCGGAAATTAAATATCCCCACTTCGCCCTTTTCACATCCGCCTTAACGATAAACCATATGTTGCTCCACATCCGGCATCACCTTTCGATGTAGTGTGCATACTGTGTATATTTATATTAACAGTATACCCACTTATTTTTTAGATTTCAAGTTTATTTTACAAGATCCGGTCTTTTTCAATGAAAAAAGCCCATCCCGGCGAAAATTCGCCAAGACAGGCTTAGTTAACTGTCCATCCGCTGCATCCGCAATCCCGAATCAGAGACCCGCTCCGAAGATCGCGTCGAGAAGCGGTTTCGTATCGCCGCCCGGATAGATCCAATACAGCAGCAAGTATACCGTCGCCCCTGTAATCGCAGTGATAAACCATACGATCGACGTGATCGGTCCAATTTTCCGGTGCTTCGCCAGCTGATTGGTGAATCCCCATCTTAAAGTAATGATCCCGAGCACACCGCCGACGGTTGCCAGCGTAATATGAAACAGCAGGAAAACGAGATAAAAGATTTTAACGTTATGCGGTCCGCCAAACTCCGTATTGCCGGAAATAAACGTACGTGACACGTATACGATAAAAAACAGCGTTGCAAATGCGGCCGCCCACATCATTAATTTGCGATGCCCGGCGATGTTGCGCTTCGCTATTTGGATCCAGCCGAGTGCGACGAAGATAGCGCTTATTACGATAAACGAAGTGCTTATTGTCGGTAAAATCGTCCCCATGTTTTACATCCTCTCCACTACAAAACCGGTTCCGGCTCCAGATCGTCCTTCCTCCGTTCCCGGACGTACCAGTTGAAAAAGATATACGCAAGTGCGGCACCATATGTGATCTCTTGCATAATTTTCATGATAACTCCGCCGAGCTGCTGATCTTCCCGCGAATCGAATATCGCGAAAAATTCAGGTCCCGAGAAGTTGGCGAGCAGTTCCTGCGAATTGGCCGGCACGCAGTAGCCCATCGCCGTCGCCCACATTTGCGGGTCGTTGTATGTGGCATATACGGCCGTATTGGCGAAAATGATGAGCGCACAAGCCGGAGTGATCAGCACGCCGTTGGCGAATATAAACGCCATTTTCTTCAATTCACTTAGCCGTCCATATTCCGGCAGCGGCGATACGATCGGCCACCACATCATAAAGGAAGTGAGCAGCAAAACGAAAAAGTAGATCGTGTGCACCGTATAGTGGGTCATCACATAATCGTGAATAGCCGGCAGATGATAAAAGGAAAACAACATGTTAAAGGTTACTACAGCTATTAAAGGCTTTGTCAGTGTATTGATAATGGCACCAATCTTTTTTATATTCATCACGGGCCGGATCATCCAGGCCGGTATCCCGATCAATATAAGCGGTGGCGCAACCAGATAAGCAAGCGACATGGCCGTCATATGCGCACTGAATATTAAATGCCCGAGCAGTTCCAGCGGACCGCCGTCAGCCAAGTAATAGATGGTGATCCCAAGAAGAAACATAGTCTTTTTGCTTCTCGATACCGGCTCGCTATCCGCAAACAGCGAACGCTTCGGTCCGATCAGGATCAGGTAACCTACTCCGATCGCTATCATTACAGCCAGTTTCCAAGGGCTCCATAATTCGGCAAAAGAAAAGTACTGCAAGCCTAACACAGCTTTCCCTCCTATCTTCGTTTTCCATGCGGATGATTTATACTTGGAGTTAGTTGCTCGCCGTCATGAAAAACGCACTTCATTCCGTGCCATTATATCACGGCTGGCTTCTATCTCCAACAACCATACAAGGAGAGCCGCACCTTACATAATCCCCCACAAATTGGGGCTTTGGCTTCGATGCTGATCCAGGTATTTGGTGGGAACCGCGAATCCGTAATCACTCTACACATTCAAAAAAAAGGGGGGCTTTTTTTGTCAAAAAAGTCCCCCCCCGGCTATTACCACCATATCATATACACGGCTGCCGCCACTCCGGTAAGAGCGACGATCAATCCTGAAGCGATTCCTACGATTGCGAATCCGTGTCCGCGGTCCTTCATGTGCATCCAGAAAGCAAGCTGGAAAATCACCTGAACAATCGCCAGAACTACTATAAACAAAATCGTAAACGTTTTTCCCATCTCGGCCATTACGATTGCGAACGCGAGCGCAGTCAGGACCAGAGACAAAATAAATGACAAGTAATGGTTTTTCGGGCCCTCATGAACGTGAGGCCGCTTGCTCGTATGTTCCGTAGCGGAATGATGATTGGCTGCCATGTTCTAGCCCACCTTTCCCATCAAGTATACGACGGTGAAAATGAAAACCCATACTACGTCGATAAAGTGCCAGTACAGTCCGAATACGTAGAGCTTCGGAGCCGTAACCACCGTCAGTCCTTTTTTGGTCATTTGCAGCAAAAGGGCAATGAGCCACAAAAGCCCGAACGCTACGTGAGCGCCGTGGAAACCGACCAGTGTGTAGAAGGCCGAACTAAATGCGCTAGTCGAGAACGTATGTCCTTCATGCACATATTCAAAGAACTCGTAGATCTCAAGGCCCAAGAATGCAAAGCCCAGAATACCTGTGATAATAAACCACAAATAAATTTTCGCTATATCTTTGCGGTGTAGCGCCTGGATTGCCAGTACGCTTGTCATACTGCTGGTCAAGAGAAGCAGGGTGGCGGCAGCCACCATGCCAAGCTTGAACAATTCATCGGCGGACGGACCGTCTCCGATCTGATTCCGCAATCCGATAAACACCGCGAACAAACTACCGAAGAGAACCGTTTCTCCACCAAGGAACAACCAAAAGCCGAGTATCTTATTGCGTCCTTCCAGAGTCGCTGATTCCGGTTGGTCAGGCAAGTTCTTGCCGGTCAATTCAGCGTGATTCATACCTTCGCCCCCTTATCCTGCAGCTCTTCGACTTCGATGTGGTAGCCGTGATCGTCATAGAGCGAACGAAGGAGCATACATACGAGAGTGACAAGAATGCCGCCTGCGGCTACATAATAGTTGTGATACATGAATCCGAAACCTGCAATGAACAATCCGAGCGACATAACAAACGGCAAAATCGTCGGATTCGGCATATGAATCGCACTGATTGGTTCTGCAGGAGTCATTTCCTTGCGGCCTTCCATTTTCTCCTTGAACAGCGGGTCCAATCCGCGGACAAGAGGAAGCTGCTTAAAGTTGTATTCCGGTGCCGGAGAAGGAATTGCCCACTCCAGCGTACGGCCGTCCCAAGGATCGGCAGGAGCGTTTTTCGGTTTCATCGATGTGATGAGGATGTTAAGAAGTACAAAGATTGTACCAACCCCCATCAAGATGGCGCCGATTGTACTGATAAAGTTAAACGTATCAAACTCTTGTCCCGGCAAGTAGGTGTATACCCGGCGCTGCATCCCCATCAGACCGAGGAAGTGCTGCACGAAGAACGTTAAGTGGAAACCGATGAAGAACGTCCAGAACGACAGCTTGCCGAGTCCTTCGTTCAACATGCGCCCGAACATCTTCGGCCACCAATAGTACAAACCTGCAAACAAACCTAACACAAGACCGCCGACAATTACGTAATGGAAGTGCGCTACTACAAAGTAAGTATCATGGTACTGGAAGTCA
The DNA here is from genome assembly GCF_036577605.1 of Paenibacillus sp. GYB004. NCBI lineage: Bacteria > Bacillati > Bacillota > Bacilli > Caryophanales > Paenibacillaceae > Paenibacillus > Paenibacillus sp. GYB004. The sequence goes on from NZ_JARBDB010000072.1 coordinate 219,349, forward strand.
GCCGGCGGCGATGCAAGCATTACCCCAGTCATACCGCCCATAACGAACGTCGGAATGAAACCCAAGGCGAACAAGCTTGCCGTCGTGAAACGAATATGTCCGCCCCACAAGGTGAACAGCCAGTTAAAGATTTTAATACCGGTAGGTACTGCAATCAACATCGTAGCGATGGAGAACAAAGCGTTTGCGACCGGACCGAGGCCAACCGTAAACATATGGTGAACCCAAACCATGAAGCCCAGGAAGCCGATAATAACGGTTGCGAACACCATAGCGCTGTAACCGAACAGACGCTTGTTGGAGAACGTACTGATAACTTCGGAGATAATACCGAAGGCCGGCAAAATCAGAATGTAAACTTCGGGGTGCCCGAAGATCCAGAACAGATGCTGCCAAATGACGACGTTACCGCCGGCGCTAATATCGAAGAAGTTGGCTTCGAACAGCCGGTCGAACATAAGCAGAACAAGTCCTACCGTAATGGCCGGGAACGCGAGCAAGATCAGTCCCGATGTAATAAAAGATGCCCATGTAAAGAGCGGCATACGCATGAAAGACATACCAGGCGCACGCATGTTAATAATGGTGACGAGGAAGTTAATGCCCCCGATCAGCGTACCGATACCGGCTATCTGCAGACCGAGAACGTAGAAGTCGATACCCTTGCCGCTATATTGCGGTGAAGAGGACAATGGCGTATAAGCCGTCCACCCTGCATCAGGCGCTCCTTCCAGAAACCAGCTCACGTTCAGCAGCAGGCCGCCCAGGAAGAACAGCCAGAAGCCGAGTGCGTTCACGAACGGATAAGCAACGTCGCGCGCTCCGATCTGGAGCGGGATGATCGCGTTCATGAAGGCGAATATCAGCGGCATCGCCGCAAGGAATATCATGGTTGTACCGTGCATAGTCAGCAGCTGGTTGAACATTGATGCATCGATTGCATCGTTCATCGGTTTGATCAGCTGAATCCGGATGAGGACGGCTTCCAGGCCGCCAAGTAGGAAGAACAGCGCCCCACCGATTAGATACAGAATCCCGATTTTTTTATGGTCAACGGTTGTGAGCCAATCCATCAGCCCGCTGTACTGCTTTTTAGCCGCATGTGAATGTGCCAACGTATTACCCTCCTAGAACTTTTTCCTCCGGTGTGAATTTGGCCTGGCATTCGCCAAATTCACACTCGAAAAAGTTTTACTTCGAAAGCTGCGCAATTACGCGTTTATTTCTGTGTCTGACCGGCCAAGTATTCAACCAACGCATTGATTTGTTGATCGTTCAGATCAAGGCTCTGCTCCATTTTGCTGCCCGGAACATTTTTTGGATTCGGCATCAGGTTGCCCGGTTTAACCGCTTGTGGATCGTCGAGCCAAGTTTTCAAGTTATTCTTCAAATCTTCAGGCGAGCGGTTGATCAAAATACCGGCAACGGTCGAACGTTTTGCGTAATCGACCAGGTTAGGGGCTACTTTACCGCCTTCGACTTGCTTAGTCTGGGTATTGTAAATTGCATGGCACGCAAGACATTGATCTTTAAATATTTTCTCGCCTTCCTGAGCCAGAACCGATGTCGGCGCAGCCGTCGGCGATTTCATTCTGCTGATCCAGCGGTCGAATTCCTCCGGCGTAACGGCTTTCACTTTAAATTCCATCAAGGCGTGAGAATCGCCGCACAGCTCGGCGCACTTGCCGTAATAGGTTCCCGGTTCATCCGCTTTCAAGTAATGCATATTCGTCATACCCGGGTTCGTATCTTTCTTACCGCCGAGAGCCGGTACCCAGAAAGAGTGAATGACGTCGGCCGATTCCAGATGGAAGGCGATCGTACGCCCGGTTGGAATAATCAAGTCTTGAGAAGTGTTGATCTTCTCGTTCATATATTCGAATTCCCACCAGAATTGGTGGCCGGTTACTTTAACCTGCAGCGCATTAGGATCATTCGAGTAGTCTTTGTCCAATTCGAACGTATACTTAACGGTCGGAATCGCAATGATGATGAGCAAAATGAACGGAATAACCGTCCAGATGATCTCCAGCTTATGATTGCCCTCGACCTGTTTCGGAACGCCGGTTTGTCCTGGACGTTTTCTGAAGCGTACGAGCACGAACACATAAATGATCGCCACGGTGACGAATACACCGATCATAACGATCAAAGAGAGGTAAATGACCGATAATTGCTTCTCCGCAACCGGACCTTTAGGATCCAGCGCCGTCAGATTTTCCAAACCACATCCCGTAAGCACGAACGTCAATAACGCGAAAAGCGGAATCAAACGCCATGCAGACTTCCACCGTCTCATTTTACTCATCAACCCCAATTCTCTGTGTTTAATAGACCGATCAACGCGCTGAGATCAATCTATTAGCGCTATCATGGATGGCCACAATTTGTCAACAAACTTAATCACCCTATTAACTATAAATTCGCGGCATCTTTTTGTCAATCGCAATGGGAAAGTTCACAAATTGTTCTAAATCAACGGTTTTCAGCCTTTTTTCCTCCCTCGTTTTCTTGGAAAAGGACTCATAAAGGTTATTTCCATAATACGGCCCCTTTATGCAAAAACGAATGCTTTTTTAGACAAACCCGGCTGCTCCCGTCTCCTGATTTGGTCAGATGGCGTTCATGCATAATCCGTCCGAAATAACAAACCCTATAAAGGGACTTTATACGATGAGGAGGTACTTCATGAACCGCCTGACTGTAGTCCGATCGTTGGCCGTCCTCGCCGCCGCTGTCGTTTGGATATCCGCCTGCTCGTATCAGAAACACTTTGAAGCTGGTCCTTCCGATTACGGCAGCCGGACGGAATCCCACGAGCGTTCCGGGTTTCGGACCTATAACACGCAGCTGAAAGCCGCCGACCACAACAATAACAGTCTTCAGTTCACTCAATCCACCACAGATGCCGTAGACGATATGAAGGGAATACGCAGCTCCTTCGTCTTCGTGACCGACAAAAATGCCTATGTGGCCATCGTGCTGGATAAGACGGCAACCGGGACCAAGGGGAAAGGAGCCATTCTGTTCAGCGACCGGACGATCGCTTCGCCCGGAGTGGACGACCATTCCGATGTCTCTTACGTGCTCCCGAAGGGTGACGTCGTAATGGACAAGTACAGCTTCGATACGATTCCGAATCCGCAGGATCTCTCAAGCGAGCTTGTGAAGGAATTGTCCGCCCTTGTAAGGCAGCATCATCCGAATATAACGAACGTCTTCATCTCGGCCAATCAGCAGTTCATTAACCGTATGAGTTCCTACGCGCTCGAAGTATGGAAGGGCGGGTCGCTTCAGCCTTACGTTGCGGATTTCAATGCTTTGGTTAAAGATCATTTCGGAGACCACGGCATTATTGAGACCAATCCGTAACAAAAACGTCTTTTCACCGAGTTTCTTCATCTAAATAAGAATCAATTTCAATGAGAATAGTGGATGTTTCACCACCGCCAAGGCTATGACGCATTTGGCGGTTTTTCGTTTGTCGTCGTACATGATTTACGGGAAATTCTTAAAAGACGTGAACAGAAAGGTCTTGAATCCTCCATATAGCTTAGATAAAACCTCGATACATCCTCCATAATTCCCTTCTCCATCCCACTGTCAAGCGTCTTGTGCTTCCATGAGATGAAAGGGCCTGTAACAGGCGCCCGTATTTCGAATCAAAACCGTTCAGGATGCGTAATGAACAATTAGTCGCCCCAAACTATACGAAAACGAATCCGGGGTTAGGGAATTTTTCCTACTTTACAGCGCTATATTGGCTATCACCCGGATAGAGATGACCAGACTCTTTGAGTTTTTCGACAAATATACTCCATGCAATTACAATCTATACCTTTTTTGTTTTCTTCCTATGCAGGAATTTGTCGGTATTAATCGAATTATAGTCCTATACAACCAAACCGTATAGGATGGACTACTTAAGGACGGTGCAACGGATGGAGAAATCAACTGGAATTGGCCTTATACTGGCGCTTATCGCAGTAGGGCTGGGCATGGTGATGAAGGGAGCCAGTCTGGTCTCGCTGGCTAACCCGGCCGCTTTGCTCATTATCATTTTGGGTACGATTGCGGCCGTGTTCATCGCCTTCCCGATGAACGACCTCAAGAAGGTGCCGAAGCTGTTCGCCATTTTGTTCAAGCAGCAAAAGCTCGTATCCAAGAAGGAACTGATCCAATTGTTTATCGAATGGGTCACGATTACCCGCCGCGAAGGTTTGCTCGCGCTGGAAAGCAAGGTCGACGAGATCGACGATATGTTTCTGCGCAACGGAATGCGTATGATTATTGACGGCAGCGACCAGGAATTTATCCACGATGTGCTGATGGAAGAAATATCGGCTATGGAAGAACGGCATCGTTCCGGCGCGCTGATCTTTACTCAGGCGGGTACATATGCTCCTACACTGGGGGTACTCGGTGCCGTCGTCGGTCTGATCGCCGCGCTCAGCAACCTGAACCAGGTCGAACAGCTGGGCCATCTGATCTCGGCCGCCTTCGTGGCGACGCTGCTCGGTATTTTTACCGGCTACGTGCTGTGGCATCCGTTCGCCAACAAGCTGAAGCAAATTTCCAAGAAAGAAGTCGAGTTGAAGATGATGATGGTAGAAGGCTTGCTGTCGATTCAGTCCGGTATATCCGCTATCGCGATCGAACAGAAGCTGTCTGTCTATTTGCCGCCGTCCGAGCGTTACTCCGACCAAAAAGGAGAGGTAGGCAGTGAACAAGAAGCGCAAGCAGCATCATGAAGACCATATCGACGAGACTTGGCTAATTCCTTATGCGGATCTGCTGACGCTTCTTCTGGCGTTATTCATTATTTTGTTCGCTTCCAGTCAGATGGATTCCAAAAAATACGATTCGATCATGAAAAGCCTGAATTCCGCTTTTACCGGGGGCTCCAGTTTCTTTGATCAGCCTGAGGTCATTCCGCTGATCGACCCTCCCGCTTCGGATATCAAGAAAAAGGATCAGGACGGCAAGTCGGCTCAAGAGATTAAAGCCGAGCAACAGCAGCAGCTGATTCAAAAAGAAACGGCCGAGTTGAAGGAATTGAAACAAAAGATCGATCAATATATTCAGGACAATAACCTGGATACCCAACTGGAAACGAAGCTGACCCACGACATGCTGATGATTACGATTCGGGACAACGCCCTGTTCGCTTCCGGAAGCGCGAATGTGAAGACCGACGCCCAGAAGCTGGCTGTCACGATCTCGGACATGCTGACGCAGTACCCGCAGTATCAGATCGAAGTGGCCGGACATACGGATAACGTACCGATCCGCAATGCAGAATTCGATACCAACTGGGATTTGAGCGCCAAGCGTGCGATCAATTTCATGAAAATTTTGCTTCAAAACGACAAGATCAGTGCCGAACGGTTCCGTACGATTGGATATGGAGAGTTCCAGCCGATCGATACGAACGATACAGCCGAAGGAAAAGCCAAAAACCGCCGGGTTGAAGTATCGATTCTCCGCACGATCAAGGAACCGGATACGCTTAGCGTCACCGGTAACCCTTAAGGCATACCTACAAGACCAGAAGAGCTTCCGCTAATGGAGCTCTTCTTTTTTGCATCCTTTACGAATAGGATAATACATGAAACGTCTTCCGTTCCGGCTTCATAACGAGCGAAACATACTCTTCTGAAGGAGGAGATCGATGTGCGAAAAACCATTTTCGTATTCACAGGGCCGGACGGTTCCGGACGCAAGACGATCGCCGATATGACTGGAGCGACGCTTGAACTGACCAAAGTGTTATCCTATACGACCCGGGCGAGGCGAGCCGGAGAGCAGGACGGTCAAGATTACCACTTCATTGCTGCGGATTCCTTCCTGGAATCGGAACGACGCGGCGAGTTCGTAGAGAGTGTGCGCATCGACGGCCAACTGTACGGAATCAAGCACGCCGACATTTTGCGATTATGGGAGGAGCACGGATTTGTGTACGTCATCTTGAATCCGGAAGGGGCGCGTATATTGAAGCAAGCGTTCGGTCCCTCAGTCGTGAGACTGTTCGTGTATGCAGACCGGCCTTCCGTATTGAAGAGGCAGCGTGACCGCGGAGACAGCGACGAGCTGATCTCGGCTCGCATGGCCTACTACGACGAAGCGATGTCCGCACTGCCGGAGTGCGAGTATGCGTATGAGAATGTCGACCTGGCCCATACTGTCTTCGCTATATCGAATACGATAGAGCCGTACATGAACCGGCAGCTTCTACAATTGGATTGATCCTATCCCCCGCCAAACCGACGGGGTTTTTTCTTGTTGCATTTTGTGACACAATAGAGGGGAGGAGGGATATACGGATGAGAATCATATCCATCGAACCGACGCCTAGTCCGAACTCGATGAAAATTAACTTAGATGAAGCCTTGCCAAAAGGCTCGATGCGAACGTATACGAAAGCGAACACCGCCATGCCCGTTCCGTTCCAGAGCATTCTGGAAATACCCGGGGTGACCTCCATCTTCCATACTGCCGACTTTATAGCTGTGGATCGGCATCCAAAAGGTGACTGGCAGGCGATTCTCGCAAGCATACGGTCCATACTGGGATCGGATGAGGTTCAGACCTCTGCCGTGCCGGAGAGCATAGATGCCGATTCATTCGGTGAAGCTTCCGTCCTTGTCCAATCGTTTCGTTCCATTCCTATGCAAATACGAGTCCGGTCCGGGGGCGAAGAAGTCCGGAGGGCGATGCCCGAACGGTTCGTAGAGGCAGCTATGAACGCCGGCAACGCTTCGCCCAATCTGATCAAGGAGCGAAAGCTTGAAGAGATCGGGATTCGCTATGGGGAGCTCCAGGAGATAGCCGACCAGATCGTTCAGGAGCTGGATGCGACTTATGACCAGACAAGGCTGAATGAACTGGTGAAAGCGGCCCAATCCGCCGGAGTGGACGGGACAAGCGAGCCTGCGATCCGGCCGGAACTGGGTTCAGCTGAAATCGAACGTCATCTGGATGACCCTGACTGGAAAAAGCGGTACGCCGCCCTTCAGCAAATTAAACCGTCCATGGAGAGACTGCCGCTGCTAGCCAAGGCGCTGAACGACCCTCAAGCGTCAATCCGGAGACTTGCCTCCGTCTATATCGGCGATATTCGCGAACCGGAAGTGCTGCCTTATTTGTATCAGGCGCTCCGCGATAATTCCGTATCCGTCCGAAGAACGGCAGGTGATACGATCTCCGATATCGGAGATCCCGCGGCCATTGATGCGATGACCGAGTCGCTTCGCGATTCGAATAAGCTCGTCCGCTGGAGAGCCGCACGTTTCTTGTATGAGACTGGAGACGAACGTTCGTTGCCGGCACTGCTGGAGGCGGCCGACGATCCCGAATTTGAAGTGCGTATGCAGGTCAAACTGGCTATAGAACGGATTGAAGGCGGAGTAGCAGCCGAAGGTTCCGTATGGCAGCAAATGACCCGAAGGAACGATAACTGATCTGCTATACACTTTTCTTTTCCGTTGCCCCTCGACGTGTTGACGATACTGCAGATCCTAGACATCACCTGCTTGCCGCTTTCGGTGAAGACTTTTGCTTCAAGTGAGGGTCTTACGTCATATTGTGTCTGGTAGAGGAATCTTGATGAATCGCATGCTAAATAGCATTTCGGTTTGAGGCCCTCGGTCATGTAGAATGAGCCTTGTAAGCGACGCACGGGATATCTGTTTTTGTGAGCCTAAAGGGTTCAGCTTCGCGGGAAAACTCTTTATGAAAAACCGTCCGGAGGCGCCACGACGTCCGGACGGTCCTTTGACATGAGTGCATACTCATACGTTTGTGTGGAAGGGAATGAGTCCCCTTGGCTCCAGTTGCTCGTTGATGAGGTTTGAGGGGGCCAACCTCACTCTTGGTCCGGCCCGAAAATATCTTGTTTGCGGGCAGAATGCATTCCGCATCGCCGAAAGCGGAATACGTATGTCCTCCAACAAAATAAGAGGCTCGACAAGCAAGATGGCCCCTTCTCTGCTTTATCACGGTGAAGAACATGTGCTGATATTTAAAAAAGACGCCTCCAATACCACTGAAGATAGTGGTTAGAAAGCGTCTTTCTCGTGTTATTTGCCTCTAGGCGCTCCGCGGCGACCAGCGCCTGCGAATCCCGGACCGGGGCGGTTTTTGCCGGCTCCGCCCCCGAAGGTTGACCGGGAACCTCCCGGTCCTTTGCCGAACCCTTTCGATGAGCCTCTGCCTGCTCCTCCGTCCGCTGAACGCTTCGCCCCTTGGCGGCCCGTATCGGACTTCCGGTATTTCGAAGCGGCCGAATCGGAGCTTTTACGGAAGCCTGCTGGCTTCCCAGCTGTCTTCTTGACCACCTCGCTGGAAAGCAGTCCACCAGTCTGATCACGGCGCGGCAGCTTCATGCCGATCTTGCTTTCCAGCTTCGCCAGTCTCAGACGATCGCGTGCCGTCACCAGCGTAATCGCGATACCGCTCTCTCCTGCTCGTCCGGTACGACCTATACGGTGAATGTACCACTCGAAATCTTGCGGCACATCGTAGTTGAATACATGGGTAACTCCCTCGATATCGAGCCCGCGAGCAGCGATATCTGTCGCAACGAGCACTTGAAGCTTCGCTTCGCGGAACCGCTTCAGGACGAACTCCCGCTTGGCCTGGGACAGATCCCCATGCAGCACGTCGGATTCAATGTCCGCTTTTTGCAGCGCTTCGTTCACGACATTCGCCCGGCCTTTGGAACTGCAGAAAACCATCGCCAAGAAAGGACGGTAATGTCCGATCAACTGAATAAGCGTATTGTTTTTTTCCGTTTCCGGCGTTTCGACAGCAGCTTGTTCAATTTCATCTACCGTTACTTGCTTGCCGGCTATTTTCAACTGCTCCGGCTTGCGCATGTAGCGCTCCGCCAATTGACGGATCGGTTGCGGCATCGTAGCGGAGAAAAGCATCGTTTGCCGTTTCTCCGAAGCCAGGGCGAGCAGCGTCTCGACTTCCTCCAGAAATCCTCGGCGAAGCATCTCATCCGCTTCATCGACAACAACCAGACGTACGCCGTTGAGGGATAACGTCTCTCTCTTCAAATGGTCAAGCAAACGGCCCGGCGTACCGACAACGATCGTCGGAACTTGCTCCAGCTTCTTGTTTTGACGGTCTACGTCCGTTCCCCCGTAGATCGCCTGAACCCCGGCGCCGACAACCGAAGCCAGTCTTTCCGTTTCTCTGGCAATCTGTACGGCGAGTTCGCGGGTAGGCGTAACGATCAGAGCCTGAGTAAACGGGCGATTCGGTTCCACCTTTTCCAAAATCGGGAGCACAAACGCTAATGTTTTGCCCGTCCCGGTCTGGGCTTGTGCCGCTACGTCACGACCTGCGAGCAGCAGCGGGATCGCTTTGGCCTGCACCGGTGTCGGATCTGTAATTCCATAAGCAGCCATCGCTTTCTGGAGCTCCGGGCGAACGCCTAATTTTATAAAATCTTCAGCCATGGTATACACCTCTTTCTAAGGACTTGCCGTCCGGCGATTAGCCCGATTATTATGATTCCCACTATACCATACCGCAATTGATGTTCACAAACCGCCGATAAAGGCAGAAAAAAGACTGCCGGCTTCCGCCGACAGTCTTCACTGTGAGTTTACGTAAGCGGGTGATGGGAATCGAACCCACGCTACCAGCTTGGAAGGCTGGAGTTCTACCATTGAACTACACCCGCAAATGAAAAGTCGGGACGACACGATTTGAACATGCGACCCCCTGGTCCCAAACCAGGTGCTCTACCAAGCTGAGCTACGTCCCGATAATATAATGCCGGTGAAGGGACTCGAACCCCCACGGTTTCCCTCACGATTTTGAGTCGCGCGCGTCTGCCAATTCCGCCACACCGGCTTAAGGTATAAGCGGACGACGAGATTCGAACTCGCGACCCTCGCCTTGGCAAGGCGATGCTCTACCACTGAGCCACGTCCGCATACGATTCAATCAAAGCGTTCAGGATTCTAATTATACACAATCGACGCTCAGGTAGCAATATAAAACTGCATATCCGGACGAAGGATTGCATAAACAACATCCCAAACCAGGGACAAAATATGGACTGCAACCCTGAGGTTAGAGTCCATACTTGCAAGTAAATCATCTATGCGGTCGAGAGGACTCGAACCTCCACGACTGTTACATCACTAGAACCTGAATCTAGCGCGTCTGCCAATTCCGCCACGACCGCACAATATAAAGTTAGTAAAATGCGGTTGAGAGGACTCGAACCTCCACGGGCGTACGCCCACTACCCCCTCAAGATAGCGTGTCTGCCATTCCACCACAACCGCGTATGAAAGAAGGAACAATCATTGTTGTTCCCTGAAAACTGAATGCGAACCGAAGAAGAGAGAGAGATGAAACGTTACCCCAAGGGCTCTTGAGGCCTCCACGAAGGTTCGTGGAGTATTGTAGGATAAGCCCTCGACCGATTAGTATTCGTCAGCTCCACACATTGCTGCGCTTCCACCCCGAACCTATCAACCTGGTCGTCTACCAGGGGTCTTACGAATTGGGAAATCTCATCTTGAGGGGGGCTTCGCGCTTAGATGCTTTCAGCGCTTATCCCTTCCGTACGTA